>CAYRXH010000017.1:0-35827 GCA_964428185.1 uncultured Bacteroidales bacterium
AGTTCATTATTACCAATGCCAAAAAAATTAAAACTCCTTTCTTCATAGTCACAAAGTTAAAATTTTTTTACAAAATAGTTATAATTTCTCAGTGAAAAATATATCTTTTTTTTAACCACAAATTTCACCAATGACACAAATAATGTGGTTTTACTACAAAAAATTGCTTACTCTCAGTCAACCACAACTTCGTTGTGATTGCATTGTTTTTCAGCATCCGCTTCTGATAATAAATTCTCTTCGCTGCTGCTTCAAAACAATTGAACCACTTTTGTATTGATGAATGTTCATTCTTGCACAAATAGTCTGACAGACCTGAATTGGAAAGCCGGCTGAATACGCAAACAAAACTGCGGTTTTGTTTGCCATTGTTTTCTGACAGAGATTGCGAAAGCTTGCTTTCAGACAAGAGATGTCAGAAAACAATGCGCCGGCTTTCCTAATAAACCCACATTATTCGTATCATTCGTGGTTTATAATAAATAAATTATCCAAGACTGAAAATTGCTTGCCAGAAAACCAAATAGTTAATCTCGGGTTACTGATATTTTAAAAAACCAGATCTGATTTTTTCCAGGAAATCTTCATTCAGGTCTCTTGAATAGATTCTGACCATATCAATGATGGATGAATTTTCATAGATAAAACACAAGGCAGCGTCAAACAAATTATCGTCCCAGTTATTTTTCAGCGTTTTGATAATTTTTTCAAAACTGACCCAGCTGAGTTGTTTGGGCAAAACAAAGTATCCGATATCTGATTGAGTCTTATCAATGAAAATGTTATTGTTTACTTTCTGAAGTTTAAAAAACTTTCTGACTTTAATGACAGCATCTTCATTATCAATGCCTTTCACCTTTTTTTTCAGTTGCAATCCACACTCCTGATAGGCACTTTGAAGTGCTCTGACAATATTATAATTTTCAATTCCGGTAATTCTGACACCACCACATAATTTATTGCCGATAGAGACCTCACAGAATGCAGCATCAAACGGGACCTTTACTTTTATTCTGACGCAGGCAGTCATTCGGGTAACTTCTTCCAGTGAATATTTATCCCTGCTCATTATAAAAATATGTCTGGGTTTGATCTGATGTGTGTTCTGAGAGTAATACCCAGGAAATACTTGTCGGGATTCAAGAATACATGTTCCCTGAATGGCAAATTCTTCCATACACCAGAGACTTTCAATTTTTGTGAGACATCCGTATCGTTCGATGATTGATTCCATAATCTAAGCTTTTATTATACATTAGGTAGAAAAGAAAACTCCATCAATTTGCCAAAAATACAAATAAAAGAATAATTGGTTTCGAAAAAAACGTTAAAAAATAAGATAAAATTGTACGTGTTGAAAAATCAGTCAATATGGGGCTGTTTTCAGTTAGGCGTTTAAAAGAAATAGAAAAATGTGAGTAAAAGTCTCAGATTGGCAACTTCATTTGTGTTTTCAACAATTCCGTTTTCATCAGGAGTTCCATAAGCAGCGACAGTATATTCAGGTTCAAATGAGATCTGCACAGAATTTGAAATCCATGAAAAGGAAGTTGAGATTCTGTAGAGATATGCAATGTCTGCACCACGGCTATAGAATTTGCCGGTGTTCGTATGGCTTGTCCCCAAATTTCTGGCATACCCGAGAAAGATGCCCGTCTGGAATTTTTTTCCGTACACAGCATTTCCCCAAACAAAGAGATGATTGCTTGGTGTATAGGTTTCATTTCCGGTGAGGGAATCAAAGGAATGTACCGCATATCCACCCAACAGGAGATGCTCAGTCATGTTCTGACCATAAATGGTTTTCATTTTCCAGCAGAATTTTCCGGCAGAATATTTCCAGTATGCCATAGCAGCCATGGATGAAATCTGTTCTCCGGTAATGACAAGACTGTCGTTGGTCAGACGTGGTCGCAGTGTTTTCCAGTCTCCTGCCACCCCAAACACATGATGATCATTTTTAAACTGAAGTTGAAGATGTGCGTTTGGAACCAGAGCATTTCTCATATACACAGCATTGTATCCCAGCGGACCATCGCTCGAATTGTCACGTTGTGTAATGAGAGCCAGCTGAAGATTTATCTTTCCAAAGTATCTTTTAAAACTGATGAGAGGATTCCGGATAAATGGCTGAAACGGAGCACCAGTATTGAGTGAAATAACTGCAGGAAACACTTCAGGAACAAACATGGGATGCCAGTACTGTCCAAACATTAGCTCAGCTTTCTCCCATTTCAACTGACCATATGCATGACGTAATCTGAATCCGTTGATATCGGCATTGGTCACCCCTGAAAAATCAGCTTCAATGATTCCTGATGTTTTAGCACCAAATGCATCAGGAGTACTGATAACACCAGTCAGCCGTGAAGTTACCGGACTAAAATTCACATAATCTTCGGCATTAATATCATTTCCGTTTGCATCTTCAAGCACATTCTTAGGATAAAACAGAAACAACTCCTCACGGGAAGCAACCACCTGACGTGTGTCATACCAGTAATCACTTTTCACAAACCCCTTAAATGTGATGCCAAACTTTTTTTGTTCTTTATCCAGATCATTCTGTTGTGAAAAGGCACATGCTGAAATCAGCAATAACAATACAAATAGGGATAAAATTTTTCTCATAATTTATTTGCTGACTTGAGGTTTGCAAAATAAACTGAACAATGGGGCAAGAACAAGCGATGAAAGCATTCCAAGGGTTCCTGCCTCGGGAGATGACATTCCTGTAAAGTACAATATGAGACAAACAGCAAGCCCTCCCAGTCCTGAAACGAACGCACCCATTCTGTTGGTTCGTTTGGAGAAAAGCCCCCACACAAAGGGGCCGAGGAAAAATGCACCGATGGCACCCCATGAAATTCCAAGAATTTCAACAATCACATCAAGTTCTACTGCAGCAAAAAGCACTGCAAACAAAACAAATACTGCACTCATCACTCTCATCATTGTGGTTTGTGATTTGTCAGACATAGATTTTCTTACAAATCCAGCCCAGAAGTCTTTTGTAAATGAAGAGCTGGAAATAAGCACGAGTGAGGCAAGAGTGGACATCGATGCAGATAGAATAAGCAAAAGAATGATCACACCTATTGAAGCAGGAATTACATTTGTGAGAAGTTCGGGCATGAGTTGATCAAAATTCGGTTTCCCATCAGCGAAAATAGCAGGATTGCTGGCCGGGTTGATAAATACACGAGTGGTAGATCCCATAAAATATGCCACTCCACCAATGAGAATTGCAAAGAAAGTGGATGCAACGGCTCCGATTTTAACAGCTCTTCTATCTCGGACAGCATAAAACTTCTGTACCAACTGGGGCATTGCAAAGGGAGCAACACTTGTAAGAACCACCAATGCAAGCAGGGGCCACCAACCGGGAGGGCCAACAGGTGCTGCAAGCTTGGGTTCAATAGATTTGAGCGATTCAATAATGTTAGGAATACCACCACCCTTTTCCACTGTGAAGTGAAACAGCAACAGAACACTGACAGCCATAATAATTCCAAACAGTGTATCTATTAGCGCCATGGACTTATATCCACCTAAGACAATATATACTGCAGTAAATATTCCCATTCCGATAAGAACCCAAACATATTTAACCCCGAGGGAAATTTCAAAAAGATATGAAAGACCCATAAATACTGCAGCAGAATAGGGTATCAGAAAAATAAAAATAACTATTGATGCTATGAGCTTCAGGCTTGAAGACTTGTATCTTTTTTCAAGAAACTCACTCATTGTGCTGATGTTATATTGAACTGATACCTGTTTGATTTTCCATCCCATGATCAGCCACACTGCCATAACTCCAATGATGGAATTAAAAATGGCAATCCATAGTGACGAAACACCAAATCCCCACCCTATCTTTCCTGCAAATCCGATAAATAATACAGCAGAAAAATATGCTGTTCCATAAGAAAATGCAGACATCCATGGACCAACATTTCCTCCGCCGAGAAGAAAGTCCTTTGATGATTTAGTTTTGCGAAGACCAATAATTCCCACAATAATAATCATCAATGCATATAAAGCCAGAACAATAATTTTTGATACCATACATTTACTGTTTTGATTAAGTGGTCAAAATTAATAGAAATTTGAAGTATTCAAACTGATACAAGGTAAAAAAAAAGAAGGTTATTCCATAAAACAACCCTCTTTAATGATCATCAAAGAAAAAACAATCTATCTGTTGAAATCCTTGTTTTCTTCTCTTGGAACAGCTTCTTTGACAACAATCACTCTACCTTTGAGTTCAGTTTCATTCAGCCCGCTAATGGCTGCTTTGCCTTCATTATCATCAGGCATTTCAACAAAACCAAAGCCTTTTGAACGGCCAGTGTCACGATCCATAATGATTTTAACAGAACTGACTTCTCCGTACTGCTCAAATGCATTTCTCAACTCAGCTTCGCTGGTTGAATAGTTTAATTTTGCTACAAAAATGTTCATAAATAAAATATTAAAATTAATAAAGGTTTCAGGTGAATGTGATGAATAGAAAAATATAATGGTTTAAAATTTAAAGAAAATTTATGCAATATTAATAAAAAAATATTACTGATGCAAATTATTCTGCATCTTATTTTTCAGGTTTCCTGTAAAAAATTGCCACAATAGGAAGAGCATAACCAATCATGAGCAACAACGGGGACACTGTCAGTCTTTGTGTGTTAAAAATTGCTTCATTAAAAACGGCTGGGTCATCGCTGCCACCGCCTACCATCAGGGCAAATCCAATGCCAATAAACAATAGACCGGCAATGATGATATAATAGTTGATTCTTGAAAAAAGAAAATCTTTTTTGGGCTCAGCTGGTTTTACCTGTTGATGCTTCGATTGCTGTGGTTTCTGAGGTTTCATTGTTATCGGTTATTTATATAAACTATCCTGATCAAGTTTCACATATTTTCTCACCGCTATCATTGAAGATATCAAAGAAATCATAATTCCTGCAATGACAATGAGAAGCAAAAGAAAAGCAAACTTATCAAGTTCAAAAATTGCTTTGAGGGCGGGAATTTGTTTCTGAAAAAAGGATATACTTGCCAACAGCAGAAGAACTGAGAGGATTCCCCCTCCAATTCCGATCCATAAGGCCCTTCCAAGAAATGGTTTTCTAACAAAAGAGTGGGTGGCACCCACAAGGAGCATACTCTTGATCAGAAAACGTTTTGAATAAATGTGCAATCTCATGGTGTTGTTGATGAGAACAACACTAATGATGAGTAATAGCAGTGCCACTGATCCGATAATTGCAGAAATGCGGGCAACATTGTCGTTAACAACATCTGTCAGATCCTTATCAAAATAAACATCCTTAACTATTTGCTGTTGCTTGAGTTGTGATTCAAGCTGCTCAAGAGATATTCTGTTTGCAAACTCAGATTTCACATGAACATCAATTGAGGGAGGCAAAGGAATATATCCAAGAAAGGTAACAAAATCTTCGCCTGTCTCGCTGATCAGTCTTTTTGCTGCTTCTTCGGGAGATACCATTTTTGTGGAAAGTATCATGGGATTTGAATCAAGACTTTTTTGAAGATTAAAGATCTCTGCTTCTCTCACACTGTCGTTGAGCATCACCGTCATGACAATATTTTCCCTGACATGAGTTGCCAGTCTGCCTCCATGTAACATGATTACTCCAATCAAACCCAGGAGAAATAATACCAGTCCAATACTAAGAACAGAAGAGACGAAATTGGTGCCATATCTGGTATTGAATGTCATGAGTAGATGTAAATTTATAATTTGCAAAAATATAAAAAAAATCGGACACTATTTAACGGAAGAAAATAAATTGTATTGCAGAAAACAGAACCATAGCAATAATAAGCCACTTAATAAAACCAACTCCTGTTTTAATTGCTGTTTTAGCTGCAATAAAAGCACCCAGCATATTTCCCGATGCCAAAATAAGTCCGATGACAAAGTCAATCTGTTTGCTCTGCCAGAAAATAACAATTGCTACCGGTGTAAAAATAAATGTGAGAAAAAGTTTGAGGGCATTTGCCCTGATCAGATCAAAACCGGGTCCCATCACAAGGGCAAAAAGGATGAATATTCCAACTCCCGCCTGAATAAATCCTCCATAAATTCCTATCAGAAAGAAAATCGCATAATGAAGTGGACGAATGTGAAATGATTCACCAAGTTGAAACTTCTTATTCCAGTTTTTGGGTGTGAAAATCATCAATAGGGTCATCAGAATAAAAAGGACCCCAAGCACCTTTTCAAAATAGACTGAGGGGATTTGTGTTGCAATAAATGTTCCGGGAATAGCTCCCAGAATTACAGGAATGCTGAGTCTGAACGCTGAACGGGTGTCCAGAGTTTTTTCCTTTTTAAATGTAAGCAAACCTACTAATGTTTGAAGCAGAATGGCAATCCGGTTTGTCCCGTTTGCAACTCCAGCATCCATTCCGAGAAAAATCAGCAGGGGAAGTGTAATAAGTGATCCGCTTCCAGCGAGTGTATTGATAAATCCAACTCCGATACCAGTAATAAAAATAATAACCGCATTAAAAATATTTAACTCCATAAAAAAACCACGGAAAGTGCAAAAATAATACAAATAAAAAAGAGCTGCACATCGTGCAGCTCTTTTTTAAGTCGTTGAAATGTTTTTACAGATTGATAATGAAATATTCAAGTATTTTCTCAATATCTTCGTCAGTATGTCCATAAGGATGGTTGTGGAAAGTAGTGTAAAGAATTTGACCACCTGTCCCCTCACATGGTCCCATGTAGTCGCCATGAGCCTGATGAGCAGGCCATGCATTGATAGAAATGGTAATTGTGATGGGATTGTTGGGATTTCCGGGAGGGATATGACAAATTGTGATCCATCCCTGTTCTGCCTGGGTTTTGACACTTTTAGCTGTGGCATTGTATGCTCTGCGAACAGCCAATGGTCCATAACCGAAGTTATTGTCTTCAATGAGCACTTCCCATTCATTACTTAACACTTTAATAACATCCCAACCACCGAGATCATATTCAACATCAACTTGAGTTTTTCCAAGATATACCTGAATATCATTAGCAACAACATCTGCATCTGTACACATAAAAGATGCACCTTCCTTCATTGTACATAGTTCATCATCAGGGATGAAACCTCCTGTTCGTGGCGTACATGTCTTCTGGTTTGGAGCAACAGGGACAAAAGAATGCCTGTCAGGAGAAGGACTAAACATAGCATCGTCTCCTGTGAGATATTCAACAGCCCAATCTGATGCATACAGAGAACCTCCACCAAGGACAAATGCTTCCAGATTGGCATAATGGAGTGAGTCGAGAACTTCTGGCTTGCCACAATTAAGAAATATTGCAGAATACTGCTCAAGGGTTGTCAGATTAGCCAGATCTGAAATTTGAAGCTGAGTAGCAGTGTAGCCCAGCGAATCAATAAGGATTGCTTCAATCTGATCAAAGGCTCCTGAAATGTAGGCAAGATCAGCAACCTGCGTAAGACGAACATTCCCTCCGGGAATATCAACAATTCCTTTTTCTTCAATAGTCACAGTTACCTGACTGCGGAAAATAGTTCCACGACCTGATTGAAAATTGATAACCTGCTCTCCGGCAGGAGCTTCAAGGATGAAATAACCTTTTGAATTGGTTTGAGTGTAGTAAATTTCTCCTTCAAAATCTACAAATACCTTAACACTTGGCAGAGGAGTGGTTCCGTTTTCTGCAAGAACCTGTCCCTTGACTATCCCTGTTGGAACATCTGGTGCCCCGTCAGGATCATCTTCTTTGCATGATGAAAAAAACATGACAACGGCAAGTGCGAAAAACACACTGAATAATAATTTTTTGCTCATAGGGTTGATTTTTTTAAAAATTGGCTACTAATATACAACTATTTTAGGTGAAAAAACAAATTTTTTTTCTTTTTTTTACTAAAATTCATATGATTTTCAAACTCTTGAAGGTCCTAAAAATTCATTGTTGCTGGTTTGAATTTTTCAATGCTGTTAATAATATGCTGAAAAACTTTCATTCAGGAATTGAAAATAATGTGTAAGTTTGTGCCGGTTTTATCCCTTGTATGCATATTTTTTGTATATGAAAGGAGAATTGAGAACAACACAATAATTCTGAATATCTGGTATGGAAAAGTTTGACCCCAAACAACACTATGAAAAAACAAAAAAAGACATAGGATATGTTGAAAGAAAAAAGGCTACTCAGGCTGATTATGACAGAATAGGTTTCATGTCTGGACTTGAAGTTCATCAACAATTACTCACTGAAAAAAAATTATTTTGCCGTTGTCCTGCCGGGATATATCAGGACCCTGAGGATTTTGATGCTGAAGTAATCAGACATATGCGTCCAACTCTCAGTGAATTGGGTGAATATGACGGAACAGCACTTATGGAATTTAAAACAAGAAAAAATATTATTTACAGAATTAAAAATGTTACAGCCTGTACATATGATATTGATGACACTCCACCATTTCCCATCAACAGTGATGCACTGGAAAAATCAATTATCATTTCACATTTGTGCAAACTCAATATTGTAGGGGAATTGCACATAACACGAAAACAATATCTTGACGGCAGTATACCAACAGGATTTCAACGTACAGCAATTGTTGGAGTTGAGGGGCTCATCCATCTGAAAAACAAGGATGTGAGATTGATTCAGTTGAGTATAGAAGAAGATTCCTGCCGCGAAGTTTCAGATATCGGTCATTGGAGAATATACCGTACTGACCGTTTGGGCATGCCTCTTATTGAAACAGTCACCTATCCAGACATGGTGAATCCCGATGAAGTGAAGGAAGCCTGTGATTATATTCGTTTTCTTAACAGAAGCACAGGTCTTGTAAGAACAGGCATGGGTGCAGGACGTCAGGATGTCAATGTCAGCTGTAGAGGAGGCACCCGTGTTGAAATTAAAGGGGTTGCACATACAAAATGGATTCCTGAACTTACACATAATGAATGCTTCAGACAATGGTCATTATTGCAGATCAGGGAGATCCTGAAAAGCAGAATCAAAGAGATTGAGCAATGGAGTATTGAATACAAAGAAACTTCATTTAACAGGTTTTCAAATCCTTCTATATTACAGTTTAAAGATCATGGCTATAAAATTTATGCTGTAAACCTGAAGGGATTTGCAGGAATTCTTTCACATTTTACACAGCCGGGGTTCTGTTTTGCCAATGAGATATCTGACAGGCTGAAGGTGATTGCCTGTATCGAAAAACCGAACATGACAAGTACAGAAGCTTTAGAGCAATTAATCACTGATGAGGAAATCAATTCACTATCAAAAGAATTTGGTGCTTCCGGGCTTGATGCACAGATTGTATTCTGGGGGCCTGAAGATGATATTAAAACTGCGCTTGAAACCATTGAGGAAAGATGTAAAATGGCATTTGCCGGAGTTCCCAATGAAACAAGAAAATCTTTTGAAGACGGAACAACAATTTTTGAACGTGTGTTGCCAGGTGCCGACAGAATGTATCCTGATACTGATTCCCCTCCCATACCGCTTGAGGATAAATATATTTCAAGTCTTGCAGAAAATCTCCCGCAGGATGTAATTGAAAGATACCGTCAACTCAGGAAGTGGAATGTGCCCGAATCAAACGACACATACATCTTCAAGAGAAATCTGTTCCCATTGTTTGAAAGAATTATATCACAACTTGGAATTGATCCCCGCTGGCTTGGTCGTTTCTTCGGACAACACATGAAACATACCGAAGGTACTGTTGAGCGAGGAAAAGATTTCAGCTATGAACAGGTCTATCTTCTTCTTGAGTTTCTTCAGAAAAAGAGCATTCATATTGAATTGGCACCACGTATGCTAAAAGTATTGTATCATTATCCAAAAATGGATTTTGAAAGCATTCTGGATACAATCAAATTTAAACAGTACACCCAAGATGAGATTCTTTCAAAGATACCTTTTCTGAAGGACAAATTTTTAAAAATATCAAAAAAACCTGATCCTGTTAAAGTTACTGATTGGGTAATGGGACAACTCCTCCCGATAGCACTTGGGAATATTGCACTGAACCATTTGGCTGAAAAAGTAAAAAACTCTTAACACAAGAAACTGAATTATGAGCGAAGATATTTTTCAAGGATATAAAGGACACGCACTGGAGACACTTAAAAAATTCAATGTCCGTGTTTGGAGTCAGGCAGACATTACAACAACCCGTGGAGATTTCAAAGGAACCATTTTGCCACGCAGTGAAAATGATGATGATTTTCATGTGGTTTTGAAAATTGCTACCGGATATAATGTTGGAATTGATGTAAAAACAGTCCTTGAGATGACAGAAACGGGCTATAAAAAAGCCAACTATAAAATCCCGGAAAAAGAATTTCCATATACCGAAGGCTTGCCAAAAGTGAAACTTTTTGGAACTGGTGGTACAATCGCATCACGTCTGGATTACAGAACAGGAGCAGTTATTCCAGCTTTCACTCCGGGGGAATTATATGGAGCTGTGCCAGAATTGGCAGATATCTGTAACCTCACTACTGAAAAACTGTTTGCTGTATTCAGTGAAAATATGGGTCCCGAACAGTATAAAAAACTAGCCATTGCCATCGGTGAAGAAATTAAAAACGGAATTGACGGAATAGTCATCGGTCATGGAACTGATACCTTATCACATACTGCCGCAGCCTTAACATTTATGGTGCAGGATTCCCCGGTTCCTATTATTCTTGTGGGATCTCAGAGATCATCTGACAGACCCAGTTCTGATGCTGCACTGAACCTTATGCATGCTATGACAGCTGCAGGGATGGGAGATATTGCTGAAGTGATGGTATGCATGTTTGGTCCCACTTCTGATGAATACGGATTTCTGCACAGAGGAACCAGAGTACGTAAAATGCACTCATCCTACCGATCTACATTCAGAACAATCGGTGATATTCCTGCTGCAACCATTACCCGTAAGGGCGTAGTTCCCCTCAAAGAGAATTACAAGCACAGAAGGAAAGACAGAAATGTGAAAATTCTTCCATATTTTGAAGATAAAGTCACAATTTTGTATTATTACCCCAACATGAACCCCGATATCATCGACGCACTTGTTGATCTGGGATACAGAGGGATTATTTGGGCCGGTACCGGTCTGGGTCATGTGAACAAACCACTATATCCTGCCATTGAAAGAGCTCATGAAAAAGGAGTTCATATGTATATGTCAGTTCAGACACTGTGGGGCTATGCTCATATGAATGTCTATGATACAGGGCGTGATATGATGAAAAGAGGCATTATCCCTGCATGGAACATGATACCCGAAACAGCATACATCAAACTTGGCTGGGTGCTTGGCCAGACTGACGACCCTGAAGAAGTAAAAAAACTTATGCTAACGTCTGTCAATGATGAAATCACAGACCGCGAGCCATATAACGGATATTTGATTTATCAGGGGGGTGTTAGTGAGGTTGAAGAGTTTGTGAAGAAATTCAGAAAGTAGCCGATTTATCATTTTCTTTCATCGAAATTTTATTCTGTTTTGTCGTTGTCTGTTGTCAAAACCAGTAACGAATTAATATATGAAACAGAATCTTTGATTTATTCTGATATGTGTTAAGTTGTACTCTATCGCCATGGCTTTTGTTGAAAGCTCAGTTGTTGTTTATCTCAGAGCAATGTTTTATCCTAACGGTTTTGCGTTTCCAATGAAAAGCATTGGAAATCATCTGGCAGCTACATAATTTTTCAGAGAACTTTCAACAATAGTAATGCTATTAACTGTTGCATTACTCTCCGGAAAAAGCAAAACACAACGTTTTGCCTGGTTTATTTATTCTTTTGCGGTCCGGAATAAATTTTATTATGTATTTCTGAAAATTATACTTGGTTGACCACTCACTTTCACTGACTGGGATTTGTTGTTTCTTATCCCCTATCCATGTGTTGAGCCTGTAATCGCACCTCTTATCTGTTCATCACTTATGATATTTCTTGCATTTGCTTTACTACTGAAAGAACAGAAAACCGGAATGGCAAGTTTACGTATCCGTGACTGGATGCTCTTTTCAGCAGGTAGTATTCTTGTAATAGTATCTTTTGTATTTGATTATGTTCTTTTCCTGAAATCATTCTGCTCCTTGAAAGAAATATTCCTGCTCTCCTGGGTTTCTGAGGGATCAAAATTATCTGAACTATATATTCCACCTCATTTTCAATGGTGGATATTTATTGCAGGAAGCGTGATTATTACAATGGACATTGTCTCAATTTTGATTTCCCTCAAAAAAAGAGAAACAACACTATATAATGAAAAAATATTTATGACTTAACTACGCTTTATGGCAAAGCACAGATCCTGATCAATTACAGGTTATCCCCATACATAAAAAATTTAAGATCTACAAAAGCCTACAGACCCTGGGTGTTGTTTTATACTGAAAAGTTTCAAACAAAATCCGAAGCAGCAAAAAGAGAATCGTTCTTCAAAAGCATTGAAGGATACAACTATCTTCGTGTCAATAATATCATAACTCAATAAAAAAAATTCTCAGAATTAAAAAAAAGTATTACTTTTGCCGCGGAGAGATGGCAGAGTGGTCGATTGCGGCGGTCTTGAAAACCGTTGAGGGTAACACCTCCGGGGGTTCGAATCCCTCTCTCTCCGCAAGATAATAAAGCCAAAAGCTGCAAGGCTCTGAATATAAACGCTTTCGGCGTTTTTTTGTTTCCCTTAAGAAGCAAAAAAAGGTAATATAATGCAGTTTTCAGGTTGACTTTTAGGTGGACTAAAATTGACTTTAAAAAAGACCACCTGATTCATTATTATTGCTTTAATTCAACCATTCAACTTTCAACTATAGATATAAAGATTTGAGGTTTATTTGCTATTCATTCTTTTCATAAACATAAATAAAAACTGAATATTTGATATTTTATGTTATTTTATCAAATTACTTAATTAATTGTATATCTGTTATTTTATATTCATTATTCTAATTCTTACTATAAAATAAAATTGTAATATTAGAAATTTTTTATATTTTTGTCAGATCAAATTTAAAACCAATTTATATGAAATCAGTCAGGGCAGTGATTTCTATTTTTCTGCTATTCATTTCTCTGTTTCAATTTGCACAGACGCTTTCACTTCAGCAGTGCAAGGATGCTGCACTTGAGAACAATCTGAACCTGAAAATCAGGCAGGAAAAGATCATTCAGAACGCAGCACTGAAAAAAGCAGCCTACACTCAATATTTCCCTTCCGTTTCTCTTAGCGGATCATACATCAGAATGAACAAACCTTTTCAGTTGTTTGCCAATGATCTTGCAATTCCTGTCTTGCCTGCAACATTTTATGATCCGTCAACCGGTGCTATCAATCCGGATTTATTATATAACCCGGCGTTCATGTCAGAAGCATTTGTGATCAATCCCTCTACGGGCATGCCTGTCTCTGACGTGAACGGCAATCCTGTATTTCTTCAATATGCATGGCTTCCGGCAGATCAGATGAGTTTTGGAACAAAAAACAACTATATGTTGAATCTCGGGTTTACCCAACCAGTGTATATGGGTGGGAAAATCAGACAACTGAACCGCATGTCACAAATCACTGTGAAGGTCTCGGAGATGCAACTCAGCATGGATCAGGAGCAGCTGATGATAGAAGTTGAAGAGCTCTATTGGAAACTGATTACACTCCAGGAACAGCTGAAGTTGGCAAAGGCATACAGAAACCTGATAAATGCATTGAGAATTGAAGTTGATTCATACCTGGAAGAAGGCATAGTTCTTGGCAATGATTATCTGAAACTGACCATCAAGCTCAACGAAACAGATCTGAATATTTTTCGCCTTGAAAATGGTATTCGGCTGACACGAAAAGCCCTTTGCCAGAAAATGGGGTTCCCGCTTGATTCATATTTTACCCCTGAAGACTCTATTATCCCTGCAGATTACTTCCCTGTGCAGACAATTGAACTGATTCAATCAGCAACAACCAACCGTACCGAGCTTCAGATGCTTGAACAAAGCGTACTCCTTTCTGATGCAGGTGTGAAAATTATGCAATCCCGATTTCTTCCAGATATAGGAATCACCGGAGGTTATCTTTATTTTAATCCCAATCCTTATGAGGGGTTTACTGAAACATTCGGAGGAGACTACAACATTGGAATTATGATGAGTGTTCCCATTTTTCACATGGGAGAACGAAGACACACCATGAATGCCGCAAGAAGTCAATACAGAATTTCTCAGCTTGAACTGGAAAATGCTCGTCAGTTGATTGCACTTCAGATTGAAATGGCTGTCAATGAGCTGAATGAAGCCTGGAAAGAACTTGAAATGGAGCGAAAGTCGCTTGAACTGGCAGAAATTAATCTGAAAATTATGACTGACAAATGGGATGAGGGCATGTGTAAACTTTCAGAATTTCTTGAAGCACAGGTTATGTGGCAGGAAGCTGCTGCCAAATACATAGAGTCAAAAGCCGCATACAGATATAAAATCATGAATATTCAAAAAATTGCAGCCTTACAAAATCAGGGAGGAGTAAAATAATGAACATCAGCTTAATTAATATTCTTTTTACAGTACTAATACTATTTTCTGCCTGCAGCAATGATAACAGTTCAGTTGAATCTGAAGAGGAAACACTAATAGTAAGCACAGTCATATCAACTGAAACATCATATCAGAATGTACTTGAATTTTCGGGTACTTGCTATTCCAACAAAGAAGCAAATTTGGGATCTTCAATTCCCGGAAGAATTGAAAAAATATACTGTCGTCCAGGACAATATGTAAAAAAAGGTACTCTGCTGGTCAGCATGTCTTCCGAAATGCTACTTATGACTGAAGTGGAATACCGTACTCTCGAAAAGGATTTTGAACGGGTATCCAGGCTCATGGAAAAAGGAAGTATCAGCGAACAGGATTTTGATCATGTAAAGGCACAATATGAAGCTGCTAAGGCAAAATATGAACTGGTAAAAAGCAATACTGAAATCACAGCTCCATTTGACGGGATTGTGTCTGATATTTTTGTTCAGGAAGGAGAAAATTTTTCATTTATTCCGTCACTAGACAAATCATTTACAGTTCAAAACGGCATTCTGAAATTGATGCAGCTGAATCCCATAGTTGTAAAATTTTCACTAAACGAAAAGCTGATATCCCAGGTAAAATCAGGAACTCCTGTTGAAATCCGATGTGATGCATGGCCTGAAAAAATGTGGTCTGGAAAAGTTGGACTAATCTATCCAGTATTTAACACTATGACCAGAAGCACTGACGTCGAGGTGATTGTCCCCAATCCCGGAACTGATCTCAAGCCGGGGATGTTTGCAAGAGTGTTTATTCATGGTATGGAACAGGCCGGCTGTAGCATTCCTCTTTCATCCATTGTCAGCAGAAAAAACAAAGAATATGTATGGACAGTCAATGAGGGGACTGCGCATCTGGTTGAAATACAAAGACTTGCTTTAAGTGGCGAATATGCAATTGTGCTTGGAATTGACCCCGGAACGGAGATTATTATTTCAAAAAAATCGCAACTCACAGAGGGGATGCCTGTAAAAACCATTATGAAATAATCCAGAAACTATGAATCTGCCAAAAACAAGTGTCAACAACCCCATCGGCATCTCCATGGTTTTCATTGCCCTGCTGGTTCTGGGTATTATTGCATACAGGACTCTGCCAAGAGATGTTATGCCCGATATTGACTTCCCCACTCTTACTATCATTACAATATATCCAGGGGCTTCTCCTGAAGATGTTGAGACTCAGCTTACTGCCACCATCGAAATGGTTTTATCAACAACGCCTAATCTGAGGACAATCACATCAAAAAGCAGGGAAAATGTTTCCATAATCACTCTCATGTTCGAATGGGGATCAGATATTTCAGAAGCAGCAAATAATGTGAGAGACCTTTTAGAAATTATTAAAAACGATCTTCCTGCATCTGCTGAGCCTCCTTTCATCATGAAAGTGAACAGTTCCATGTTGCCCGTTGCCGCACTAACAGTAAGTGCAGAGGAGAGCTATGAGGATTTTGGACATATTTACAACACCATCATCGCACCAAGATTGAGAAGAATTGATGGAGTTGGTACTGTCTTTCCAATTGCCGATCCTGAGAAAAGAATTTTTGTTGATGTTGACCCTTCTGCACTGATTGCATATAATATTGGAATACAACAAATCACAACATTATTACAGGCACAACAGATAAGCATACCTGGGGGAAATGTAAAAACAGGCAGTTATGACCTTTCTGTGAGAGCACCATCTCTCATCAACTCCATCGAAGATATCAAAAATCTTACTTTGACCCACTTTGGAAACAGGGTTGTGAAACTGGGAGATGTTGTAACAATTTATGAAGGATTCAGGCAGAAAGAAGAAGTGGTCAGAAGCAGCGGCAAGCGATCTATAGCCATATTTATTCAGAAGCAAACAGGCAAAAACACCCTTGAGACATATAATGCACTGCAACAGGAACTGAAAACCATAAAAACAATGGTTCCCAAAGATGTAAAAACCACAGAGATCTTCAACACTGCTGACATGATCAACATTACCCTCAGCAATCTGGTATCCACAGTCTGGTGGGGTGGTTTATGGGTCATTCTTGTTGTCTTTATTTTTCTCCGAAGAATCAGAAGCAGTGTTATAATTATTCTGTCAATTCCTTTCTCTCTTATTGTAGCTTTTGTAGTTATCTGGTTGTTTGATTATACCATCAATATTTTTTCGCTAATGTCATTGGTAATTGCCATGGGTATGGTTGTTGACAATTCCATAGTGGTTCTGGAAAATATATCAAAACACATTGAAAAGGGGGTTCGACCACGCGAAGCTTCTGTTTTTGGATCAGGAGAAATGGGACTCGCAATTACTGCATCAACATTTACTACCATCGCGGTTTTTCTCCCCCTGCTATTTGTGGGAGGAATTGTAGGCATCATGTTCAAGCAGTTGGTAGTCATCACTATTGCAACGCTTCTTACGTCACTATTAACAGCTCTCACTCTCACACCCATGCTTTCATCAGTTTTTATCCGCAGAAACATTAGGGGATCAGGAAACCGCTTTTATCAAAGTGGCGAGAAAGTTTTTCAAAATGTTGAAAATAGATACAGAAAAATTCTGGGTTGGAGCATACGGCACAAAACAATCACAATTATTAGTGCAGTAGCTTTTTTCGGATTGACCCTCTGGCTAGTTCGGTTCATCGGCACCGACTACCTCCCCAGTTTTGATACAGGAGATGTGATTATTGCCATTGAAACAGAAGAAGGAATGGGTGTGGCTGAAACTGAAAAGATTGCCATGAAAGTAGAAAAGGAAATTCATGATAAGGTTCCCGAAGTCATTTCTACATATATCATTGCAGGACAGACAGAAAAAGGGCTACTTTCATCTGTTGGGTTTCCCGAAGGAAAGAATTTTGCCTCCATAGGTATGAGATTAACTCTTCCTGAAGAAAGAGAAAGGACATCCGCAGACATTGCATTTGCCCTCGAAGAGATTCTGTCATCCATGCCTGAAGTGAGTAAATACCGAATCAGCGGAGGCAGTCTTCTGGCTTCAATCGTTTTGGGAAATACCAAACCCGTTGAGATTAAACTTTTTGGCAATAATCTGGAAAAGCTTGATGAAACTGCCCGTATGATCGTTGATTCAATGCAAAATGACCCCGGTTTTACAGGCATCGAAATACCATCAGGAAGCAACAAGCCCGAGTTCTTATTGAGAATAGACCCCGTCAAGGCAGCATCAATGGGGCTTAACAATCTCATGATTTCCATGCAGATCAGACAAAGCCTTTATGGTAGTGAAAGTGGATCAGTAACCATCTATGACGAGGACATGGAAATTGTTGTAAGATACCCGGAAGAATTCAGAAATTCTGTATCTCGTCTCAACGACATTGCACTGACAACTTTGTACGGACAACAAATAAGGTTGGGAGATGTTGCAAGTGTAGAGCCCGGAAGTGGTTATCAGGAGATCAGCCGTGAAAGTCAGCAAAGGGTGTTCACCATTTCTGCATTGCCAAAAAATATTTCACTTGGAGAAGCCGGCAGAAGAGTTGAAAGGCTTCTTGAAAACATCAATATAGACCCCTCAATAGATGTAAAACTGGGCGGTCAGTGGTCAGAACAAACATCATCATTTGCCAACCTCAGCATAGCTCTGCTTATCGGCGTGATGCTTGTGTTTATGATCATGGCTGCCCTATTCAAATCCCTCCTTCGTCCATTTATAATCCTTTTCTCAGTGCCTTTTACATTTTCAGGAGTTATTCTTGCATTTCTCATAACCGGACTCAGTCTGAATATTGTCACCTTCTCGGGAATGATTATGCTGATGGGAATTGTTGTCAACAATGGTATTGTATTGATTGACTACACCAATCTGCTGAGAGCTAGAGGACTTTCGGTTTCAGATGCCATTCTTGAAGCCGGAAGATCACGACTCAGGCCTGTATTAATGACAACATTGACAACAATACTTGCAATGGTACCCATGGCACTGAATAAAACAATGGGATATGAAGTCTGGTCGCCCTTAGGAATAACGATGATCGGCGGTCTCCTTATCTCCACCCTGATCACACTAGTGCTGGTGCCTGTTGTTTATGCTTCGTTTGAAGCACGAAAACTTAAAAAATCTCTTCAATAACAAATAAAATCCAACACTACAAAAAATGAAAATCATTTATCTCATAGTAAATGTCAGTCAGCTCGATATTATTCTTGAAACAATCAAACAAATCGGGCTGAAGGATTATCAGGTAAGCGAACAAGTGCTTTCATCATCTTCAGATGCTGATCCCAGAATGAACACTTCGGTATGGCCGGGATACAGCAGCGGAGTTCTAATTCAATGCTCCGACGATGAACAGAAGCAACATCTGTTCAGTGAAATTCAAAAGCACAATACCGAATGCATCAATCAAGACAAACGTATCAAAGCATTTTCATGGAATGCAGATCACGAATTTATTGTATAATCAGCAATTATGAAAAAAGAAGAGCCAGAAAACAATCAGATGACAGCCAGGCAGCAAATTATCGATGCAGCCCGCACTATCTTCGGAAAACACGGATTCAGAAAAACAAATATTGAAGACATTGCCCGTTTGTGCCACAGGGGGCAAAGTTCGGTGTATTATTATTTCAAAAACAAGCAAGATATTTTCAGGGCCGTGATAGAGAGTGAATTCAAGACCTTGATGGGAGACCTGAGAACAATCATAAGCACAACTTCTGATCCTCAGCAGAAATTACGCCTGTATCTTTCTTCCAGAATGGAAAAGATCCGAACTGTTTCCAATTTCTACAATACAATGTATGATGACAGCTTTGAAGGGATCCCGTTTGTTGAACATCTGAGAGCATCATACGACAGAGAAGAGTTTGCTCTGATCATCTCAATTTTGGAAGATGGACGTTCAAGAAATATCTTTCATATTGAACACACAGACAGTGTTGCCCAGGCAATTATGTCTGCAATGCGGGGACTGGAAATTCCCTTTTTCAACAAACAGATTGAAATTGATATTAACAACAGAATTGAAGAACTGTTGAATGTGCTGTTTTATGGCTTACTGAAACGATAATGTCAGAGCCACACTGATCCTCGCCGATTTTATTGAATTCTTGCCCAGGATATCATAAGGGCAGCTGATGACCACAATATGCTGCTCTCGGGTTTCAAGTGTGATTCCCTGATATACTGTACGCAACGATTGATTGTGACTTTGAATACGAAGATGTGAATAACCGATTCATGCAACCACTTGCACTTGTTTGGAAAACAGAAAATATCCCGCATCTGCATTTATATAATAGTGATCTTTACTCCCATACAGGGTTTCTTTCAGATATGTATGCCCCTGAATATTCAAGTCAAGACATAGATTTTCAGCAGTATGCATTGACAGGACAATATCTGCTCCTTCTGATGATGTATATTCAGAAGGCTGCATCACACTGCCTCTGAATTCATTTCCCATTGGCAATGAAATTCCAGAAATTGCAGCTATACACATACGGTCATTGTGAAACAGAATATACTTCACTCCAATATCACTCTTATTCATATCTGATTCCACTGTGGCACCAAATTCAAAGCAATCTCATAACCCATATGTGAGCCTGAATGCCATCTCAGTTGTTCGTGCTGAACTGTCTGGTGTCAGAAACATATTCCTCAGATATCCTGTATTGTCCCAGAATTTTTTGGATACTTAAAATCCAACAGCAGGTTCAAATTCAATGTGTTTTTTATCAATCACATCCACACAGAAAGTACTGATTTTGGATACTGAAATGCCTCCAATCTGAGAATTTACATTTAAAAAAACAACATAAAGAAAATGAAAGCGGGGACACTCTTCCACATGATTTTTGTTTCAGAAAGTTTCATATATTTAATTTTTTATAATTTCATCACCAAAGTGAGAGTAAAAATAAACAATTAATAATTATGTGGACAAACTCAAAATAAATTCTTAACCTCATTTGTAATTTCTTTATTTTCCGGGAAATAACAAAACACAAAGAGCCTATATTCGTCTTCAGAAGTTATGAGAGATTAAGAAAAAACAGAACGCTATCTGTCCATGACCTTTTCAACTTCCTTCACTGTGATGGGTAGTCTGGGGCCAATATATTTTCCTCCTCCATCTGTAACAAGCACATCATCTTCAAGACGGATTCCGCCAAAGCCGATATACTTTTCCACTTCTGAGTAGTTGATAAATGCCTCATGCATTTTCTCGGATTTCCACTGTTCAATCAATGCTGGGATAAAATAGATTCCAGGTTCAATTGTCAGGGCAAATCCTTCTTTCAGTCTTTTTCCAAGCCTGACATAAGCAGTTCCAAACTGGCTGGCACGTGTAATTTCATTGTCATATCCAACGAAATTTTCTCCATAATCTTCCATATCGTGTACATCTAGTCCAATCATATGTCCAAGTCCATGTGGAAAAAACAGAGCATGAGCTCCTGCAGCCACAGCTTCTTCGGTATTTCCTTTCATCAGCCCAAGATCTTTCAGTCCGTCAGCAATAACCTTTGCTGCACCTAGATGAATATCTCTGTTAATCATTCCGGGCTTCACCAGTTCAAAGGCCTTGTTGTTGGCATCGACTACGATCTGATATATATTTTTTTGTTTCTCAGAAAAATTTCCGCTCACCGGAAAAGTGCGGGTAAAATCACTGCAATAGTTCATTTCTGTTTCGGCACCTGCATCAAGGAGCAGAAGATCTCCCTTGTTCATTATATTTCCATGATAGTGATTATGGAGTATTTCGCCACGGATTGAGCAAATGATTGGAAAAGCGACAGATCCACCTGCACTGAGTGCAATCCCTTCTACCATACCGGCAATCACGCGTTCATACATTCCGGGACGTGCCATTTTCATAGCAGCAATATGCATCTCATAAGCTGTCTCCGCCGCCCGAATCATTTCATCTATCTCATATTCATCCTTAATTTCACGAAGGTTCACTGCAGCACAGATTGCTTCTTCAGAAGCCTGTTTTCTGAGTTCAGAAAAGGGGATTCCAAGAATTTTATTGAGCAAAATCATTGTGTCGTGTCTGTATGGTGGCAGATAATGGACTTTTCTCTGAGCCAGTAAAGCTTCATTGATATCATCTTCAAAAGCAGAAAATGGCTTGGTTATACTGATACCGGTTTTCATTGACAGTTCTGCAAGTTTCGGCTGGGGTCCCATCCAGATAATGTTTTCAATATTTACATCGTTTCCGTATATTGTTGCTACCTGTCTGTCAATATCCAGGATAGCTGCAAGTCCGGGAAGATTCAGTCCGAAAAAATAAAGAAATGTGCTGTCCTGCCTAAAGTGATAAGCATTAGCAGGATAATTCATCGGTGATTCGTTATTGCCTAAAAAAATGGCGATTCCGCTTTTAACATTCTGCATGAATGATTTGCGACGATTTTCATAAACATGGGCTGGAAAAAGTTTCATAGTTGCAATTTTTCCATAAAATTACAACTTTTTTCAAAACTGAATATTGAAGGATCAGACTTTGTCGGGTTCTGTTGTTTCACTGATAGTGTTCAACTCGGGAGCAGGGGTTGCAGATTTTTGTTTTTTCGGAAAAATGCGATGATAGAAAATCAGCAAAATGAGAACGCCAATGGTAATTGAACTATCAGCAAGATTGAAAATGAGTGGGAATATTTTTGAACCACCAAGCCAAGGAATCCAGGAAGGCCAGTTTGCATCAAAATAAAACATATCCACAACTTTTCCCTGCAGAAATCCCGCGTAGCCACCACCTTCAGGAAAAGCCTGTGCAACCACTAGAAAGTCACTTTCTGAAAAAATCAGACCATAAAATGCGCTGTCAAAAATATTGCCCATTGCTCCGGCCATAATCAGACAAAGGCTGAAAATGAGCAGTTTTTTTTCACTTTTGCGTATGGATTTGACAAGAATATAACCGATTGCTATCACTGCCAGTATTCTGATCAGAGAAAGTATAATCTTTCCTGCTGAACCTCCGAACTGTATTCCGAAGGCCATCCCGTTGTTTTCAATAAAATGCAGTTTAAACCAGGTGCCAATAAGATTCATTTCCTGACCCAGTGAATAGTGTGTTTTGATATATACTTTCAGTATTTGGTCAAGAATCAGAATGATTCCAACAAACAAAAAGTATCTGAAAATCAAAGCTTGAACATAACTTTTATTCTTCGTTTTCTTCATCTGTCTTGACGCTGTCAGGAAGTGGAGGGAATTTTGAAGCGGGTTTCTGCTGAAGCTTAGCTTCAATACTCAGTGTGGCATGAGGAACAGCGCGAAGTCTCTCTTTGGAAATCAGATTTCCTGTAACCCGGCAAATTCCATAAGTTTTATTCTCAATCCGTATCAGGGCGGCTTCAAGAGATTTGATAAATTTCTGCTGTCTGGCAGCAAGATGACTGTTTTCCTCCTTTGAAAGAACTGAATACCCTTCTTCAAGGATTTTAAAAGTGGGAGATGTATCCAATGTGTCATTCTCATTTTTGCCTGTAAAGGCATCAGTGAGCAATTCCAGATCATGACGTGCCTTTTCAAGTTTTCTTAAAATCAGTTCCCTGAATTCCTGCAGTTCTTCGTCTGTATATCTGATTTTAGTCCTTTCGTTGTTAACTTCTTTCTTTGCCATGGCGACTCCTTTATTCTGCTTTCTTTACTATTACCTGAATTTCAATATTGTCAAATATTTCAATTCCGACAGATAAATCATTGTTTATGTCTTTAATGCTCTCAATTTTATCTGCCATAATTTCGCTGCAAATATACTCATAATTATTATCAATTGCACTGAAAATTTCCTGATGTGGCTCAAAATAAACATTAATCCGGTCAGTAACCTCAAAATCATTTGCCTTTCTAATGTTTTGAATACGGTTGATAAACTCCCGTGCAATTCCTTCTTCACGGAGTTGCTCTGTGATCGTGATATCCAGAGCCACTGTCAAACCTCCTTCCACATTCACAACCCATCCAGGAATGTCTTCGGTGGTAATTTCAACCTCTTCAAGACCGATGGTCACATCCTGCTGTGCAATCTGACAATGAACATAGCCTTTAGTTTCAATTTCAGTAATCTGCTCAGGTGTAAATCCTGCAATGGCCGCAGCCACCTCTTTCATGATTTTCCCGTATTTGGGACCAAGCAGTTTGAAATTTGCCTTGATTGTTTTCACAAGAAATCCTTCTGACTGTGCCAGAAATTCAATCTCCTTCACATTGACTTCTGTTTTTATAAGGTCTGACACCTTTTCAATTTGCTGCTGTAATCTGTTGTCCTGAACAGGAATAATAATTTTTGAAAGAGGCTGTCTGACCCTTATATTTGTCCGTTTACGAAGGGAAAGAACCATGGACGATATCTGCCGTGCAAGCTGCATGCGTTCTTCCAAATCTGTGTCAATATATTCCAAATTCCACTTGGGAAATAACATGAGATGAACTGAAGGTTCATCACGCTTGTGTGTCACCTCGTTCAGATCTCTAAACAACTGTTCACAATAAAACGGGGCAATGGGAGAGCCAATAATTGCAATGATTTCAAGACAGGTATAGAGCGTCTGATAGGCTGAAATCTTATCGGTTGAGTATTCACCTTTCCAGAACCGTCTTCTGGAAAGACGAACATACCAGTTGCTCAGAATATCATTGACAAATTCTTGAATATCACGGGCTACTCTTGTTGGCTCATAATCAGCATAATTTTCATCTGTACGTTTAACAAGTGAATTCAGTTCTGAAAGAATCCACCTGTCTATTTCGGGCCGTTCATTGAATGGAATTTCCTGTTCTTCAAATTTAAAACTATCAATATTGGCATACAATGCAAAAAATGAATATGTGTTGAAAAGAGTTCCAAAAAATTTCCGCATTGTTTCTGCCACACCTTCTTCGTCAAACTTGAGGTTATCCCATGGCATAGCATTGCCGATCATATACCAGCGCACAGGGTCGGGTCCGTATTTTTCAATCACTGCAAACGGATCAACAGCATTTCCTAGTCTTTTTGACATTTTATTGCCGTTTTTATCCAGTACCAAACCATTAGAAATGACAGTTTTAAATGCCCCTGAATCAAAAACCATTGTAGCGATGGCATGAAGTGTAAAAAACCATCCTCGAGTTTGATCAACACCTTCGGCGATAAAATCAGCCGGAAATTTTTTAGAAAATTCCTCTTTGTTTTCAAATGGATAATGGAGTTGAGCATAGGGCATTGCTCCTGAGTCAAACCACACGTCAATCAGATCTGACTCTCTGTGCATTGCTTTTCCAGATGGAGAAATCAAAATAATTTCATCCACAAATGGTCTGTGAAGATCAATTTTCTGATAATTGATATCTTCCATATTTCCCGGTATAAAACCTGCCCATGGATTCGATTTCATGAGTCCGGCAGCCACACTTTTTTCAATTTCCACATACAATTCCTCTACTGAACCTATGCAGATTATTTCTTCCTTGTCTTCGGTTGCCCAAACAGGAAGTGGAATTCCCCAGTAGCGCGACCGGCTCAGGTTCCAGTCAACCAGATTTTCAAGCCAGTTGCCGAAGCGACCCGTTCCTGTTGATGCAGGTTTCCAGTTGATGGTGTTGTTCAGCTCAGTCATTCTCTCTTTCATGGCTGTTGTACGAATAAACCATGAATCAAGAGGGTAATACAAAATTGGCTTGTCTGTCCTCCAACAATGTGGATATGAGTGTTCGTATTTTTCGGTTTTGTAAGCCTTGTTTTCCTGCTTGAGCTTAATAATGATATCCACATCAACAGGGTTGGACTTCCCGTCCCACATTGGATCAAATTCGTTTTTTACATAACGGTGAGCAAATTCTCCCATCTCTGAGATAAACTTTCCCTGTTTGTCAACCATTGTAAGTGAACCAATTCCGTATTTTTTGGCAACCCTGAAGTCATCAGCACCAAAACTGGGTGCAATGTGGACAATCCCTGTACCGTCTTCTGTTGTGACAAAATCATCAAGCAGCACTTGAAAAGCATCACCATCATCCGGCTGCGCATAGGGAAGCAACTGCTCAAAACGAATTCCTTCAAACTCCTTCCCCTGAAGCTCAGAAATGATCTTCCAGGGGATCTGTTTCTGTCCGGACTCATAGCTTTCAAGCTCAATATGCCCGTTTTCCTCAGCAAAATATTTCCCGAAGAGATCTTTTGCCAGAATCACCGTTTGAGGGAGAAAGGTATATGGATTGAAAGTTTTTACCAAAACGTAGGTAATTCGAGCATTCATTGCAAGTGCTGTATTGGAAGGCAAAGTCCACGGGGTGGTCGTCCATGCAAGAATATACAGATCACCATGTATATTGCTGAACAACTTCTCAGATTGCTGGTTGCGGACTACTTTAAACTGAGCAACAACAGTATTGTCTTTTACATTTTTATAGCAACCCGGCTGGTTTAATTCATGAGTGCTAAGGCCTGTCCCAGCTGCAGGAGAATATGGCTGAATTGAATATCCTTTGTATAGCAGATTTTTATCAAATAAGTGCTTGAGCAGATACCATACAGTTTCTATGTATTTATTGTCGAAAGTGATATAAGGATTATCCAGATCAAGCCAGTAGCCCATTTTCACTGTCAGTTCATCCCACAGGTCTTTGTATTTCATGACCTCTGAGCGGCATTCGTTATTGTATTCAGCAATAGAAATAGATTTTCCAATATCTTCCTTGGTAATTCCCAGTTTTTTTTCAACCCCAATTTCAACAGGCAGTCCGTGAGTGTCCCATCCTGCCTTGCGTTTCACCTGATAGCCTTTCAGTGTTTTGTAGCGACAAAAAATATCCTTGATGGTGCGTGCCATCACATGATGAATACCGGGAATACCGTTAGCAGAAGGAGGACCTTCGTAGAAAACATATTCAGGGTTTCCTTCTCTGGAACTGATACTTTTTTCAAACAAAGACTCCCTTTCCCAAAAATTCTGAATTCGTGCAGCAGTTGCAGTAAAATCAGGTTTTTTGTACTCTTTGTATCTGGCCATTGCAGTCAAAATTTAAAGTTTGCAAAGTTACGAAAAATTCATGATTGAAAGGAAGTTGTTTTATTTCATTTATTACACATTTGAACCAAATTATTTTGTAAAAACAGCTGTAATAAATGGAGTATGCGTAAGTCACAAATAAACAGAGAAATATGATAGTAGCTAAATAAATCAACTTTTCAGATACTTCTAAATACTTCCCTGTATCAAAAAAACGAAAACTCAAATTTTTTTAAACACACATTGACTTCATAGCCCACAAAAAAATGCTCCATTTTGTAATATCCAACACAAATTGCTGGGATGATTTTTAATTGATTCGGGCAGTTGATTTTGGAAATATGCAGATCATTAGCTCCAAACTGCATATAAGCTGGTGGATTTGAATAATTCATCAGTGTTTTTCTATCTTTTGAAAGAAACAAATCATAAAGGAATGTTTCTGATGAACAAACTATAATGGTTTAAAAAACTTAGGACAGCCACAAAAGTTTAAAAATTAACGAAAAACTGTCCATTATGAAAAGTACAAGAAGAAAATTTTCATCTGCATTCAAACTCAAGGTAGTTTTGGATGCATTAAAAGAACTGAACACTTTGAGTGAGTTGGCTCACAAGTATGAAGTACACCCCAAGACAAATGTCAAGCCGCAACAATAAAATGAAAACAGCTGGCGTACATGACTCCAACTGACGTGTACAAGGAATGATATTTTTGCTGCATAAAGACAAAGAAAAAAAAAGGAAAATGCCACCGCACAAAAGCAAGAGTGTGGATGCCCTTCCCTGCTACCGTCCCTTCGCAGCCACACACATACTTTTCTTGCCGACCTGCCCGTTGATATTAAACTGTTGATAAATAATTGAAATCTTTTGAACCCAATGGATAAAAATTGTATTACCTTTGACAAAATTAGTCAACACGGATAATGTCAACATTAGGACTGAAATTAAGAGAATTGAGAGAACAAGCAGGATTATCATTGCGGAAAGCTGCTATGCAAACCGATATTGACGTTGCAATATTGAGCAAAATGGAACGTGGAGAGAGGAAATTCTCAAAAGAATTGGTTTTGAAATTGGCTGAACTTTATAAAGCAAACTCTGACAAACTGATTATTGACTATTTAAGTGAAAGAGTTCTTTATGAATTAGAAGACGAAGATTTTGGACTTGAAGCATTGAAGGTCGCTGAGAGACAATTAAAATATAAGAAAAACAAGTGATTAATAAAGTCATTCGTATAAAAAACGTTGGGAAATTCACTGACTACTCAGTGAATACAACGCCTACATGGAATGGCGAATTTAAACCTATAACTTTAATTTATGGGCAAAATGGGATTGGAAAAACCACTTTTACTACAATCCTGAAATCACTGAAAGAAAATGATGCTTTACTATACCAATTAAGAACTTTTGGAACTCACAGTAGTCCAGAGGTAAGCATAAGATTTGATGACCACTCCGCACCAATAAAGTATTCAAATGCTGAATGGGATGCAAATTTTCCAACTATTGAAATTTTCGACATTCATTTCATAAATGATAATGTTTATACGGGTTTTGAAATTCTGCCTCAACATAAAAAAAATCTTTTTGAAATTATTATTGGTCAGGAAGGAATAAGATTAAAAAAAGAAATTTCAGATATTAAAAACAGCATTAAAGAAAAGAATAACTCATTAAAGGAAATTGAAGCAAAGATTTACAAGATAATTAGTGGTTTTGATATAAATACGATTATTAACTTTCAGTTAGATTCGGAAATTGACAAGAAAATAGCAGAAAAGAAAATTGAAATTGATACTGCAAAATCAACCGAGAAAATCAGAAATACGGCAGTATTAAAAAGGATTACAAAAATTAATTTTGATATTAGATTTGAAAAAGTCATTGAGTTTTTACAAACCTCAATTGATACTATATCAGAGAATTATTTAAAAATGGTTGATGACCATAAAAACTCATTAAATCTTGCCAGCAAATCGGAACAATGGATTAAAGACGGGCACGACAATATTTCTGACAACAAATGTCCATTCTGCTTGCGTTCAATTGACGAAACAGTTGAAATTGTCAATGCTTATAAACAGTATTTTAATCAAGAATACATCAGTTTACAGGAAAAGACAAAACTTCTTCAAAACAAAGTTAAAACAATTAATCCAGAACTTATTCTTTCAAATATTGAGAAAGAAAATAATCACAATACCGGCTTTTTAGAATTCTGGGGCAATTACATAAAAAAAGAAGTTCCTGTTTTTTCTATTACAAGTTATCAAGACTCAATTATTGAATTAACCAAGAAGTTAAATGAATTGGTTGATGAAAAAACAGGCAATCCAATTAAAGCCATTGAGCCAATTAGAATTTCCTCTATTTCTGATTTAAATGCTTCAATTATTGAAATCAACAAGATTATTGATGCACAAAATTCAATAATTGATGAATTTAATGCAAGTATAACCGAACTTAAAAATAAAGAATCAAAAGATTTAACTATTCTTGAAAAAGACTTGCAAAGGCTGCAAGCTATAAGTACAAGGCATTCGGACAATGCTGTAAAAGAACTTTGCAAAAAATACATTGAAGAGCAGGAAGCTTTAGAAAAACTAAAAGTAAAAAATGCTGATTTACAAGGAGAACTTAAGAACTATTCTAAAAGCACATTTGATAAATACAGCGGTATTATCAATACTTATCTTCAAAAATTTGCAGCTTATCTTGAAATAAAGGAAATGAAAAGCTTATATAAAGGAGGGGGCGATGAGCCTTTTGCAGAGTATGGCTTATTTGTTTCGGGCAACAAAGTTAATTTTAAAGATAATGCTTATGACCCTTCAGTAAAATATTGTTTAAGCGAAGGAGATAAAACAGCTCTTGCCCTTTCATTTTTTCTTGCCAAATTGCATATTGACACTGAAATCGGAAAGAAAATTATAGTGTTCGATGACCCAATTTCAAGTTTTGATATTGAACGAAAAAATTCAACTATTACGCAACTTTACCATATTGGACAAAATGCTAATCAGTTGATTGTTTTAACTCATAATTTGCTGTTTGCAAAGGAGTTTTGGGATAAAGTGAAAAGCAATTGTCAGGTTTTGAAATTTTGCGAATTAAGAAAATCAACCCAAATATTAGACTACGATATTGAGAATGAAACACTAAACGGGCTATTCAAAGACTATTCTGTTTTAGATAATTTCTTAACCAATGGAGTAGATACCGATTTAGAAAAAAGAAATGTTGCCCGCTGTATTCGTCCAATTTTAGAGGGATATTTCAGAATCAAATTTTATGGGGAATTTACTGCCAATGAGTGGCTTGGTCAATTTATTAAGAAAATAGACACTAGTATTAATGGACAGCCATTATTTCGTCTTAAGGAATTTTCATCAGATTTGCACGAAATAAATAATTACTCAAAGAAATTCCATCATTCAAACCCAAATTCCGACAGTGAGCCAATCTATGATGGCGAACTGAAAACAAATATTGAACGAACTTTTCAAATAATAAGTAAAATATAAAGAGATATGCCAACACTCCAATTTAAAGGAAAAAACATAATCTGGAACCACCATTTGGCTGTTCCGTTTCACACATTGGATGAAATCCCTGATTTGCATTACCAGCCCGAAAAAGCAAATGGTAATATGATTATTGAGGGCGATAATCTAATTGCATTAAAAGCGTTGCTGCCACAGTTTGCAGGGAAAGTGAAATGTATTTACATTGACCCACCTTATAATACAGGGAATGATAATGGTGAAAATAAGGGTTGGATTTACAATGATAATGTAAATAGTCCTTTGCTTAAAGATTGGTTTAAAACAGAGGTTAATAGAGACGATTTGTCAAGACACGATAAATGGCTTTGCATGATGGTTCCTCGCCTAAAGTTGCTAAGAGAGTTGTTGTCAGATGATGGTGCCATATTCGTCAGTCTTGACGATAATGAACTTCATAATTTCCGAAAAATCATGGATGAAATATTTGGGGAGGAAAACTTTAAAAATATTGTAATCATAAGAAGAGGCATAAAAAGTGTTCAAGCACAATTTGAAACTATAGATAAGTTGAATTATGGTTTTGAATATTTAGTTATCTATACAAGGAATGAAAAATTTAGATTTAAAAAATTTGAGATTGAACTTGAAAATGGTAAAGAAGGTACTTGGAATAATCATTGGCGTGGCACTGACAGACCAACAATGCGTTATGAAATATTTGGAATTACACCTGAAACAGGACAATGGCGTTGGGGTAAAGAAAGAAGTTTAGTCGCGATTGAGAATTATAATGAAATGTTGGAGGAATTGAATATTAGTGATGATGAAATTACTCAAGAGCAAATTGACACTTGGTATAAAAACAAATGTGAAGAATTAGGGGAGGAATTAGACCTTCTAAGATTATCAAAAAATGGGAAACCTGAGCATTTTATTGCTCCATCAGAATCAAAACTAGCTAGTAATTTGTGGAGTGACCTAAAACCAAATGGAAGTAGCCAATTAAAAGCAATTTTTAAAAAGAAAGTTTTTAACAATCCTAAATCAGTAGATTTAATTAAAAGAGTAATTAAATTTATCGAAGGAGACGAAAAAAATATTACAGTATTAGATTCATTTGCAGGTTCGGGAACTACCATGCATGCTGTATTGGAATTAAATAAAGAAGATGGCGGAAACCGAAAATGCGTTATGATACAGATGCCCGAAAATTCAGAAGCCGAACCTGCCAAAAACATTTGCAAAGACTTAACAAGGGAGAGAGTAAAACGGGCAATTGACAAGTATGGTTATGATTCAGGGTTTAAATATTACCGCCTCGGCATTCCGCTAGATGCAGAAACCATGCTTGCAGGGCAATTGCCAACTTATAATCAGTTTGCAAAATATGTATATTACCTATGCACAGGCGAAAACCTTGAAGTTGAAGAAAAAATAAATGAAGCTGATTTCTATGTTGGAGAATATGGCAAACAAGCTATTTACCTGGTTTACAAACAGGATTACGAAATGCTTACCCGTCTTGCACTCAATTTAACGCTTGCTGAAAAAATAAAACTTCAACAACCGGGCAAAAAACGGATTGTCTATGCCCCATCGTGCTTTTTAGATGAGGAATATTTAACCGACAACCAGATTGAATATGTTGGTATTCCGTATAATTTGTTTCAAAGGAGGTAAGCTGTGAAGAAAGAGCTTGTAAAATCGTTGACTGATACTTTTCAAAACCATTCCAATACAACCGACAACGGAATAGAATTTTGGTTTGCCCGGGATATTCAGCATTTATTAGGATATACAGAATGGCGAAACTTTACCAATGTTATCACAAAAGCGAAAACATCATGTGAAGCCAGTGGTAACAATATTCATGACCATTTTGTTGACATCAACAAGATGGTCAATATCGGGCCAGGAGCTCAAAAGCCAGTTGAGGATATCATGCTTACCCGATATGCCTGCTATCTTATTGCTCAGAATGGTGATCCAAAGAAAGAACCCATTGCTTTCGCTGAAAATTATTTTGCAGTTCAAACGCGAAAATACGAAATAATTGAACAAGGGATAAATGACTGGGAACGCCTACAGGCAAGAGAAAAACTAAGCTTGTCGGAAAAAGAACTCTCAACAATTATTTACGAACAAACAGGAAGCGATAAGAATTTTGCAATAATCATAAGCAAGGGCGTTGCTGCATTATTTGGAGGGAAAACAACACAACAAATGAAGGACAAATTGAGAGTGCCTAAAGACCGTGCTTTAGCAGATTTTCTTCCTACTATCACCATAAAAGCCAAAGACTTTGCAACTGAAATTACCATTTTTAATGCAAAAGATAAAGTATTGAAAACCGAAGGCGAAATTTTGGCAGAGCATATCAAAAACAATAAAGGAGTAAGAAAACTTTTAATTGACCGTGGTATAAAACCAGAAGAATTATCTGCCGAGAAAGATATCAAAAAATTAGAACGCAGTGTGAAAAGCGAAGAGAAGCAAATTGGCAAAAAACCTGATAAACGAACCGAGTAAAATGTATTTAAAAAAATATCAGATAAAAGTTGTAAGTGTACTCAAGCAGTTTCTGCAAACCGCCCGTGATACCAAAACATCGTTTGACATTGCGAAACAGGCTTTACCTGAAAATATGCGTCATACTTTGAATTGGGTGCAAACAACTTTTCAAACAAGTAGTTTGGAATATAAAGACCGTTGTACAAACGGCCTTGGAAATAGCTACCCACGAATGATTATCAAAGTTCCGACAGGTGGCGGAAAAACATTGCTTGCTGTTGAGTCAATCCGTGAATATCAAAACCTTTTTGCTCAAAAGCCTACAGGGCTTGTGGTTTGGATTGTTCCGAGCGAAACTATTTACAGCCAAACTGTTCAAAAAATCAGGGACAAAGGAAACCCGTTGCGCCAGCTATTAGACCAATGCAGCGGAAACCGTACTATTATTTTAGAAAAAGGGCAGCGTTTGACAACAAATGATATTGAAGAAAATTTGGTTGTTTTATTTGTAATGATACAGTCAATAAGTCGCACCAATGGAAAAGAAGCTCTAAAAGTTTTTCAGGACAGTGGCGGTTATGACAGTTTTTTCCCTGCTGACAATCGCTATGACCTACACGAACAACTATTAAAGCAAGTTCCAAACCTTGATTTTATTTCACCTCTTGACACAAAGCAACCTTTAATAATGACAAGTCTTGGAAACGCAATCCGTATTTCAAAACCATTTATAATCATTGATGAAATTCACAAAGTATTTTCAGAAAATGCTCGAAAAACCATTGACAGTTTAAACCCTGAATTTGTTCTTGGCTTTTCCGCTACTCCCAAAGCAGAAATGAATGTTTTGGTTACCATTACAGGACTTGAACTCAAAGAGGAAGAAATGGTAAAACTCCATATGCACATTCTCCCACCAATCAGCAAACAGGAAAACGACTGGAAAGCGATGGTAAAGGAAATTAAAGAGCATCGTGAAAAACTGGAAGATATAGCAAAGCAATATCAAAAAGATACAGGAGTTTACATTCGTCCAACTGCTTTGTTGCAAGTAGAAGCAACAGGAAAAGACCAAAGAGGCAGAGGAAAGGTTCACAGTCTTGACGTAAAAGAATATTTGGTAAGTCTTGAAGTAAACCCTGATGAAATTGCAATTAAAACAAGTTCGCAAAATGACATTGAAGATGTAAACCTGTTTTCGCAGGATTGTCCTGTCCGCTTTATCATTACAAAAGAAGCATTGCGGGAAGGTTGGGATTTTTCATTTGCCTACATTCTGGGAATTATTCCGAATGTTAACTCAAATACAGGAGTTACTCAATTAGTCGGCAGAATTTTACGTCAGCCTTTTGCAAGAAAATCAGGAGTAAAAGAATTGGACGAAAGCTATGTATATTATACAAAAGGCGATACAAGAGAAATTTTAGACAGGGTTTCAACCGGATTCAAAAATGAAGGACTTGAAGATTTGGTTACAAAATTAAAATTCCGTGATAACGAAGCAATTAATGCCACAAAAACAGTAAAAATAAAAAAAGAGTTTAGCGAAAAATTTCAGAATTCATTTTATTTACCAGTTTGGCTAATGGTTGATAAAAGTGGTTCAAAAAGGCGTTTTAATTATGAAAGCGACATCAAACCAAAAGTTGATTTTACGAAACTTGAATTGAATAATGAATTTTTGTCAAAACTTGAAAACTCATTAAGTAACGAGACAAAAGAAAGAAAAGCATTTGCCATTACACTTGATGATTCAAGTAAAGCATCATTTATTGAAGAACAAAGCCAATCAAACGGGAAAGCAGAAATAAATATTGACTACTTAACACGCAGATTAAACGAATTAATTGAAAATCCTTTTTTGGCAAGGATAATCGGAACAAAATACTTATCACAAATTGAAGAAAAAATTGGGAAGGATAAACTGAAAGAACATTACAGTTTCATTGTTTCTCAGCTATGTAAAAAATTTCAGGAAGAAAAGACAAAGCAGGAAGAAGAAATATTTTTGGAAGAATTGAAAGCCCAAAATCTTGTTCTTGCAGTTTCTGATGATGATACAGTTGGATTCAAAGTTCCAAAAGAGGACGTAATAACTGTAAGTCCAATACCAAGCACCTACAAATATTATCTATTCGAAGATGTTGAAGTAACAGCAATGAACACGCTTGAAAGGAAAGTTGGAGATTTACTTGACAAACAGGAAAAGATTCTGTGGTGGTTCAGAAATAAAGTAAACCGAAAATGGTACTCAATACAAGCTTGGCAGCAGAATAAAATCAGACCTGACTTTGTTGCTGCAAAAAAAACAGCAGAGAATCGTTTGGAATTGGTTTACATTATTGAAAGTAAAGGAGAACATCTTCTTGGAAACATTGACACGATTTATAAAAAGAAAGTACTCGATGTAATGACCGAGCAGAAACAACTCAAAAACATAAAGGCATATCAGACACAAATTCCTTTTGAAGAATATGTGATTAATGACAAAGTTGAATGCTATTTAATAGAGCAGGGAAAAGAGGAAGAAAAAATAAAAGAGATTTTGAAATAAACAGTTTATCATCAACTTAAATCCTTGGCTCTAATCTAAAAAATGGTTGAAAAATAATATCTTTGTCTGCAAAAATAGAATATTCAGATAGAAGCCCGAATAAAAAAATTGTTCGACATGCTTGATAGTGCAGAACAGAATAAAGTATTGCGAGTCCTGCAGAATAAACAAAAGCAGCAGGTAATTTCACAAAAAAAACATCAGTAAAGTTCTGTCCGTATTGCAAATCAAGTTCATTTATTAAAAACGGCCATCGTAATAATGAACAGCGATATATTTGCAAATCTTGCATGAAAGGATTTACAGGAAAAACAGGGACATCTCTTCATGGAATACAATCGACAAAGAAATTCGAGAAATATTTCAGGTTAATGTTTGAGGAATACCTCCCTTTAACCCAAATCCGTCATTAGACTCATTATTTCTAATGACCGTCATTAGAAAATAATATTTGTAACATTTTGATTGTCAATAGTTTTGATGCTATATGTCTATTAAAAAATTTTGTTTTTTTGCTGTAAGATTTTCTTACTAGTTATGAAAGCATTACATTTAGATTCTACCGACAAATAAATAACTATCAAATAATTCTAATGACGGATTTGGGTTTAACCAAGATGGCTGAAAAAATAGGTATATCACATCAAACTGCCTTTGACTGG
>CAYRXH010000018.1:0-34328 GCA_964428185.1 uncultured Bacteroidales bacterium
AGTGATTTATGCTGCATGAGAATATTCTCGGTATATATCTGTCGGATTAATAATATAAAAGTAATCTGAAACTTCAGTAATTTCTTTTATTTCAGAAGTTTTCATCTTCATCTCAGAGTCCGCATCTTTCATAAGCAGAACCTGCTCCTGAAATTCTAGGCTAACTGGGATATTGCATTTTTCAGAGAAATTTTCCCGAATGTGTTTCTGATAATACCTAAGATATTGTCTTCTTTGAATCATGGGATAGAAAGCAATCCAAAGCACAGCAAAAACAGCAAGAATAACCGAAAGTACAAGACTATCTATCAGAAAGGCTATAACAGCCAGAGCAAGATAAATTCCCGGCACCAGATATTTTCCTCTTAGTCTTCTCTTTTTTACCAGTTCGGAAGTTGAAGCCTTGAATAAAAGATAACTCAGATAATCTTTTTCGTTTATGGAAAAATGTATTTTCATTTTATTTTAATTTATTGATTTCATTTATCGGTTTGCTGCCGGCTTCTTTCATGCTTTTTCCCAGTGATACAAATCCATGATTTCTGATTATAAAAAAATCATTCCTTTCTACAAGAGGAAAAATGCTTTTGATCAATGCTTCAGTGCCATATTCACATTCATTCTCTGTAATTTCTGTTCCATTCAGAAATGCATGATCAAGAAGCCATTGATTATGTCCATGAAACACAGCATTCACGTCGGGCCGAGCCTGATATATTGCATAGTGCATCATGCTTTCAGAAGAGGGAACCCTGCAGCCTTTGACAAAAACCTTAGACTGTTCCTGTTGAACTTCGCTCACAAGCACAAAATCCTGATCGGAGAGATCTGATTTTGAATCCAGTCCTGCTGAAGTGATATAAAACATATTCTTTCCTTCTTTTGCTCTAAAGCTCAGGTTTCCTGAAGATCCACCGGGATATTCAGGAGTTAGCCCCTTGCTGAAAAATTCTTTGCACCAAAACTTCAACTCATCAAGCATTGAAGAGACAGGAATTTCTTGATCAAGAAAAACCGTTTCAAATTTCGGTCCTGTATATATTTTTTCTGCCACTTTCCTATTTCTCCAACAATGTAACAATCTGTTCTTCTGATGGCCTGATGATTCCAAATTCAGTGATTATACCGGTAATCAGTTCGGCGGGTGTTACATCAAAAGCCGGGTTTCTGGCTGATGCCCCCGGAGCTGCAATCATAACCGAATTCAGATTTCCATGCCGGGTTTGGCCGGTCTGCCATAACACTTCATCTGCACTTCGTTCTTCTATGGGAATTTGCTGTCCGTCCGAACAATTCACATCAAACGTGGATGTTGGAGCAGCAATATAAAAAGGAACTCCAAAATAGCGGGCACAAATTGCCTTTTCCAGTGTTCCGATCTTATTGGCTGTATCTCCATTTCTGGCAATTCTGTCAGCCCCTGTAATCACCAGATCAATGTCACCCGAATTCATAAAATGAGCGGCTGCATTATCAGGAATAATATCAAACGGAATTCCTTCCTGGAGCAATTCCCATGCCGTCAGTCTGGCGCCCTGGGACCGGGGCCGTGTTTCATCCACAAATACAAACACATTTTTTCCTGATCTGTGTGCTTCAAATATGGGAGCCAATGCAGAACCGTGATCAACAAAAGCAAGACATCCGGCATTACAATGGGTAAGAATTTTGTATTTGTCCAGAATCAACTCACTACCAAAGTGTCCAATGGCAGCTGACATGACCATATCCTCTTCCGCAAGTTGCTGTGCCTGAAATACAGCTGCATCTGCCCCATCCTCCAATCCTGCTTCAAACACTTTTTGTGTGGCATAGAATAAATTCCTGGCTGTTGGCCTGGCATCGTCAATCTGTTTTTTTGCATTAAACACAAAATCTCCTGCCAAATTTTGTTTTTCTGCCTGCAAAAAAGCCTGTGCCATTGCAAAACCACCGGCAATTCCAATGGCTCCGGCACCCCGCACAATCATGTCTCTGATTGCTGATATTGTAATAGAATAATCTGTTGAGTTGAAAATTCTGAATCTGAATGGTAATTCATTCTGATGTATCATTTTCACCGTTCCATCCTGCTCCATCCAGATAGTTCGGTATTCTGAGCCATTAACTTTCATACTGTTCTATTAATAAAAGAAATGGATTTTTTTCTTATTTTGCCAACCAGCTTCATATTTGTAATCTGTAAAGTAGATAATGACATCTGCTTCATACTTACAATCAGTGAAATATACCACCTTTTTTGCTTCATATTTATAGTCCGTAAAAAACCACACTCCAGCATTCTTGTCTGCTTCATATTTATACTCAGTTTTGAATACAATAAGATCTGCTTCATATTTGTAATCAGTAACATACGTTTTTACATTTGCCTCATATTTATAGTCTGTGGAAAAAACAACCTGAGAACTTGCTGAAGCTGATAATAAAAGAACAACTGAATAAAAGAATACATGTTTCATAATTATTTCTGATTATATTTGCATACTAAAACTTTTGATTATGGTTACAAAACTTACACCAAAAACAAACAGTATTTCAAAAATACAAAAAAGTTTTGTTGCTCTTTTTTTTCTTTTGATCTCATTGTATGCGTTTCCTCAGATTGTGATTACAGAATCAGATTTTCCAACACCAGGATATGCTTATCCTTACAGCCAAAAACCAGCACCTGGTATTGAAATTGATTCCTACACTGATTCAGGTGCAAATATAATATGGGATTTTTCTGCAATAACCAAGACTGAACAAAACCTGATAAGGTTTATTTCTCCAACATCAACAGAAATTCAATATATCTGTATTGCTGTTTTCAACAACCCCCTTGATCCTGAACATGATTCCGATGTGGCAAAACCAGGGGAAGAAATGTCTGACCCCATGGGGTCCATTCAGGTAACTGATGTGTTTGAATTCTTTCAGATTCAGGCTGATGCTTATGTAAGCACAGGGAGAAGTGCCAATGTCAACGGGATTCCTACTTGTGTAAAAAACGAACCTGCAGACACAATTTTTAAACTCCCCCTGAACTATGGCGATACCCTTTCATCAAACTCTGCCTTTGAAATCAGTATCCCCGGCGTAGGATATTATGGTCAGACAATTCAACGGTTTTCTGTTGCTGATGCTTGGGGAACTGTTATAACTCCTTTTGGCACATATAACAGCCTGCGAATTAAAAGTATTATAGAATTTGAAGACTCCATCTTCTACGACAGCTATGGCTTTGGAACAACAATTCCCCATACTGAAACGCATTATATTTGGCTCACAAATGATTTTAAAATTCCTGTTTTTACGGTTGAGGAAAAGGGGCAAAACTTCGGAGGCACCATTGCTTTCTGGATAGACACCCTTGATCATACATCTTCAAATGACGGGATGATGGAGCTTCCCCTCAGCGTGTATCCTGTGCCTGCTTCAGAAAGATTAAACCTCACTCTGACAAACAGCAGTGAAATTGTTCTATTTATCGTTGATGTCAATGGAAAAACAGTGATGCAAACTGAGCCGTTCCATAACACAATAAGCATTGATATTTCAGGCCTCCCTGCCGGTGTTTATCTGATTTGTGATCAGACAAAATCAATTCATTATAAATTCTTAAAAAATTGATTTTATGCAACTTTTTTGAATGTTTTTATGTTTTTTTATCTTTGATTTTTAAAAATTTATGTATTTTTGCTTTAAGAATTATTCAACCAAACAATAATAAAAATTATGAAAATGAGAAGTTTACTTGTTTTGTTCGTTGCCGTTGGTCTGGTAATGAATGTAATGGCCCAGCAGAAAAGAGTTGCTGTTCCTGACCATCTGAAAAACTATTCTGTTACATCATCAATCAACATGGATCGTGATCATGCTCCCGGTCAGATGTCAGAAAATCCTTATGTCAGTAATCCCAACAAAAGTTTCACAGAAACAATTATTGGTAACACTGAATATGATGTACAGACAAACAAATGTATTGACACTCGTATTTATCTGTATCCCGACAACACCATTGGTGCTGCATGGATCAGAGGTACCGGCGGTTTCACAGACAGAGGTACCGGTTACAATTATTATGACGGAACCTCATGGGGTGCCCATCCCACTGCCAGAATTGAAAATGTAAGAACAGGTTGGGGAAGTTATGCTCCTTTCAATGACGGTGAAATTGTAATTGCACACGAAGGAGCCACTAATTTTGTAATGTCTACCCGTCCCACTAAAGGAACAGGAGCATGGACAACTACTCTCGTTCCCGGACCTACCGGCGCTGAAGTTACATGGCCAAGAGTAACAACTGTAGGTGACACAATCCACATTCTCTCAGCCAGTTATGTTACTTATGAAAACATGGAAAACCCCATCATTTATTCCCGTTCTCTTGATGCCGGAGTTAACTGGACACATACTATCATCCCCGGAATGGACTTTGCTTCCGGCGAACTTTCATACAGCGCTGACATGTATGCATGGGCACATCCCAAAAACGGTGTCCTTGCATTTGTTGTTGGAAACATGTGGCAAGATGTTTATCTTATGAAATCTACCGATGGTGGAGACACCTGGACAAAATCAATCATCTTTGACCATCCAAATCCCTTTACTTTTGACACAGGTACTCCAATGGACACTACCTATGTATGTGATGGTCTCCTTGCTGCTGAAATTGACAACAGCGGTGAAGTTCATGTTGCTTTTGGTGCAACCAGAGTTCTTGTTGAAGATCCTGCTTCAGAACAGTTTTCATGGTTCCCGTTCGTTTCTTATCTTGCTTACTGGAATGAATCAATGGGTGTCCTCACTGATCTGACAATTGATGTTATGGATGCTCAGGGAAGAGCTATTGGATATCTTCTTGATCTGGACAATGACGGAACCCTCTTTGCAGATTTTACAGATTTTGCACAGATTGTCAGCTATGGCAACCACGGTATGGTTTCACAGCCACAACTTTCAATTGATTCAAACGATGATCTGTATGTTACATTTGCTCATGTAAATGAAACAAACTATAGCGGTGTTGCATATTATCGCCACATCTGGGCACGTAAATCAACCGACGGTGGTGCTACATGGAGTGATTTTTCAGAAATCACCGGAGGTCTTGTTCACGAATATGATGAATGCGTCTATGGTGCAATGGCAAAAAATACCGACAACTATATTCACATGATTTATCAGCTTGATGACCAGCCTGGTACCGGCACAGGAACTGCTCCTGACCACAGCCAGGGTAACAACGATATTATATATATCCGCGTTCTTAAAACTGACATCGGTACTACCAGTGCAAACATTTCTGAATACAATACCATCAATGCTTTCTCAGTATATCCTAATCCAGCAACAGATGTTGCCAATGTTGAAATTGTTTCTCCTGTTATGACTACTGCAACAATCAATGTAACAAACATCATGGGACAGCTTATCTTTACTCAGGCTGTTGATGTTACTGCCGGAAGCAACACTGTTACTCTCGGACTTGAAAATGTTCAGGCCGGTGTTTATTTCGTTTCTGTTGAAGCTCAGAACTTTAACCAGTCACAAAAACTTATTGTTCAATAGTTGTTACTCCTGAACAATTTAAAAAAGGGTTGCCTGTGCAACCCTTTTTTGTTTGTACCAAATATTGATTTATATTTGCAAAGAACATTAAAAACAAGACCAATGAAGAAATTACTGTTATTTGTATGTGTAGCCATGTTTTCTGTTGTCATTATGGCACAGGAAAGGGTTCCTGTTTGTCCGTCTCTGAAAAATCATTCAGAAAAGGCATCATTATCCATCGTTCAGGGAGAATTTTTGTTTCCTGAAAACCCCTCTTTTTCAGAATACATTTCACTCAAAAGCTTCACAGAAGAAATACTGGGAACAACTGAATATGATCTTCAGTCAAACGGTTCTGTTGATCACCGCATCAGGTTATATCCTGACGGAACTATCGGAGCCACCTGGACAATGGGTACAGGAACTTTTGACAATAGGGGTACCGCTTATAATTATTTCAATGGTACTACATGGGGAGCTGCTCCGTCCGCAAGAATTGAATCTCAGCGCACAGGCTGGCCAAGCTATGCTCCTCTTAATTCGGGAGAAGTCATTGTTTCTCACAATTTCCCAAATTATTTAGTGTTGCTGAACAGACCAGCCAAAGGAACCGGTACATGGACAGAAACTCAGATTCCTTCACCTGTTGGAACCGCTCCTACATGGGCTCGAATGGTTACAGTTGATGACACAATTCATATCATTGCCAATTCATATAACGAATATGCGGGCATGAAACAGGCCCTCATATACATGAGAAGCGTTGACGGCGGAACAACATGGACAGATGTCATTCCAGACGGGATGACTTCAGCGGAATATAAATCAATCAACGGAGACAATTATGCCTGGTCTGAACCAAAAAACGGTATTTTGGCCTTTGTTGTCGGTGATAAATGGCACGACCTTTTTCTGATGAAGTCCACAGATGGAGGAACAACATGGAACAAAACAATCATTTATCAGCATCCCAATCCTCACCCAATGTGGCAAACCCCTCCTGTCTATGCAGACACAGTGTATGTTTGTGATGGTGCCCCAGTAGTTGAACTGGATAACGCAGGAAATGCCCATGTAGTGTTCGGTATTCAGAGAGTTCTATATGATCCTGCGGAAGACCCCAACAACGAAGGAGCATATTCATATTTCCCTTTTACTGACGGTATCGCATACTGGAAAGAAGGAGATGCTCCTTTTACCGACCTCAACCCTGATGCTGTTTATACAAACGGCAAACTGATCGCATGGACACAGGATGTTGACAATTCTGGTGTTGTTCTGGATAACCTGACAACTATAGATGAAATTGCAAAATATTACCTCTCTTTATCTTCAATGCCTCAACTCACCATTGACACCAACGGAGATATGTACCTGCTCTTTGTTTCTCCAAATGAACTGTTGTATAGCGGGACACAATATTACAATCATCTATGGGGCCGCAAATCAACTGATGGTGGCACAACATGGAGTGATTTTTCCCAGATAACAGGTGGCATCATGCATGAATTTGACGAATGTGTTTTCGGCGCAATGTCAAAAACCAGTGATGATTATGTGCATATTACATTTCAGATGGACGATGAGCCTGGCTTGCATGTCCGTGGTGATGAAGATGCTGTCAGAACAAACACTTATATATATATCAGAGTATTAAAAACAGATATCGGAACAACCAGTGCAGACATTTCAGAATATAATACGGTCAACACAGTATCAGTATTTCCCAACCCTGCATCATGCAATGCTGTGCTTGAAATTACTTCTCCTTTCAGGACCGATGCAGTCCTCTGTATTCGTTCGCTGACAGGACAGGAAATCATGAAAACACCTCTGCTTATTGAAGCAGGAACAACACAGTTGAAATTCGATGTTGCATCCTGGCAGGCAGGAGTATATCTTCTTCAACTAACTACCAACAGCGAATCAATCTGCAAAAAGCTGATTGTTGATTAGTTTTTAAAATTCAAACAAAAAAGGGAACACAGAAAAGTGTTTCCTTTTTTTATTTTGCCATATTGATAGCAATGACGCTTTCAATTTCAGGAACATATTTTTTTATCGTTGCTTCAACACCTCCCTTCATTGTCTGAATGGCCATGGGACAAGAATGACATGCACCCTGCAATTCAACATGAACAATATTCTCAGGAGTTATTGTTACAAATCTTATATCACCCCCATCATTCTGTAGATATGGTCTGATTTGCTCAATAACATTTTTTACTTTATCCGTCAGTGGATGAATAGTTTGATTTTCCATAGTATTGGTTAATTATTAAGTGTTCATTTCAACAATTTGTGTTGGATTTCCAAAGGCATTTCTAATAGAAACAGCCTGTGCTGTCTTCTTGCAAAAATCAAGCAGTGCTGATGCGGCAATAGGATTGTTTCCCATTACAGCCGGAACTCCCTGATCTCCTGACAAACAAATGTCTTCCACAATAGGAATTTCACCTAGCAATGAAACATTCAATGATCCAGCCAGCTGTTTTGTTCCTTCTTTTCCAAACAAATAATATTTCTTCCCAGGCAAGTCTGAGGTTTCAAAATATGCCATATTTTCAACCATCCCAAGAATGGGCACATTGATTTTTCCATCGGCAAACATAGAAACAGCTTTTCGGGCATCAGCAAGAGCAATTTTCTGTGGCGTACTGACAACAACTGCAGCTGTAACCGGAACAGTCTGAACCAGCGTCAAATGCATGTCTCCGGTTCCTGGAGGCATATCAAAAACAAGATAGTCCAACTCGCCCCAATTGGTGTCAGTGATCAGCTGCTTCAGATAATTAGATGCCAGTGGACCTCTCCACATAAGAGATGCTTCGGGTGAAATAAAAAAGCCTATCGAAACAACCTTTACCCCGAAAGCAGTAATTGGTTCAATCTGTTGTTGTTCACCCTGCTGAACCACAAATGGGGTTTGACCTTCAAGTCCAAACATAATAGGGACAGATGGACCATAGATATCTCCGTCCATCAATCCCACACTGGCACCTTCCATGGCCAGTCCTACTGCAAGATTGGCAGCAATTGTAGATTTTCCAACACCACCTTTTCCTGAAACAACTGCAATAATGTTTTTTACCTTTTCCAGGTTCTTAATACTTTGCTCTCTTTTCTTGCCTGTAACCCGAGATGTAATGTTGATATTTATCTTAATATCTGAAGAAATGTTTGAATAAACAGCCTTTTCGCAGGATTCCTTTAAATAGTTTTTTAACGGGCAGGCTGGTGTTGTTAAAACCAAATCAAATTTAAGCCTGTTTTCTTCGATATTAATATTATCGATCATTCCAAGAGAAACTAAATCCTTTTTTAAATCAGGGTCAATAACCTCTGAAAGAGCCCTGAGTACATTGTCTTTCGTCAATTCCATAAATTCGGCATTTATTTGCAAATTTACATCAAATTATTGTTGTTGTAGTATCCGTCTGGTAATTCTGGCTGAATCAACATTCATTGTGCCCTGTATCTGATAACGCATTCCATATACATCTGCCAGAACATCGGAATGAGTGGCCTTATATCTCATAACAAAACCACCAATGGTATCATTGACCCAGGCAGTATCTATTCGGCAATGAAAATTCAGCATAGGAATAACATCTTCTTGAATATAATTTTCTGAAATTCGTTTTGAGTACCCCACGAGAACAGAACCCCTAAATAATACAGGTTTATTATTCTCAAGGGAATCTCCAGAACTGCTGAAACTAAAAACCTGAGGGTAATTGTCAGTTAAAATCGTACCTGTAGTATCCACCGCATCAAACACAAGAATCATTTCTTTGCCATGGTCAGGAGCTGAGAACCGAAGATGCCACCCCTTGCCCTTTCCTTCTACAATCTGAAATTCTTCAAGAAACAATTGATATGTACCTTCTCTCAATATGATCGGTTTTCCTTCTCTGGGAACAATATCTGAACAGGAAACTTCAAATTCAGTATAATTTTTGAGCGGTTCTTTCTCTTCTGCAGTTGAACTAAAAAAAATTACAAACGCAATGATGGCAATTAAAAATGCAATTATTAGCCATTTAATTTTTTCCATACCATCCATTGTTTAATATCTTTTCAGCAGTTGTATCTCTGAGTCAGATAAAAACCTCCATCTTCCTCTTGGAAGATCTTTTTTTGTGAGAATATCAATTTTTGTCCTGTCGAGTTTGGTAACTTTATATCCGAATTTTTCAAAAATCCGCTTTACAACATGATATTTTCCGCTATGGATTTCAATACCAAGAACAGTTCCTGACTTTGTTCCCTCAACAAATGCCAGATCATCAACATCAACAAAGGTATCATCGTCAATCCAAACTCCCTTTGCTATTTCGTCAAAATGTTCTTTTTTCAATCTCTTGTCAAGGGTTACTTCATAAAGTTTTTTGATTTTGGATGAAGGGTGGGCAATTTTTTTCGCAAACTCTCCGTCATTGGTCATTAACAATAGTCCTGTCGTATTCCTGTCAAGCCTTCCAACCGGATATAATCTTTCCCGACAAGCTCCCCTAATCAGGTTTAACACAGTGAGTCTTCCCTGAGGATCATCACATGTTGTGATCACATCTTTTGGCTTATTCAGCAGTAAATACTGATACTTTTCCTGCCGTAAAGTCTGATTGTCAATTTTCACAACAGCACCCGGATTTACCTTAAAGCCAAGTTCTGTCACAATTTTTCCGTCAACAGTAACAGCACCCGACGAAATCAGTGTGTCCGCCTCTCTGCGGCTACAATATCCTGCATTTGCAATATATTTGTTTAAGCGGATTAATTCTTGTCTTTTGTGTTCCCTGTAACCTCCCGGCGTTTTGTGAAATTTCTTTTCTGTTTTATCATTCCTATCTTTCAAATTCTGCCTTCTTCTGTCAGGACCCTCCTGTTGTTCCTCTGGTCCGGACCTTGAATACACCCTCTTTTCTCCATCCTTTCGTTTATCACCATAATTCGCCGACCGACCCCTGTGTTGTCTGTCACCACGTGTATCTGAGGGTTTCCCTTTTCCATATGGACTTTCTTCCTTTTCGGTTTCTGACTGTCTTTTTATTTTCTCAACACCACTACTTTCTGTTCCTCCTGATTTTATCCCTATGCTGAAAGTTTTTTCTGTCTTATTATTTCTCCGCCCCTGAGAATCTGAACCCCGTTTCCTTTTTTCCATAAATCTCTGTTCCTCAATTTTTTTAGCAAAATTACGAAAAACATCAGAGATGCAGATGTCTGCAAATATCATATCTTTGTATCCTGTCAATCCTTTATTTCAATGGCAACCACTAAACGCCTTTTTTTTGCTACGCATATTAATCCCAATCCAGTTGTTCTTAGTGTTCTTTCTCAGTTGAAACAACAAACAAAATTTGACTCCATTTCCTGGGCAAATCCTGAACAAATGCACATTACACTTCGTTTCTTCGGAGACACACCTACCGGAAGTATTCAAGCCATATCAAAAGCAATAAAACAGACACTCTTTAAAGAATCTGTCTTTCATATCAGGTTGAAACAATTAAAGATATTCGGCAGTAAATATCGTCCCAAAGTCTTGTGGCTGGGCGTTGAAGATAATGGCATGTTTTTGTATTTATTTCAGAAAATCAAAGTCTCGCTTGCCGAATCCGGGTTTCCTGATACCCGGCAAAATTTTGTTCCACATCTTACGCTGGGCAGAATCAATCATATTGATCAATTGCCTCGTTTTCAGGCTATTCTGGATAAGTTCAAAGACTTCAATGCAGGAGAATACTTCATTGATCAGTTTGTGCTTTATGAAAGCCTGTTGTTTCCCAGTGGGGCCAAACACATTTCGCTTGAATGTTTTCCGCTTAAATAAGTTTTTTTTATGAATCAATCCCTTTTTGATCATTTAGTTTACCTATTGTCCCTTCATACAGGACAATCAGTACAATTTTTAAAAAAGCGTTCTTTGTCCGGAGGTTGTATTAATAACGGGTTTGAGATGGTAACAAACACAGGCAGTTATTTTATTAAAACAAATACTGCAAAACGTTTCCCGGGCATGTTTGAGGCTGAGGCTGCAGGGCTGATTATGCTTGCAAAAACAGGATGTCTTCGTATTCCTTCTGTTGTTCTCTATGGAGAACATGAAGATACAAGCTATCTCATTCTGGAGTTTATCCGCTCAGGAAACAGAAAAACCGATTTTTGGGATGACTTTGGTTTCGGACTTGCATCATTGCACAAAAACACTACATCTCTGTTTGGTCTGGATCACAATAATTATATCGGCTCAATAACTCAAAGCAACAAAAATTCCGCCTCATGGTCAGATTTTTTTATAAATCAACGGCTTTACCCCCTTCTTTTAAAAGCGGAACAGCAAGGCTTGGCAGAGAAGAATCTGGTTCGGCAATTTGAACACTTATTCAGCCGGATGGACAGCTTAATCCCTGATGAGAAGCCTGCCCTACTTCATGGAGATTTGTGGGGAGGAAATGTTCTTTCAGATGAAACAGGTAGTGTCTGTTTGATTGACCCAGCCATTTATTATGGACATCGGGAGGCTGACCTTGCTTTTTCCACGCTTTTTGGAGCATTTCCACATCGATTCTATGACTCTTATAATACTGCTTATCCTCTGGAAAAAGAATGGCAATCAAGGATTGATCTCTTTAATTTATACCCATTACTTGTGCATCTGTTACTTTTTGGAAGTTCATACTATGGGCAGATAAAAAATTGCCTGACAAAGTATTTATAATAATTCGGAATCTTATTTTTTTTTAATTTTGTTCATTCAATGCGGCAGTAGCTCAGCCGGTAGAGCATCAGCTTCCCAAGCTGAGGGTCGCGGGTTCGAATCCCGTTTGCCGCTCTCGGTTTTCATCTGAAAATGCTCTGTTCTCTCAATGTACGAACAAATCCAATCCTAAACCATTCTTTCCTCCCTACGAAATTGTCCTGATCACTAGTTTGGGATTTCATACAGCATGAATGTCTATAGCAGATGTTCACATTACTGCATTTATTGTGACACAAGAAGTTTTTGAAACAACATCGGGGATTTATCCCGTATTCGGGCAAAAATTAACGCTCCTCAACTTCTTGCCAGGAAGTTATCTCTCTAAAAATCAAAAGGTACCATTGAAACAGGCAGTATGAATGATCCATACATGAGCGCAGAAAAAGACTTGGGTATTGTTGGCAAATGTCTTGAAGTGATTTCCTTTTTTCCCAAACCCTTCATTAAACTCATTATTTCTAATGACCGTCATTAGAAAATAATATTTGTAATATTCAGATTATCTATAGTTTTGATGTTATATATCCATAAAAAAAATCTTTTTTTGCTGTAAGATTTTCTTGCTGGCTATGAAAGCATTACATTTTGATTCTACCAACAAAGAAATAACTATAAAATTATTCCAATAACGGATTTGGGTGAATGTTTTCATGGTTTCAGGGAACAATATATTCGAATGTTTGGTATTTCCTATCATTGTCAATCTCCGTTTTCAAAAAAAATGTTTGAGCTCTGCAGAGAACTCTCTAACAAATACAAAATTCCCATTAAAATGAAACATTTTACACCTGCAGAGCATGTAACACAAATGTCAATATTGCAGAATTGTTTATGTATTTTTGTGATGCCATGAAACGTTTTACTTTTCTTTTGCTTTTTTTGTTTTTTCTGTTTTTCACCGTTAAGGGACAATTTCCCTATGAATACAAATCACAAACAGATCTGAGTATTGCAGGATCGGTTATTGGCCTGGGATTAAGCAGTATGTATTTCCATCTGAGAGATACCTGTCTCAGCGATCAGCAAATAGAAACCCTTGACCCCTTGAGTATTAATCAGTTTGATCGTTCTGCAACAAAAAAATGGTCTCCGTTTCTGTCCAGAGTATCTGATGCCGGCTTATTACTGTGCATGACATCGCCTGTTTTTTTGCTGGCCTCCTCTGATATCAGAAAAACCAGCTCCGTTTATACACTGATGGCCTTTGAAAACTTGTTTTTAACTATGGTTTTTACCGGTGTAACAAAAACAACTACCCTGAGAATCAGACCTTACACATATAATGCTATGGTCCCCTATCATGAAAAAGTCAGAACAGATGCCAGACGCTCATTTATTTCCGGGCATACTTCCCTGGCTTTTTGTTCGGCTGTTTTCCTTTCTTCTGTTTTCAGCAAAACACATCCCGATTCTCCCCTCAGACCTCTTGTGTGGAGTTCATCTCTTCTTTGTGCATCCGGAGTCGGTTATTTAAGATATGCTTCTGGCAAACACTTCCCCACAGATATTATCGCCGGTGCTATTGTTGGAAGCACAATCGGATACTGCATTCCTGCACTTCATGAAATAAAGACAAAAAAACAAACTACCGGGAAATATTTTGTCATTTCATTCCATATTCCGCTGTAATGGTGATAAAACCAGTAAAATTGTATTTCTGAGTGTTCTGATGAAACTATTTGCTTAAAATCTGCGTTTTCAGGTAAACATTTTCCATGAAGTTTTTCAGGTTGATTTCCGTTTTTCTTCATTCAAAATCATTTCGCCGGTTCATGCGTCTGCTTTTCTGGTTAGGAGTACTCTCCGTTCTCTTTATTGTTTTTGCCGATTGGAGAGTTCGGGTAAGGTACGAAAAATTCATTTACACGGAGTGTGATAGTATTCCTTTCAACAAGGTAGGCCTCTTGCTTGGTACTTCAAAAAAATTATCTGATGGAAGAGAAAATCTATATTTTACATATCGGATTGAAGCTGCTGCCGATTTGTTTTCCGCAGGCAAAATTGAATATGTGCTTGTTAGCGGGGATAACGGAACAAAATACTACAATGAGCCACTTGACATGAAAAAAGCTCTTATTTCTCACGGAATACCCTCTGAGAGGATTATTCTTGACCATGCTGGATTCCGCACTTTTGATTCAATGGTAAGGGCAAAAGAGATTTTCGGACAGCAATCATTTACCGTAATTTCTCAGCGATTTCACGTGGAACGTGCTGTGTACATAGGCAAGCATTTGAATTATGATGTTGTAGGTTTTGCCGCCCGGGATGTTCCAAAATACACAGGATTGAAAACAAAAATGAGAGAAAAATTTGCCCGGGTAAAGGTATTTCTTGATTTTTTATTTAGTGCAAAACCAAAGTTCCTTGGTGACACAATTCATATTCCTGAAGCAGATGCTAAAAAGCTTTTAAGTGAAAAATACTAAGTCTTTTCAGAAGATCAAAAAATGTTTTGCGATATGTTTCTCCTGTTGGCAGTCTTTCTCCTTTAACAATAACCTGATTTCTTTCAATTTTATCAATCTTTTTCAGAGAAACAATGTATGATTTATGAATACGGCAAAACTGATCTGCTGGGAGAATATCTTCCATATTTTTAAAGGTCTGAAAGGTCATTTCTCATTTTTCAGCAGTATGAATTCTAATGTAATTTTTCTTTCCCTCCAAAATTTTCCTAAGATGCAATTTTCTGCGAATAATAATCTGCTTTTACAAGCATAAAATCAACCGCTTTTGACACTTGAATTTCTGTATTTATTACATGATCGTTTTCAGGCTTTTGTCTGAGTTTTTCAATAATTTTATTCACAGCAAGCATAAACCGTTCAAAAGAAATTGGCTTTAACAAATAATCACAAACGTCAAGTTCATAACCTTTGACTGCATATTCACTATACCCTGTTGTAAAAATAACACAGGGTTTGTTTTTAAGAACTTCCAGTAGTTGTATTCCGGTAAAATCTTCCATTTGAATGTCCAAAAACAAAAGATCTACATTTTCTGCTTGCAGCAAGGGGATTGCTTCAATGGCGCTTCGATATGTTGCAACAAGCTGAAGATATGGGACCTTTGAAACAAAACCTTTCAGTTTTTCTATTGCTAAAGGCTCATCGTCCACTATTACGCATCGTATGTTCAGTGTATCCATAGTTCTGCAATAAATTTGTGATCTATAATATTTGTGTTGAGAATATGTCGTCCTGGATAAATCAATTCCAGTCTGCATTTGAGATTTTTCAACCCAAGTCCCCCGCACATGTCTTTATGAACGGGAATCATGCTGACAGGGTTCATTACTTTATAATGAATGTCACTGTCAATAGTGGTTTCAATCTGCACTGCAGGCATATTATTCTTTTTATCTCCATGCTTGATAGCATTTTCATCAAGAGGAATAAACAACATTGGTGCAATCATTTTACCCACCTGATCTGCCTGAATATCAAGTCTGATAAAATTCTCTCCAAAAAGCAATTTCTGCAGTTCAATAAACCCGTTCAGATAATTGATTTCCTTTTCCACAGGCACAAAATCCGCTGTTGCTTCATAAGTAACATAGGGCATAATATCAGAGATCTGAATGATGCTCTGAGATGCCTTTTGCAGATTGACCTGCATCAATGCATCTATATTGTTCAGGGTATTAAAAATAAAATGTGGATTGATCTGTGATTTTAGTAACGCAAGTTCACTTTCAATATGTTCATTTTCAATTCGGGCTTTGTCCTTTTGTTATTAGCCAGAGCTTTGCAAGCTTGATGCAAGCAGCAAAAACAACAATAATATATGTGCTTGCCAGCATGACATATATGTCAAAAATTGAAAGGTTAATTTCTGTTGCTTTCCGGAAAATAACTCGGAATATAAGCGTAGATCGAGATGGACAGATTTATGAAAATTGTGATAAATACAAACACAATAAACAATACAGCAAACCAGGGGTATTTTCTAACAATAAGAAATTTGGGTAACAGTAAGTATAGTGTTAAATATGTTGCAAACATGTCTAATGGCACTTAATAAAAGGTTTTCAGAAAAATTTCAAAAAAAAACCGATATCTGTATTCACTGCAACAAGTGCTGAATAAAAAGAAATGTAACTCAGCCAGAACAAAATATGAATTAAAATCCGGTGGGCTTTACTATGATATGCAAGGAAAAACATAGACAGTTTTTTTTGTAAAGTTAATAATTTACACCCCTCCTTAATACTATCTTACCTCACAATTATACATTCAGGGATTTTTTAATGATATGTTATCCTTTTCTATCTATCATCCGGTTCAAAAAAACCATTTTCCCCGTAATATATTCGCGGGTAAAAAGTTCTGGTAAAAAATACTTCTCAGTTAATTTCTGAGACAGCACGCTTGTAGTGTCTATTTTTCGTAGATCACACTTTTTGAGTCAAGCATTACTTTTTTTCTGTTGTCGCGCAGCTGAATGATATACATTCCTACCGGAATACCATTTGGTTTCCACTCAACAGAATTCTTTCCTTGCATTGGAATACAATCAATCTGTTTTCCCATGCTATTGAAAATCCATAAGCTTGGCTGCGGACAGTCAGTTTCCACTTCTATGGTAAAATGTCCGTTTGAAGGATTCGGAAAAACTTTCATGATATTTTGATTTTGAAGTTCATACGATAAAATTTCTGATTGATTTGGTTCACCCACACCCAGCGTATATTGTCCGGGTAATAATTGAGGCGTAATCAAACTGCCGGCATACGCTGTTCCGCTTTTGGTAAATGGGATAATTGTCCAGTCGAAGCCTGCTCCTGGACGATATAACAGCACCAGTGAATCTGTTGATGCCGTGGTTGGAAGTAAAGTGTTGTCTAGATTTCCTGTGCTGACACTAGTAGTTCTGTTATATTGAAACCGAACTGCAATATCTTCTGTTCCTTCCATAATGCCATCAATTTCCCAAAATCTTGCATCTGAAACTCTGTATATTTGACTTCCTGTACCCACGTTCTGATCGGGTGCAGACCAGTGATGCCGAATGAATAACCTGATAGAGTCAGTCTGCAACTCATTCACATCAAGACGGCAAAATGTATAAGGGAAGTTAACAGAAGCAGTTTCGGTAAACAAATGATTATATTTGGTTGTTGCAAAAGCCGTTTTATCCATGGGATCAATAAGAACAGCAAGCGGCTTAAATGGAAGCGTGAAGGAGGAAGATCCGTTTTCGCCCGAAATCCAGACAGTTTCTATTTGGGTTTCAAAATTCTGTCCAATGAAAAGAACTTCAAATTTATTCTTCAGTGCATACTGTGATGTTCCCCTTAGAAGTTGCCTGAAAAACACATGTACTATGAAATCCAATCCGGATTGTTCCACATGGAATGAATCTGTAACAAAAGTAGAAAATCCGGGACGATAAATCCATGCATCAAAAAAATCATTCAGGTTCATCCCTGAAGTAGCAGAGAAAAAATCTCTTAACTCTTCGGTAGAAATGTTATCAAATTGATATGTGTCTGTGTATGCCCTGACTGTTTCAAAAAACAGGGAATCGCTCATATAATGCCTCAGAGCATGTACAACCAGCCCTCCCTTGTTATAGACAGTAGTTCCGTATGTATAATCATGAGGCACACCGTGTACTGCCCTGAATCCGCCATCATCAATATGCGCCTGTTGCAGAACCATTTTGTGCTCTGACCGCATATAATCTCGCGCTGCATCTGCTCCGTAAATAATCTCCTTAAATATATATTCCGAGAACACAGCCCATCCTTCATTAATCCACATTTCTGACGCTGAGGCACAGGTGACGAGGTTTCCAAACCAGGAATGAGCAAGTTCGTGTGCCATCAGCGATTCATAAGCAAGGGTGCCGTTGATAACTATTCTGGGGTAAGCAATATTCATTGCATGCTCCATTGCACCATAATTGAAAGAAACACCAACATATCCAACCCTGTCCCATCTGTATGTTCCGAAATAATCCTCAAATCCCTCAACCAATGTTTTTAAATTCGAAAAAGAGCCTGTTACATTAGCAGAATCGGTCTGACGTACATACACATGAATTGGAATATCTCCCAAATCTCCCTGAAAAGTATCAGCAACAAGAACATAATCTGAAACAGCAACTGAAACCAGATAAGGCGGAATAGGTTTTGTAATTTGCCAATGCGAAAGTGTAGTTCCGTAAAGCGTATCAAGTACCTTTGAGACCAGATTGCCTCCGCAAATTGCCCATTGAGGAGTCGTTGTGGTTATATACAAATCAAACATTGCCTTTTCTGTGAACGAATCAATACAAGGAAACCATACTCTCCCGTAACTATGAGGATCGTCAGTAAATGCCACTCCAAGATTATAAGCATACAAATTATCCCCAGAAAAATAAAAGCCGCCAAAACCACTGGGATCAATTATTGGTTGCCCACCGTAAAACACAGAAATCTGAAAAGTATCGCCCTGTTGTAATATCATCGGCAATTCCAGGCAAATAATACTATCTTTGAAATGATTAAACTGAACTGTCTTTATTCCATTCACAAAAATACTGTCTATGTTCAGATCCGCAAGATACATAAAAGCACTGTCCAAACCATTCACTTGGGACACACAGGTCAAGACTGTATTTCCGTAAATCTGATGGGAAGAAATATCTGTTACTGAAAGATGAATATCATAATGAATAACATCATATTCATGCCAGTTGAAGCTTTGGGAAACAAGGATAAGCGGACTGATTGCAAAAAATAAACTAATGAAATAATATTTCCTCATGTTTCTGAAATATTAAACCAATCAAAAACACTTACAAAGTTAGGAAAGATTTAATTTAGTGCTTTAATTGTTAACACTTTTTAACATATCCTGTCGCTTTCTGAAGTTGATTATTGAAAAGCTTGCATTTTGTATAATTGATAGTATTTCCCTTTTTGTTCAAGCAAGCAGGCATGTGGCCCTTCTTCCACCAACAACCCATTATCAAGCACAATAATTCTGTCTGCATGAATAATTGTTGAAAGTCTGTGAGCAACAATTATTGCAGTTCTGTCTTTGGTAAGGCCATCAAGAGCCTCCTGCACAAGGTGTTCAGAAAGAGTATCCAGGTTTGAGGTTGCCTCATCAAGCAGCATAATCGGAGGATTCCGTAAAATTGCACGGGCAATGCTCAAGCGTTGTTTTTCTCCTCCCGAAAGTTTCATGCCCCTGTCTCCTATGATTGTATCATAACCCATGGGTGTTTTCATGATAAAATCATGAGCATTGGCCATTTTGGCTGCAATCTCAATTGATTCATCTGAGACACCTGACAGTCCGAATGCAATGTTGTTTCTGACAGTATCATTGAAAAGAATCGTTTCCTGAGAGACAATTCCATACAGACCTCTAAGGTCTTCAATGTGGAGTTTTTTAAGAGGGATACCGTCAATGGTAATCTGACCTTCTGTAACATCATAAAACCGGGGAAGCAAATCCACAAATGTCGACTTTCCAGCTCCGGAAGCACCGACAAGTGCAATTTTTTCCCCTTTTTTTATTGTCAATGATATAGACTGCAGTGCATCAATATCTGCCTGCTCATATTTCAAAGAAACATTTTCAAAAACTATTGATTCTTCAAACGTTGATTTTCTGACGGGAACAGAATCTTCCATAATTTTTTCTTCCGCATCAAGAACATAATTGATTCTCTGAATGGACGCTGAGCCCTTCTGTATATTGTAAAATGCAGTAGTGACTGCTTTAGCGGGCGGAATAATCTGAGAAAACACAAGAATAAAAAGGATAAACATATCAGCACTGAATGTTTCAGGGTTTCTTAGCACAAGTTTTCCTCCATACCAAATAATTACAACCAGTATTGCTGCACCCAAAAACTCACTAAGCGGAGATGCAAGATCCCTTTTTCTGAATAATCTGTTATTGAGACGATAAAACTTTTGATTTGCTGACACAAACTTTTCATTTGAAAATTCAATCGCATTAAAACCTTTAATTATTCGCAACCCTGAAATAGTTTCCTCAATAATCGAAAACAAAACACCAAGCCGATTCTGTACTTTGACGGATGTTCTTTTTAGGCTTTTTCCGATCATATTAATCAACCAAATTGCAACAGGAAGTAATAACAGAGAAAACAACGTTAGTTTAGGACTAAGCACAAAAAGGGTGCAAACATAAAAAATCAGTGCAATAGGTTCGCGAAAAAGCATTTCCAAAGAAGAAACAATACTCCACTCCACTTCCTGTACATCAGAAGAAATCCTTGCCATAATGTCTCCCTTTTTCTCTTTGGCAAAATAGGAAAGTGGAAGAATCAGAATTTTTTTGTACAAGCGGTTTCTAATATTCCTGACGACTCCGTTACGTAGTGGGGCAAGGTAAAACATTGCAAGATAACGGCAGAGGTTTTTTAGAAAAAACATCACAATGATGAGCATACAGATAAACAATAGTGCATTGATCGTATTTTCTCCGGAAATGATTTTGTTCATATAAAAATAAAAGATATTCAGAATTGCATCTTTGTTAAGTTCAAAATCAGGCCTGCTTTCAGAAATGGCAACAGCTGTTTCAGGTTTAAACAGAATCTGAAGAAACGGGATACTCATGGTGAGAGAAAACAACCCAAAGAGTACTGATAACACATTAAAAATAACACTTGCGAGTGCATTTTTCCAGAATGGTCGTGCATGAGATAATAATATTGAAATCTTTTTCATCTGTTAATAACGAAGTAAATTCTTGTTTGTTATCGTTTGTTTATTTGTATTTTTGCAAAACAAAAGCAAACCTACAAATTTTTCGGGTTCTTATTCTGTTCTTTTTTCACCCGTATAAATAATTTTTTTTCATGGACAGTATCAGACAACAAAAAATCAGCAAATTACTTCAGAAAGAATTTTCTAAACTACTTTTGAAAGAAATCAAGCATTTATGTGGAAAAGCTTTTGTCACTGTTACTATGGTAAGAGTTACCTCTGATCTTGGAATTGCAAGATTTTATTTAAGTGTGTTTGCTACTGAAGACAAAGAAGCATTTATTAATAACTTTACAGAAAATTCCGCCGAAGTTCGTTTTTTACTTGGTAAGAAACTTCGCAACAACCTCAGACACATCCCCGAAATTCATTTTTATATTGATGACTCGCTGGACTATATTGAAAAAATCAACAATGCATTGAAAAAATAGATGTTTTCTTCTGTTAGTCAAGCATTTACAACAATTGTTTCACGTGAAACATCATTTTTTCAGATAAACTATCAACACATTGATGTCAGAAGGTGAAATTCCTGAAATTCTTGATGCCATTCCAATGTTAGCTGGCTTATGTTTTGTTAGTTTTTCGCGTGCCTCATAGGACAACGATTTAAGGGAATGATAGTCGAAGTCTGGGCTGAGTTTAATATTCTCTAACTTTTGAAGTCTTTCTGATACTTCTTTTTCCCGCTCTATGTATGATCGGTACTTAATAGCAATTTCTGTCTCTTCAATAATCTCCTTGCAATTTAAAAATTCCGGAATTGCAATGAGTTTGTTTTCCACGAGAAGCTGTATTGATATTTCATTCCTTAACAATAAGTGTATAGTAGGAACTTTTTGTGTAAGCATACTTGAACCCATTTGTTCAAGTGCTTCATTATACCTTCCTGGTTCCGCGCTACTTTCTCTTAAAAACTCTTGAAGCTGTTGTACCTTTTCATATTTCATTTTTGTTGAAATATAACGGGCTTCTGATATTATTCCTGAAGCATAGGCAACGTCTATTAACCGATAGTCTGCATTACTCTGGCGTAGCATTAGTCTGTATTCTGCCCTAGAGGTAAACAATCTATAGGGTTCGTCAATGCCCTTAGTCACCAAATCATCTATTAACACTCCGATATAAGCCTGATTCCTACCTAAAACAAGAGGTGGTTCCTTTCCTATTTTGTTTGCTGCATTCAGAGCGGCCATCAATCCCTGCGCTGCTGCTTCCTCATATCCGGTAGTTCCATTCACCTGGCCTGCAAAATATAAGTTCTCAACAAATTTACTCTCAAGTGTGTTTTTTAACTGTACTGGCGGAAAATAATCATATTCTATTGCATAGCCGGGTCTTAGCACTCTGGCATTCTCAAGTCCAGAGATGTGTCGCAGTGCTTCTGTTTGTATTTCAAACGGAAGTGATGAAGAAAATCCGTTGATGTAGTATTCATTAGTGTCCCAGCCTTCCGGCTCCAGAAATAAATGATGTGAATTTTTGTCTGAAAACCTTTCAATTTTATCCTCAACAGAGGGACAATATCGCGGTCCGGTCCCTTCTATTCTGCCTGTAAACAATGGACTTCTTGAAAATCCGATTCTTAAAATATCATGTACCTTTTCGTTTGTATGTGTAATGTGACAACTTAATTGTCTTTCCGGCAGTTTGACATCAGTAAATGAAAAACCAAATGCTGGTTCATCCCCCTTCTGCTCCTGCATTTTGGAAAAATCTATGGACCTGCCGTCCAGCCTAACTGAGGTTCCTGTCTTTAATTTGTCATATTCTATGCCCATGCTGGATAATGCAGCCGTAAGACCATGAGCTCCTTCTTCTCCAATTCGACCGCCATCAGCAGTGTATTCTCCTATATATATTTTTCCCGACAGAAATGTCCCGGCAGTGATGATAATTGCTTCTGCAAATATTTTTTGCTGCATCTTTGTTTCAACACCTATGGCTTTTTGATTTTTTTCCAGAATTCCAACCACTGTGTCCTGCCAAAAATGAATGTTCGGATTTGACTCAAGTTTTTTCCTCCAGTAAAACGAGTAAAGTCGGCGATCATTCTGACTTCTTGGACTCCACATTGCAGGACCCTTAGATTTATTCAACATTCTGATTTGCAACATAGACAAATCTGCAATAATTCCTGTTTGCCCACCCATCGCATCAATTTCTCTTACAAGTTGTCCCTTTCCCACACCTCCTATTGACGGGTTACATGACATCATTCCAACATTGCTCAGATGCTGTGTCACCAATAATACGCTGCAGCCTTTCTGAGCAGCAGTCCATGCTGCTTCACACCCTGCATGTCCTCCGCCCACTACAAGAATATCATATTTCTGTAACATTTTTCCTGAAAAACTGCAAAGTTAATACTTTTCAGCATTTCTGAAATACTCAAGACATCTCTCTTCTTGTACTCTTATTTCTGTAATATCTTCTTCTGTTTTGTCATTATATCCAATCAAATGAAGAATTCCGTGACATATAACTCTTACCAACTCTTCGTCTTGATCAACGCCCAGTCTCTGAGCATTTTCAAATGCTAATTCAGGACACACATACAAATCCCCAGAAAACACTCCGAAATCTTCAGTAAAGTCAAATGTTAATAAATCTGTTTCATATGCATGTTGCAAATACTTTTTGTTCATCTCAAGTATATCCCTTTTATCAACAAACACAACGGTAATAACAAATTCATTCTGTAAATACACAGAAACAAGTAGGTTTTTTAAAAAATGAATTATTACGTTTGATTTATCCTCAGAAATATTAGCTGATTGACAGTAAAAATTAATCTGCTGAATAATCTCATTATTCATGGAGAGATTTCTTCTGTTCTTTTGTTTTTTTCAAGGCATTTAGTGCATCTATCCTCGATCTGCTCAACAATTCATTAGCCGCTGCAATATCAAAAGACACCTCAACTTCAGATCCATTCTTCCTGATGTTCATTCCGTCACTCAAAGAGTAAACTATTGATAAGCCATTCTTAATATTTTCATTGATCAACAAGTCTTCAACTGAAGGTATTGCAAAAGAAAACCCTGTTCCTTCATCAGTAACAGTAAATACAAGCTTCCCTGAAATGTTTTCAAATGTCACCGAGACGTTTTTATTTTGACTATTTTTATTGCCATGAATAATGGCGTTTTTAACCAGTTCTGTAAGCGATACTATAATGTTTGAAAAATAGGTGTGACCAATATTATATTCATCGCTGATTTTTTCAACAAACTGTTCAAGCTTTGTCATTTCTCCAAAATGACTTTTCAGAACAAGAGTATAGTTCTTTTCTCTCATTTCCAGTTGATTAACTCAATATAAAACTTACTTACTTTTTGCCTGTAGAAACCATTAAACATCGGGGGAACGGATTTAATAATTTCTTCAGAAGTGGTTTTGTTTCTCTTATACTGAAAAAACTCTTCAGGGTTACTGTTGTTAATAACTTTTCCAGTTCTTGATGTACGATTTTCGTCCTTTTCCCGTTCTAACTCTGCTTTTTCGGACTCCATTAATCTTACAAGGATATCATTTTGCCTGTTCATTGTTGACTGATTCAATTGCTTTTTAACAAGATCCTTTTCTGTTTGTTCCATGTTTTGCAACAATTCATTAAGTATGTTCTGGTCAAACGGTATTCCCATTGATTTTAACATTTCAGCATAATCCTGCAACTGTCTGCGTATTGCCTCCTGTTGGACAGCCATTTTTGCAAGTTGCTCGCTATAAGCTTGTCCACCTTCTCCTTGTTTTCCTTCTTTCATTTGTTTCATCAGTTGTTCCATCTGCTGATTAAGTTGCTCCTGAAGCTGCTTCATAGATTTTGCACTTGGTTTGTTTCCGGGCTTATTTCCCTTGCTCTTACAGTTGCCTCTACAATTTCCACTTGACTGCTGCTGCATCTGTGAATTCATCTGTTCAAGCGCCTCTATTAAAAGCAATGCCAGATTATTAACAGATTGCATAAGATATTGTTGGTGCGTCATGGCTGCAGCCAAAGCCCCTACTGTAAGATATTCATCAATCTTTTTTGAATTCATTCTGATAAGACCAATATCTTGCGTAATCAGAGGTTGTATCATGATTTGTCTCTTACCCAATGAGTAAAGAGAGTCCTCAACAATTTTAAACCTTTGAATTAGCTTTTTCTGGTTCGACAACACGTTCACGTATCGTGGGTCTCTTGGTCCCAAACCCAAACCCAGCTGAATATTGCTCTCCTGTGCAAAGGAAATGTTAATAAGATTTTTCAGAATCATTTTAAGATTCTCAATATCCTCAGCTAAAGTTTCTTCCTGATATGAGTCCATTGCAGATTGCATCATCTGAGATAATTCCTCCATTTTTTGGGATCCACCTTTCTGATTTTTTCCTGCCTGTGAATTTTTTCCTTTGCTGATATTTTCTTTTGCTGCATTCAGATCTTCAGATATTTCATCCATCAGTTCCTCAGCGTCTGGAAATTGCATGGGATCGAACAATTCGTCATTCAAACTATCCAATTCATTAATCTGTTCCTTTATTTTTTCAAATTCATTATTAATCCTTTCCTGCTCCAGAATGAGTTCTTCCTGACTGTTCGATTTATTTTCCGTGTTTTCATTCAGCTTTTCCAGTTGCTCTTGCAGAGCTTCTAAATCTCCAAGCAATTCATCCATTTTTTTCTCAAACTCAAGCTGTTTCATTAATTCAAGGCTATTCTCAAGATTTTTTTCAATATCTTCTGATCTCAGCTGCATCTTTTCCATCTCTTCAAGAATTTTATCTTTATTCATTTCATTGATCATGTCCTGCATTTTTCTCATCATCTCCTTCATTTCCTCACTAAATAACTGATCAAACATTTCTTCAAGCTGCCGCTGTTTTTCCAGTAATTCTGGATCAAGTTCCTTCATCTGCTCTTCAAAAATGTTCTTTTCAGTACTTTCCTGACGCAACATATCCATTTCCTGTTCAAGTTGCTGTTGCCTTTGTATAAGCTGCTCAAGTCTGTTCCGATTTTCCCAACTCATATTTTTTGAATTCATCATTTCAAATCTTAGGGCTTCTATTTCCTTCTGAATCTCCTGGGCTTCAGTCATTGCTCTTGCAATAGTCTCCTCAATATTTGATTGCTTTTGCTCATAGGTTTTCTCGAGCTCTTCTGAATCCGGTAATACAAATTTTTTTAATTGACTCTTGGTTGTCTTACTCCCATTTACTCCATCATTGTCTGAAACTGTAAAATAATACTCTATTGGCACATCTCTCCACGAATCAATAGCGGAAAAATCAAACATAAAATAAAAATTCTGCTCATTTATCTGTTGTGTAAACGGAATATTAACATGGGTAAAATTTTCCTGTCCTTCTAGCTTATAATGAAATTGCAATCTTGAAAACCCATAGTCATCTGAAATAATGCCAGAAAAATATACCCTGTTAATGTAAAGTGAGTCTGTAACTTCATCCATGCTAATTGATGGATACTGGTCAGGAATAACTTCAATATTTACTTTCAGAGAATCATTAACTTTCACTTCATTATTGCGTGCAATAAATTGAATTTGCTGAGGGCTGAAAAACTGCTGTGAATACTGAAAAACCTGAGATTTGCTTGGTACCTTTGGAATTCCAATCATTTTTTCCTTCTCTCCCACCAAAATTTCAGACACATCTTTTCCAAAAATTGTCCAGTGAATTTTTGCCCCCTGTGGAATTAAAAAATCTGTTGAGTTTTTAATAGTTTCACTGCTTCTTCCAATGTATGAGGGATAGTTTATAATCGCATTAAACGAAACAAAGGAGGGTTTTACTATGACATTAAATGCGTACTCACGGGAATAATATCCGTTGGCTTCAAATTGAAAAACAAAATCATCACGTAGTTGCCGTATTGTATATTCATGTTGTGTTGATGAAAGTCTTTGCATTGGATATGTGTTTCCGTTTATTATTATGGAAACCTTTTCCGGTACAGCCTGTCCTGAGATGCTTAGACCAAGAGTGACTTGTGTTCCCTGCATTCCTTCAAGTTCCATATTTTTGAGTATAAAATCGAATGGAGGAGGCTTTTTATATTCCACATTATAGTTAAGTATCCTTTCAAGTGGCATCGTTAATGTTTCAGGAATTTTAAAAGCAAGCAAAAGAAAACCCACGACAACAGGAATAAACAGCAGCAGTATGCGCTTCAGCTTTCCTAAATGAATTGCCTCTGAAAATTGAATTCCTGAGATTTTTTTTGATTTTTGTAAAATTGCTGCATTTATCAATTCCATTTTTTCACGTGAAACAGCATCTATATTGCTTAATTCCAAAATATTACGAAATTTGTCCTGTATTTCCGGGAAATATTTTCCTATAATATCAGCTGCCTCAAATCTGTCAATTTTCCTGTAATACTTACTAATTTTTATAAACGGGAGCAGAAAATACCACACACCCATTCCCAGTGTTACAGCAAGCAATAAAAAAAACAATATTTTTCTTGGTGTCGTATGCAGCCACAGTTTAAATTCGAGGAAAGAAAACAATGCTAAAATAAGGAGTATATATATGAGAAAAAACACAATATTTTTAATAAGAAGTATAAAATGATACCTTCTCATAAAATTATCAAGATTTCTCAGCAGGTTTTCCATTATTCGGGAATTAACAAACGAAATTACGTTTTTTTTACGGATTTATTTTAAAGGAGATACAAAATTTATATAATTTTATATATTTGCAATGAAATGGCATATCATTTGATATTCTGTTGTGTTTTATAAAATCCTACACACCATGAAAGCATTTACATTTACTCTCCTTTTTACCATTCTTGGGTTTTTTCTCAATGCCCAGAAGGCAAATGTCCCCGTTAATGATGATACTGGGTTAATTACCTGGCAGGCTGTTGTTGAGGAAAACGGCGAACCTCTTGCGCTTTACAACAGATGTATTGAATGGATTAACAGTCAGTATAAAAATTCTCAGGAAGTTACCAAAGTTAGTAAACCTGAAGAAGGGCTTATAGTAATTAACCACGGAATTCGTCTGTATGATACTCTTGATGACGGAGTTATTGTTGTATCCAACACTGTAGTAAATTATGTTCTTCGTCTTGAATTTAAAGAAAACAGATACAGATATACCTTTACCGATTTCACAATGAAAGCCATGTCCAGATATCCACTAGAACGCTGGCTTGATGAAAAAGATCCTACCTGGAGTCCTAAGTGGAACGGATATCTTATTCAGGTTGATGCTGAAGTTTCACGACTTATAAAAAGTCTGAAAAAAGGTATGAAAGAAAAAGTTGTGAAACCGGATGAATGGTAATTAAACCAATCTACGAGATCTGCTTAAGCTGCTAATTTTTTCCTTGTGTAAATCCAGGGATGAAATTAAAACCAATCCTGGGGAATTTCCTGGAGTAATAATTCCCGTTTTTTTTATTTCAAAAAATTGTACTGGATCATAAGTAACTCTTTTTAATACATCAAAGATATTTTCATTATAATTTTCCTGAAATAAAAAAATTTCTTTTAAAAAATTCATTTCGGGATTTGATGCCTGACCATCCGTTCCAATAAATACCTTGTCAGAAAATAATTTAAGTGTTTCCCATGATGTCATTCTGTTTTCAAGCAAAATATTTGATGTTGGACAAACACATAATGCGCTGTTTTTGTGTTGTTTAAGTATCGTCTCTGCGTCATTTCTTTCTAAATAAATCCCATGAACGAGCAGTATTCTTTGATCACTGTCAAATAATGACTCCAAGTATGCTGATTGTTCTGTGATTTGAAATTTTTTTCCAAATTTTTGTAAATAATTATTATTCAGACTTCTATAAACCTCGTGTTTCCAGTCATACAACATATTTTCTTTCAGGTGTTCCTTAAAGTGAATTGATGTAAGTGACTTATTTTCTATATTATATGCCTTAAATAAGTTCATCATTCTGTCAGAAACAGAGTAAAATGAATGGGGAACAACAGAAGCTAATAGCCCTTTTTGAACAAAATAATCAAATAATTTTAAGGTTTCTTCAAATTTTTTCTCTGTGTCTTCTGAAATTGATTCGTAAATTTCAAGAAAAGTAAAATAGCCTATCTGTGAATTTTTTTTTGTGTCTATTGTTTTTGCAGTATTTGATATATCAAAACAAAATTGTATTCCCTGTTCAAACAAATTTTCATCCAGTTTTCGAATTTCATGATAGTTTGGATATTGATGATCCTCTTCAAGCCATTGTTTCATTTCGTCAAGAAACCCTTTTAGTCCACTTTTGTTTTCAAATCTGGCGCCTGCCAATTCAAGATGTATATGTGAGTTAATAAACCCGGGACATATGATCCCTGGATAATACTGTACATCGGGCATATTGGTGTTTTCATATAAACCCAATACCAACCCCTTTTCAGTTGTCTCAACTACCCAATTTCTAAGCGGTTTCCCTTTTCCTGTAAAAATCAAATCAGCCGAAAACTTCATTACGATATTCCAATAATGCAAATTTAATATCTTTGAAAAAAAAATCCATGAAAAATATCACAATTGAAGATGTTAAGAATGCTATTCGGGATGTACCGGACTTTCCAAAACCCGGAATTTTATTTAAAGACATTACAACAGCGCTAAAGGATCCTGAATTGTTTACCTTCGTAGTTAACTACTTATACAATCATTATAAACATTATGGCATTACCAAGGTTGCCGGAATCGAGTCCAGAGGGTTTATACTAGGTGGTGCACTTGCTTATCGGCTGAATGCAGGGTTTGTTCCTGTCAGAAAACCCGGTAAATTACCAGCCTCCAAATATTCTGTTGAATACGAACTTGAATATGGCACTGATGTTCTGGAAATTCATCAGGATGCTTTTACCAAAGATGACATTGTGCTGATACATGATGATCTTTTGGCAACTGGGGGTACAGCACTGGCCACTTTTCAATTATTAAAATTATGTAATGTCCGTTCTGTTGATTTTTCCTTTTTGTGTGAATTGTCTTTTTTAAATGGAAGTCAAAGAATTAAACCTTTCGGATGTGTGCATTCAATGTTTAAATTTTAACTTTGTTTTTGCCCTTCGGTTAAAATGTGTATCTTTGTATTTGTATTTTAAAATAAATATTATGTCAAAGTATGTTCTTGACCCCCGCAAACTTGAAGATGCAGCCAGTAAATTCCGTGCTCTTTCTCACCCAATGAGAATCGCTATTATTCAGATGCTTGAAAAAGAAAAACAACTGAATGTGACTCAGATTTATAATCGCCTTGATATTGAACAGGCTGCTGCATCACATCATTTGAATATTCTGAAAAGCAAAGGCGTTCTTGACTCAAAGCGAGTGGGAAAAAACACTTTTTACCTGCTGAAACCAAACATTATCAATATTATTAAAGAATGTCTTGATAAATGTGGAAAATAGTTTGCTATTTTCTTCCAAAATCAGCCGGAATTTCACCCCAGTCAAAGGTTTCCCATTTTTTTAATTCATATTTTCCGATATCATTTTCGGAGAGCCAGATGATGGCTTTATTAATTATTTGCCTGATTGTTTCACTCATTTCAATTTTCGAGTTTACTGTTTTCCTCCGAACCCAAGTCATTGCGGTAACAGAGTCAGAATATACCGGAAAATTGTAACCGGCCTGTTGCATATATGAAAGAGCGTGTACAATGGCAAGAAATTCTCCGATATTATTACTTGCCCCTTCATAAGGTCCTTTATGAAATAAGATTTTTCCGGTAGGATATAAAATACCCCTATATTCCATCCGTTGTTTTGTTACTGAACATGCAGCATCAACACAAATGGAATGTTCTGTTGGTTTTGGTTGCTTTTTGGAGATAATGCCGGTATTTTTCAGGCTGGGAGGGGCATTTTGAGTTTTGAATGCTTCTGTTGCTTCTTCTATTGAATTATATCCTTTATATTTTGCATTCTGAAATCTCTCGGTTTGTTTTTTGCATTCTTCCCAGTTATCAAAAATTCCAGTAGTTCGTCCTTTCCAAACAACATAAAATTTTTTCTTTTTCATTGAACAAAAATACATCAATCCTGTTATTTTTTTTAATATTGTAGAAAAAAATGGAAAATCAACAATTACTTCTGCTTGTGATGGTCCTTTATATGCTGGCTATCACCGGACTCGGAATGTATATTGGAAGAAAGGTTAAAACTGCCTCTGATTATGCCATTGCAGGTCGATCTCTTCCAGGATGGGCTGCTGCTCTATCAGAACGAGCAACCGGAGAATCTGCCTGGGCTTTATTAGGTTTGCCGGGAGCTGCATATGCCCTTGGACTAACAGAAATGTGGACTGCTATCGGTTGCGTTGCAGGAATCTTATTAGGTTGGATTGTTATTGCTCTCCGGCTCAGAGACGAAGCAGAAAAATACAATGCGGTATCATTCATGGAATATATTGTTAAACGGCATGGAACTGTAGGCAGGTGTCTGCAGCTTACAGGTGCATTTGTTATTGCTTTTTTCTTCTTCTTTTACATTGGTGCTCAGTTTATCGGGGGAAGTAAAACAATTCATGAAATGTTTGGATTAAATCTTTTCACAGGCATTTTCATTCTTTTTCTTTTTGTTGTTCCATATACGATTTATGGTGGATTTCAAAGCGTTGTTTATACAGATGTGGTTCAGGCATTGTTAATGATTGTTACACTTATTGCAGGCCCTGTTCTGGGCTTAATCTATATTTCGCAGAATCCCGATGTGTTTGCTTCTTCCATTCCCGAAGCATTGAATAAAGCCGGAGACACTTATTCTTCATTCACCGGTGCAGCAAAAGGTGTAGGTGCCGGATTTGTTATCATAAGCTCTTTCAGCTGGATGTTCGGATATCTTGGTGGTATGCCACAGCTGGCGACACGATTTATGGCAATAAAGAGCAGGAAACAAGCCGTGTATGGTCGAAACATCGGCATTCTATGGACACTTATTGCATATACGGGTGCACTGTTGATAGGCTGGATCGGATTGGCTATTTTTGGTCCTGAAACCATTGCAGACAGAGAAACGGTGATGCCTGCAGTAATTTTAAAAATTTTTCCTCCTGCTATTGCTGCTATTCTCATTACAGGAGCTTTTGCTGCAATAATATCTACAGCAAATTCTCTGCTTATACTCTCTGCTACAGAAATCAGTGAAAATTTGAAACCTGCAAAAAAATCCATTTTTCATCTTTCCTCACTGGGAAAATCAAGACTTATTACAACCCTTCTTTCCTTTCTTGCTCTGGGGTTTGCCCTGTTTGCCCGCGAAGATCTCATATATAATATTGTGAAATATGTTTGGGCTGGAATTGGAGATACTTTTTCAGTTGTAATAATTCTGACACTTTTCTGGAAAAAATATCATGCACGGGCTGTGCTTACGACAATTTTCTCGGGTATTGCTTTTACTGTTGTTTGGATACAAACAGGCCTCGAAGACTATGTCAGTTGTTTATTTCTGACTTTCGCTGTTTCTCTTATTGCTGCAGTGGTTTCAACGCTTATTTTAAACCCTCCCAAAAAGTTATCCAGCGACCATTATTAATCAATTTTTTTTGCAATCCAATTCTAATTTTTCTTTTTATATTCTTCTAAAAAAAAAGTAAAGCGGAGAGAGTGCAAGTGTTGAAAAACTGCAATTTCTATATAATTACTACTTGCTAATTTTTTTTTTATTCGTTTGTGTGTAAATTAAAATTTTCATGTAAATTTGTAAAAAAATTTAGCCATATGAAAAAACTATATCTTTTAGTTGCTTTATTTTATTGTCTAATTAGTGCCGGAATTTCACAAAACTCTATTCCTAACTCAGATTTTGAAATCTGGGTTGATGACAATCATCCCCAGGCATGGAATGGTATTTTCATAGATCTTTTATTTACACAATTATATACTCTGTCAAAATCAACTGATGCTCAGTCAGGAAGTTTTGCAGCACAGGTAGAAACCATTGACGCTACACTAATAGCTATTCCCGGGATAGCATCTTTGTCTGAAATTAATTTTGACCTTATGGGTGGTGGACTTTCTTTTGCCACTGCAGGAACACCCATTAATGTCAGGCCAACAAATATATCCGGGAGTTTTAAATATCTCCCAATAAATGGTGATACTGCAATGATTGCGGTCGTTCTTACCAAATGGAATACCGGCACCAATCAAAGAGATACTCTTGGTTTTTTTGGCACAATGATGAATACTGCATATTTAAATTATACCCCTTTTAATATTAACATCAGCCTTAGTCAAACTCCTGACTCAATGAATATTTTATTTGTGTCATCTGCAGGTTACAGCCCACAGATTGGTTCTGCTCTGATTGTTGATAATTTATCCATGGATTTTCTTCCAAATACAGGAGTTGAAACCATTGTCCCCTTTGTCCCTTCATTATTTCCTAATCCTGCATCTGAAAACATTGTGTTTTCTGTTCCTGAAGAGGGAATAAGTACTGTTTATATTATCGATCTCACAGGAAAACTTGTTTTTGAAGCCAAAACTACGGACACATCTTTTTCTGTTGATGTCAGTTCACTTCCCAGCGGTATTTATCATGTAAATATCATAAATAACGGGAATTCTTATTCCCATAAATTCAATATCCTGCGTTAAAATCTCCTATAAACCTATATTATGAAAAAATTTATTACCCTGATTTTCGGTTTTTTATTTGCCGTTTCTGCCTGTAATTTTTTCGATAAAAACAATGATACAGCTGAAAAGCCTGAAATTCAAACCACCATTGATCTTTCACATAAGGTTACTGCTGAAGATGGTACATTTTCAATAAAGTTTCCAGCAAAACCGGATTTCTCTACTGAACCTGTAGAAACTGAAGTTGGTATTCTGGACAATAATATGTATATCTACGAACACAGTGTTGATTTTGCCTATATGGTTGCCTTTAGTGATTATCCGCAGGAACATATTGACAAATACGAACCATATGATCTCCTTGATGGTGCAATGACTGGCTTTGTCGGAGAAATTGGGATGAATATTGATAAACAGGATAAAATTGATATTAACGGTCATGAAGGCCTTGAGTTTATTGCATCAGGCGCTGGTTATTGGGCTCACATGAGAGATTATCTTGTCATAAACAGGCTTTATCAGATTGGAATACTTAGCACAAGTGGTCCGGTCAATGACGCTGATGCTGAAGCTTTTTTTGATTCATTTAAATTGCTTTAATATAACTCACACTATTTTTTATAAGTGGCTTGTATTCAGGCCTCTTTATTTTTATCTTTCTTCTAAAAATCCCTTCTGATGTATCTCGATTGATACAGAGCATTTG
>CAYRXH010000019.1:0-32014 GCA_964428185.1 uncultured Bacteroidales bacterium
CTAGTGTCATTCACATATCTGCTACCTACTGCTGAAATATCAATTGCCATAACTGCCTGCAAAGGTAACAAGAATGATTAATCCCAAATCCGTCATTGGAATTATTTGATAGTTATTTATTTGTCGGTAGAATCTAAATCTAATGCTTTCATAACTAGTAAGAAAATCTTACAGCAATAAAACAAAATTTTTTAATAGATATACAGCATCAAAGCTATTGACAATCAGTATGTTACAAAAATTATTTTCTAATGACGGTCATTAGAAATAATGAGTCTATCGACGGATTTGGGTTAATTCTGAAATTGTTCAAAATTTATTCATGCAACTAAAATAAATATTTGTTACTTTGCGTTTGTTTTTTGCCACTATCCCATAACTACAGAAAACAATCATCACATGAGCAACCATAAACTGCTGATATTCATTTTCATTTTCATACAATGCATCCAATTGACACTGGCGCAGGAGTCGAATTTAAGGTCTTCATCTGTCAGCGTTTTTATCGATTGTGAAAATTGTGATCTTGACCACTTAAAAAGAGAAATCTCATGGGTGAATTATGTCAGAGAACCCAAGGAAGCTGATGTCCATGTTCTTATTGCTCAGGAAACCACAGGATCAGGAGGTAGCAAAATAAGTCTTTTCTTTATTGGTCAGAATGCTTTTTCGCACACCAAAGACACTCTTACACATACTTTACTTCCCGACGACACCGAAGACATTCGGCGCGAACGAATGGTTAAAAACCTGAAAATCGGATTGCTGCAGTTTGTAAAATCTACGCCACTGGCAGATTTTATTCACATTGATGTGATGATTTCCGAATCAGAAAAACCAGTTACAGACAAATGGAACAGCTGGGTGTTCGAGCTGAGTACAAGCGGGTATATCAATGGTGATAAAAACCTGAATCAGTTTAACATTTGGTCTTCTGTTTCAGCTGACAGAGTCACTGAAAAATTCAAAACCGAAACCACACTTGACCACTCATACTCAGAAGCCAATTTCAACTATGACGGCTACAAATACAAATCACTCAACAGATCATATTCACTGATGCATCAGGATGTGTATTCGCTCAACGATCATTGGTCTGCAGGATATTTTGTAGGAGGACTATCCTCAACGTATTCAAACATCCGGTTTAAATATTATTTTAATCCTGCAATCGAATATAATATCTTCCCTTACAGGGAATCAACCCGCAAACAAATCAGATTTAATTATAATATCGGGACCAATCAGCACTTTTACAACGATACGACAATCTACAATAAAATTGATGAAATGGTTTTTGACCAAACATTGAACATTGCTGCAGAGTTTGTCCAGAAATGGGGACGAATTTGGGTCAACACATCTTATACAAGTTTTTTTCATGATTTATCATTAAACAAAATCAGCTTCAACACAAGTTTAAGTCTAAGGATTGTAAAAGGACTTGAGTTTGTGGTATATGCAGGATATTCAATTATTCACAATCAGATCACTTTGCCCAAAGGCGATGCCACACAGGAAGAATTACTCCTGCAGCAACGAGAACTGAAAACAGAATATTCATACTGGGGAAATGCAGGAATTACATATACTTTCGGAGATATTTATAATAATGTTGTGAATCCCAGATTCGGAGACTAAAAATTTTCAGTTTATTTTTGTAATTTCGCAAATAAATTACACACTATGGGCGCATTTCACGCTTATGATATCCGAGGAATATATAATCTGGACTTTAATAAAGAAGATGTTTACAAAATCGGATTCTTTCTGCCTTCACTCCTGAATGCAGATGCAGTTCTCGTTGGACGCGATGTGAGAGAATCATCACCCGAAATATTTGATTATCTGTGTCAAGGCATAACTGATTCAGGGGCAGATGTTCATGATGCAGGACTCACAACTACACCAATGATTTACTGGGGAACAGCACGATATAAGTTTAAAGCATCAGTAATGATTACTGCCTCGCACAATCCGGCAGAATATAACGGAATGAAAGTTTCAGCAGCCAACGCCGTTCCTGTAGGATATGATACAGGACTGAAAACATTGGAAGAACTCATTCATTCACACATACCTGAGCCCAAAGGAAAAAAAGGGAAAGTTGTCAAGATTGATATGAAAAGCGAATATCTGAATTTTTTATCAGCATATTCATCAGATTTTTCAAACCTTAGAATTTCTATAGACTGCTCCAACGGGATGGCATCTTTACTTGTGAAGGATGTACTTGGCACATCACCACACTACATATTTGACGAACCTGACGGAAGATTCCCCAACCATGAGCCTAATCCCTTAGTTGAATCAAACCTGAACGACCTCAAGCAACTTGTGGCTGAAACAGGCTCTGACCTTGGAATCATTTTCGACGGAGATGCTGACAGAGTTATGTTTGTTGATGAAACCGGAAAATTCATACCTCCTGACCTCATTATTGCCTTGATGGGGCACTACTTTCTGGAAGAAAAAGGCGAAAAGGGATGGGTTATTCAGGATATCAGATCATCGCGCTCAATTGCCGAATATCTGGAACCAATGGGAGCAAAAATTTATACATGGAGAGTAGGAAGAGCATATGCGGCCAACAAACTGCGTGAAATAGACGGTGTGTTTGGTGGTGAACTTGCAGGACATTACTACTTCAGAGACTTCAACTATTCTGATTCAGCATTTATTGCCTGTCTGATTGTATTGAAAATTGTAAGCAAATTGCACAAACAGGGAAGAAAAATGTCAGAGATTATTTCTAGCATAAAAACATGGGAAAACTCAGGTGAAATCAATTTTAAATTGGAACGTAAGGATGAAGCGATTTCTGAACTCATGAAAAAATATTCTTCTCAACATCCCGTTAAAATTCTGGACTTCGACGGATACCGTATTGAGTTTGAAGACTGGTGGTTTAACATCCGCAAATCAAACACAGAGCCCTATCTGAGACTTCTTGTGGAGGCAAAAACCAATCAGATTCTCAATGACAGGCTAAGTGAAATAAAAAATATTATTAATCAATATCAATAAAAAATGAACATGAAATACCTATTTGCAAGAGCAAAAATTGTTGTGTTCATTATTATAATTTTATTTTCATGCGGACAAGGCAGAGACGAAAAAGTGCATCAGCTTTTATTGTCTGCCAAACAGAATATTCACAACAATATGCCTGATGCTGCCATTGACGACTTGGAAAAAGCCGAAAAACTTGACAAAAACAATGCGGAAATATTTTTTCTGAAGGGAAACATCAACATGAGCCGCAGAGATTACAATTCTGCCATGCAAAATTACAATCAGGCTATTCTTCTGAATGAGAACTACATCGAAGCTTATGTCAACAGAGGAAAACTTTGGTTTTATCTTGGAGAAGAAGAAAAAAGATGTGCTGATTATCTTAAAGCCGAAAGCCTGGGTGCTAAAAACCTCTTTGAAGAAACAAAATTCTGCAAATAATCAAGTTTCCTAGAATATGATTTAAACTCATTGGCTGAAACACCTCTATTGTGTCCTTTTCAATAGCAGACTCATTCATATTTTTTCAAATACCACCGATCAGAATCCATTTCAAAGCAGGGATAATATTTATCTGTTCGTTGCTGGTTATACGGTTGAGAGTGGCGCATCATGATACGTATATCGTATTACAGCCGTGTGACGTAAAACGCCAACGATACGCTCTTTGCCACGAACCACGAATAATGCAAATCACGTTCATCCTGCCAAATGGCAAGCCATTTATTCATCTCCTATCTGAAACAATGTTTTTATAAACTCATTGCCAGCCAGCGTTCCATAGTATCCATTTTTCACTGCAATCTCATTGTATTCTTTCACCTCATCTGGTGTTTTACCGGGATGATAAATAAGAAATGGAACAGGATCGTGGGTATGAGTACGTTTCTCACAGGGAGTTGGATGATCGGGCAAAATTGCAATGGCAACAGGCTCTTCCATCTTAGATGTTTCTTCCACAATATATTTCACAACCCGGCTATCGAGATACTCAATTGTTTTTGTTTTCAGATCAACATTACCTTCGTGTCCAGCTTCGTCGCTAGCTTCGATGTGGAGATACACAAAATCAACTTCTTTCAGTGCATCTACCGCAGCTTTGGCTTTGCCTTCGTAATTTGTGTCATACAATCCGGTGGCACCTTCCACATGAATTGCTTTCAGTCCAGCATAGACACCTATACCAAACAGCAAATCTACCGCAGAAATAATGGCTCCTGATTTACCATACAATTGCTGAATTGTCTGCATTGAAGGTTTATAACCGGGCGACCACATCCAGATTGAGTTGGCAGGATCTTTTCCGGCAGCTATTCTTGCTTTATTCACCGGATGATCTCTAAGAATAGTCTGCGACTTCAATATCAAAGAATTTAAAAGGTCTGCAGTGGACTGAGCTTGATCATTCATTGGTTTCACCATCACATCCCTGAATGGAATACCCGGCACATCATGAGGCGGTGTGCAATTTAAGTATTTGTTACCGCCTTTGACAACCATCAAATGTCTGTAGCTCACACCTGGATAGAATTTTAACACATCATCCGAAAGCTCTGTATTGAGAGTTTCAATGAGCTGAGTAGCTTCTTCTGTTGATATGTGACCTGCAGAATGATTTTTAATCTTTTCATCTTCAATACATATAAAATTGCATCGCAATGCCAGATCACCTGGCAAAATCTCAACTCCCATACTTGCTGCCTCAAGAACTCCTCTCCCTTCAAATACAGATTTTACATCATATCCAAGCACTGCAAGATTGGCAATCTCACTACCAGCAGGCATGTCATCAGGAACAGTTTTAAACAATCCGGTACGTGCTTTCGCACACAAAGCATCAATATTTGGGGTATTTGCCAGCATTAGGGGTGTTTTCCCGTCATACGCGGCAATTGGTTCATCAGCAGCACCGTCAGCAAGAATGATTATGTATTTCATGTAATTGTTTATTTTAACACTAAAGTGCAAAATTAATCAAAAAATAGGCAGCGAAGGTATATTAGCTTTAACAACGGCAATCTGAAAACTTCGCTTTTATTACTTCCCGAAACCGAAAAAACATATTTGTTGTCAGATAAACTTGACAATAGTTCAATGATATTGCTTTTCAGTGCTCTTTTACACCATATTATTGGTCACCTTTCACTTTACCATTGGAGTATTAGGTGTTATTCATCAGAAAGTAAAGACTAATTAAACCCTCTCCTGCAAAAAAGCTTTAAAACTCATGTAATTATTATCCATGGGTGTAATAAATTCTTCTTTTTCGTCAAGTCCTTTGAGGCTTTGGGGCAATTCAGGATCAATTCCCAGAATTTTTTTAATTTCTTCGGGGAATTTTGCCGGATGTGCAGTTTCAAGTGAAACGATCAGTTGCTCTTTTGACTCAGGAAACTCCTTAAGATATGCTTCAAGTCCGGCCCAACCCACAGCCCCGTGTGGTTCGAGAAGAACCTCATATTTTTTCCAAACTTCTTTGATAGTTTCCCTTGTTTTCTCATCACTGATACTTTTTGAAAAAATTTCTTTTCGCATCAGTTCATAATCCGGCTGTTTCAAAATCAAACCGGTTTCATCCATAACTCCACCATACAGGGCTATAAGACGAGCCAGATTGCTTGGATGACCTACATTCATTGCACTTGAGATACAATTCTTAGATGGTTCAATTTTCTTATAATCCTGTGCTTGCAGCAATTTGGGAAATTCATCGTTGTCATTAACAGAAATGATAAATTTCTTCACAGGAAGTCCCATCTTCATTGCCAACACTCCACCCATCATATCACCAAAATTCCCTGAGGGAACTGAAAAAATGATCTGATCATCTGTTTTCCCTTTTCTGAGCATAGCAAAAGCATAAAAATAATAAACAATTTGAGGCACCAAGCGTCCGATATTGATAGAATTGGCCGACGACAATGGAAGATATGAAAGTTCAGGGTCTGAAAATGCCTGTTTCACAAGATGCTGACAATCGTCAAATTTTCCTTTCAGAGAAATGAGCTGCACATTCTTCCCCAAAGTAGTCATCTGCTTTCTCTGTCTGTTTGTTACTTCATTTTCGGGATACAGCACAACCACATGGATATTATCAAGACCATAGAAGGCATTTGCAATGGCACTGCCTGTATCACCGGATGTAGCAGTTAGAATGATCATCTTTCGATTTTCAATATTCAGATAATAGCTGATAAGCCGTCCCATCATCCGCGCTGCAAAATCCTTAAAAGATGCCGTGGGCCCCTGATCCAGCCTCATGATGTATTTATTATCGCATACATGCTCAAGGGGTACATCAAAAGTGTATGCATCTTTAACAATAGCATAAAAATCATCATCGGGCATCTCAGAATGAAGAAATTTTTTCATCACCCTGTAAGCAATTTCATAATAGGGTAAATCACTGAACGCAAGGATTTCATCATAAGATATTTCAGGAATTCTTTCAGGCATATACAAGCCTTTATCAGGCGCCAATCCTTTTAGGAGTGCTTCTCTGAATGACACAGGTGTTGCCTTCAGGTTAGTTGATAAATACTGAATAGGTGTTGACATAAGCTTTAACTAATCTAAAACTGACATAATTCATTTATTTAATGAGAAAACAGCATACTTCAAAAAAATAAGATTAAGGATGCTCTGAATGTAAAACCACATTATTCGCTTAAGCGGGCAGATGATGCACCACCAGCTGAATATTCGGGATAGGAAATAAAGTGTTTTTTTCCGTCGAGTACTTCCAGAGCCTGATTGATATCTTCAATAATATCATCTGGATGTTCGGCACCAACACAAAGGCGGATAAGATTGGCAGGAATTCCTGCAATTTTTCTTCCTTCTTCACCCTGCTGCTGATGGGTTGATATTGCCGGAATAGTTGCAACAGTTTTAATTCTTCCAAGGTCTGTGGCTCTGAATATTCTTTTAAACGCGTCAAACACATCACGCGTTGCCTGTGCACCTCCGTTCACTCTAAATGACATCAGATGACCATATCTGTTCACTCTTTCGTTATACATTTCATCATATTCAGAATCCACAAGATACATATACTGCTTTGCAAGATTGTGAAGAGGGTGAGTTTCAAGACCGAGATAATCAACACCTTCTATATGCTTATGAGTGCTGAGAAACTCAGCTACTTTCATTGTTGATCGGCTCACCAGATCCATGCGGGTCCGTAATGTACGGATATCATTCAGTGCCAGCGCTGCATTCATGGGGCTGATATTTGGTCCGTTATCGCGGTTGGGAAGAAGCTTCAGGTACATACAGAAATCAGCTTTCATCTGATCATTATCAATGTTGCTGATAATATTCTTTTTGGCAATCACAGCACCTGCTATACCAAATCCACTGGTAAACAATGATTTGGTTACAGATTGCACCACAATATCAGCACCATGTTCAAATGGTCTGAGCAATGCGGGAGTTGCAACTGTGGCATCAAGAATGAGAGGAAGATTATGTGCATGGGCAATATCAGCCACTTTTTTGATATCAAAAAACGCCTGAGTTGGGTTACTGGGTAGTTCACCATAGAGGAATCTGGTGTTTTTATCAATTTTTGAAGCCCACTCATCCATGTCATTTGAATTGATGACCTTCCGCCATTCAATATTTTTTTCTCTGTCTTTCCTTTCGGCAAACTGCTGGAATGTACCTCCATATACCTGACAGGTAGCAACAAAGTTCATCTTTGCATCGGGGTTTTTGGGATCAACCACCAGAAACGCATCGACAGCACTCTGAATTGCGGCCATTCCAGAGGCAGTACCAATACATGATGCATCAACACCGGTTTTATATGACTCAAGGAGAGCAAGAACGCCCTCAAAGTAATACATACTGGGATTAGCAATACGGGAATAACACCAGGTTGGAATCTGATATGAAAGTGCTGCCTCCATTTCGTCCGAATCCCGAAATGTTTGTGATGTGGACATATAAATCGGTTCGATAATAGATCCCTGATTAAAATCGAGCGCTTCCTGCATTGAATATAATCCATGAACTGCAATTGTGTCAAATTTGCATTTTTTCATGCTTTCAATGTTTTTCAGGTGCCACTCCATGGCTCGCTTGCCTGCGTTGATGTAATGCTCAATACCTTTTTTCATAATGTTTGGGGTTTAACTAATAATTTATTTGAAGTTAAAATTAATGAATTTACTTATGTAAAAATAAAAAAAAACTGGAATATTGAAAAAAAATGAAATTTCATAAAACCTAAAAATCAGACATTAAACCTCACATGCAAAATATCTCCATCCCTGACAACATAACTTTTTCCTTCAAGTCTCACTTTCCCCTTGTCTTTACATGCCTGTTCAGACTTAAACTCCGCCATATCTTCATACGAAATGACCTCAGCCCTGATGAAACCACGCTCCAGATCACTGTGAATAGCTCCTGCAGCTTGCTGTGCATTCATCCCCTTTTTGATTGTCCATGCCCTATTTTCCTTTCCCCCCACAGTAAAAAATGAAATAAGATTCAGCTGCTGATATGCAGCTCTCGCAAGTCGGTTTACTCCGGGCTCGTTCAGTCCCAAGTCTGAAAGGAACATCTGTCTTTCCTCAGGATCATCAAATGAGGCAATATCGGCCTCAACAGCCCCTGCCACCAGCAACACATTAGCACTTTCGTTTTGCACAGACTCTTTGAATTGAACAACATAGCTATTGGGAGATTGAATGGATTTCTCATCAACATTACATACATAAATAACCGGTTTGGCAGTGAGCAAAAACAACTCTCTGATGTTTGCCATATCATCATCATTCAGATCAAGACTTCTGATATTTTGGAAATTTTCAAGTGCATTCTTCATTTTCAACAAAGAATCATACTGGGCCCTGGCAGATTTATCTCCAACTTTAACCGCTTTCTCAAGTTTAATGATTCTTTTCTCAATTTGCTCAAGATCCTTCACCTGAAGTTCAAGATCAATAATTTCTCTGTCTCTGACAGGATTGACTGATCCTTCAATATGAGGAAGAGAATCATCGTCAAAACACCGAACCACATGAATGAGTGCATCAGCAAGTCTTACATCACCAAGAAATGAATTCCCTATACCCCCTCCCTGACTGGATCCCTTAACCAGGCCGGGAATATCAATTAAATCTATAGTAGCAAAAATCATCTTTTCTGCTTTGATCAATGTATGCAGATGTTCAAGTCTTGGGTCAGGAACCTGTGCCACTCCAATATTTGATTTCTGATTACTAAAGGCAAAACTGCTGATTTCTCCCTTAAAATTGCTCATACAATTAAAAAGAGTCGTCTTCCCTGAATTTGTCATCCCGATAATTCCGCATTTAAGTCCCATCGTTGCATGTTTAGTTATAAAATGTCCATGAAATTCCCCACCTGAAGAATCTGTCAAAGCGTGGATAATATGGCATAGCATAATAATTCATATCAAGTAGCCCTGCTGTAGCATTATCAAGCATTGCAAAAATTCTGGCTCTTTTAATGTTAATTCCTGCAAACGCCGAAGGATAAATATAGTTCCCGATCAGCACTTGGTCCTGATTCATGAAAAGAGCTGCAGGCAGGTGCCAAAGGTCAGCATAAAACTCAGTAAAATAGAAAGCTTCTACTCCAATAAATGCTTTCAGTGCCCCTTTGAACATCTGAAACTCTATGCCTGTTCTTATTTGTCCATAAAAAGCGGGAAGCCGAACAGGCACACTATCAGGAAGAGAATTTACACCAACTGTTGTTTCAATAAAGAACTTTCCGGGTCTGAAAACTGCTGTAACATCTGAGTGAACGAGCCCAAATGATCGGCTATACACTTCAGGTTGATTTAAAATTCCGATATAAACAAAATCCTTAAGACTCACATAACTGAAATTTGCCCTGAAATACTTAGCATCAGCCCATGCTGATACAGTAAGTTGTCTCTGAGCACCAAAATCGTTATCCCAAAAATAATGGTTTGAATTGAGATACTGATAAACAAACAAAGGATCCAGAAGTTCATTTTTTACAACAAGGCCGGCCCGATGAACAAATCCGTTGCGCAAACTCCTTAGCAATTGAAAATCTACCGAAAGGTTACCGTTACTATATTCTCCCTTATAGAAAGAAGCATTTCCGCAAAAAAGAAGAGAATGGGGAAGTTGCAATATAACTCCCCCATGAAGGCTTTTCCGGAAATAGGGAATGGTATCACTAAGCTGTCTGAAAAGCGCATTCTGATATCTGAACTCAGCATAATATCTGAAGACCGGGGTAGATGAATCTCCAGGAAAATAATTTGAAAGCGTAAAACTGTTTGTAAGAAGCTGAATATAAACACTATCCAATGTAACCGTTGAATCAATAAGGATATCGGGATACAGAGTATGGAGAGGGTCAGCATCATAATAAACATTTTTCATTCTATTATAATTGGCCGAATGACCTATTATTAGCGGAAAATGTTGGTTTTTCCGAAAAACCCTGAAATATTGTTTTAGGAAATATGTTGCATCATTGTATTTTCTTTCAGCAGTAATATAATTGACATTGGCATATTCTCTGGAAAAGATCAAAGAATCTTCAAATTCGGAGGGAATCGCAAGGCCACCGTTTTCTCTTTGCTGTATTTTATTTGTAACAATTCCGGCAGTAGTCATATATCGTTCAGACTGTGGCAGAAATATCATTGATGCATAAAAATGATTCTGATTTGTTCTTTGTGAAGCATAAATACCTGGAGCACTAATTAAATTATAATGTAAAGAAAGAAAAAGAGAAGTATCAATTTGTTGAGTGTGGAAAAAATTAAAAAACTGTTCTTTCTTGAGTCCTGAAGCATAAAATACATTTGAAGCAGAATACTGACTTTTTTGGGTAATAATGTTCTCTGGGGACATCAGGAGATGATCGTAAAAAGGGAGCTGATGAAAAAAGTTCTGAGAGAGGAAAGAGGTCTTGTTAAACGGGATCTGATAAGATCCTGAGTTTCCGTTAGAGACAGCAAGTTGTGATGATCTGGCATAGTTATAGAACCAGAAAGAGATTGATTTATCAAATGGATGAATTAATGTATCCGTAAAGATATTTTTGATATCAGTATGAATAAAAGAGAACGAAGTAGAATCAGGACTTCTGAAGAGGGTAGAGTCATCTTGGGCCGGAGAAGGGAGGCTGAATGAGTAGCAAAATGCAAGTGAAAGAATCAAAGATTTATAACAGAACATAAGTGCAAATATACTACTTAGGTCTGATTTTGGAGTAAAAAAAATCCCGGCACTAAGAGCCGGGATTAAAAAAAAAAAGATTTTGGCGACGACATACTCTCCCGCGTAAGCAGTACCATCTGCGCAAGTGGGCTTAACGACTCTGTTCGGAATGGGAAGAAGTGAACACCACTGCTATAATCGCCATAAAATCGTTGAATACGATTTGACAATGAAAGGAAAGAAGTAAGAGACAATGTTATATTGATTTAGAAAGCTAACGGGTAATTAGTACTGCTCGGCTTTGATGTTACCACCTTTACACCTGCAGCCTATCAACGTCGTAGTCTGCGACGACCCTTAAAAGAAACCTCATCTTAGAGCAGGTTTCGTGCTTAGATGCATTCAGCACTTATCCATTCCAAACATAGCTACCCTGCGGTGCAGCTGGCGCCACAACAGGTACACTAGAGGTTTGTCCATCCCGGTCCTCTCGTACTAAGGACAGCGCTCTTCAAGTTTCTAACGCCCACAACAGATAGGGACCGAACTGTCTCGCGACGTTCTGAACCCAGCTCGCGTGCCACTTTAATCGGCGAACAGCCGAACCCTTGGGACCTTCTCCAGCCCCAGGATGTGACGAGCCGACATCGAGGTGCCAAACCACTCCGTCGATGTGAGCTCTTGGGAGTGATCAGCCTGTTATCCCCGGAGTACCTTTTATCCTTTGAGCGATGGCCCTTCCATGCGGAACCACCGGATCACTATGCTCTGCTTTCGCACCTGTTCGACTTGTCTGTCTCACAGTCAAGCACCCTTATGCCATTGCACTCTGCGTACGGTTACCAACCGTACTGAGGGTACCTTTAGAAGCCTCCGTTACGCTTTTGGAGGCGACCACCCCAGTCAAACTACCCACCAAACAATGTCTCCCACATACGCAGGATTAGACATCAAATACACAAAGGGTGGTATTTCAAGGTCGACTCCATGATCCCTAGCGGTACCACTTCTCAGTCTCCCACCTATCCTACACATCATGCATCCAATGTCAATGTTAAGTTATAGTGAAGGTGCACGGGGTCTTTCCGTCCCGTTGCGGGTAAGCGGCATCTTCACCGCTACTACAATTTCACCGAGCTCATGGCTGAGACAGTGCCCAGATCGTTACACCATTCGTGCAGGTCGGAACTTACCCGACAAGGAATTTCGCTACCTTAGGACCGTTATAGTTACGGCCGCCGTTTACTGGGGCTTCAATTCAATGCTTCTCCTTGCGAATGACATCTCCTCTTAACCTTCCAGCACCGGGCAGGTGTCAGGCCTTATACGTCATCTTTCGATTTAGCAAAGCCATGTGTTTTTGATAAACAGTCGCCTGGGCCATTTCTCTGCGCCCTACCGAAGTAGGGACCCTTTATCCCGAAGTTACAGGGTTAATTTGCCTAGTTCCTTAGCCATGAATCACTCGAGCACCTTTGGATACTCTCCTCGACTACCTGTGTCGGTTTGCGGTACGGGTAGCACTAACCTGAAGCTTAGAGGTTTTTCTTGGAAGTATGCTTAGGATCATTATCCGCTTGGCCGAAGCCTCGCGGTACTATCGGATTTCAGCATGACTAACGGATTTGCCAATTAGTCATATACCTACATCCTTCAACGTACTATTCCGTCAGTACGCAGATCTTTCACTCCTCCGTCACCCCATCGCAGTTAATGCCAGTACAGGAATATTAACCTGTTGTCCATCGGCTTCGCCGTTCGGCTACACCTTAGGCCCCGACTAACCCTGATCCGATTATCGTTGATCAGGAAACCTTAGTCTTCCGGTGGGCAGGTTTCTCGCCTGCCTTATCGTTACTTATGCCTACATTTTCTTTTCCAGTTGCTCCAGCATGCCTCACGACACACCTTCAATGCTGCTGGAATGCTCCCCTACCATTCGCCTTGCGGCGAATCCATAGCTTCGGTAATATGCTTAATGCCCGCTTATTATCCACGCCCAACCGCTCGACTAGTGAGCTGTTACGCACTCTTTAAATGAATGGCTGCTTCCAAGCCAACATCCTAGCTGTCAAAGCAGTCGGACTTCGTTTAAACAACTTAGCATATATTTAGGGACCTTAGCTGATGGTCTGGGTTCTTTCCCTTTCGGACATGGACCTTTGCACCCATGCCCTCACTCCCATATATATGTCATAGCATTCGGAGTTTGTCAGGATTTGGTAGGCGGTGAAGCCCCCTAGTCCAATCAGTAGCTCTACCTCTATGACACTAAATATGAGGCTGTTCCTAAAAACATTTCGGGGAGTACGAGCTATCTCTCAGTTTGATTAGCCTTTCACCCCTACCCACAACTCATCCAAAGACTTTTCAACGTCAACTGGTTCGGTCCTCCATCTCGTGTTACCGAGACTTCAACCTGGTCATGGGTAGATCACAAAGTTTCGCGTCTACTCCCACTAACTAAACGCCCTATTCAGACTCGCTTTCGCTTCGGCTCCATCCGTTCACGGAATTAACCTTGCTAGTGAAAGTAACTCGTAGGCTCATTATGCAAAAGGCACGCCGTCATTCCGAACAAGTTCGGAACTCCGACCGCTTGTAAGCGAATGGTTTCAGGTTCTATTTCACTCCCCTGTTCGGGGTTCTTTTCACCTTTCCTTCACAGTACTGGTACGCTATCGGTCTCTCAGGAGTATTTAGCCTTGCCAGATGGTGCTGGCAGATTCACACAGGATTTCACCGGTCCCGCGCTACTCAGGATACTGCTAGGTAGTAAATTTATTTTATGTACGGGATTATCACCCTCTATGATGTCACTTTCCAGAAACTTCCACTATAAATTTACAGTCCATATTGCAGTCCTACAACCCCGGCATTGCCTTAACAACACCGGTTTGGGCTGTTCCCCGTTCGCTCGCCACTACTTAGGGAATCACTATTGTTTTCTATTCCTCCAGGTACTTAGATGTTTCAGTTCCCTGGGTTAGCATCCTGTATTCACAGGATATCCCGATAAATCGGGATGGGTTTCCCCATTCGGATATCTCCGGATCGCAGGTTATAGGCACCTACCCGAAGCTTATCGCAGCCTATCACGTCCTTCATCGCCTCTGAGAGCCAAGGCATCCACCATTCGCTCTTACTTACTTTCTTAAATATATTTTTATAACATTACCTCTTTTGTTACTTCTTTCCAACATGTCAAAGAACTTTAACCGATTAACCGGTGTGTGGAGAATAACGGATTCGAACCGATGACCCCCTGCGTGCAAGGCAGGTGCTCTAGCCAGCTGAGCTAATTCCCCAAAACGTGCTGTAGTCCCGAGCAGATTTGAACTGCTGACCCCTACATTATCAGTGTAGTGCTCTAACCAGCTGAGCTACGGGACTATATTGATGAATCTCATCATATTTTCCTCTCACTCAGAGACAGAATCCACTGAGCTCGTTTTGGATTAATCGTTTAATATAAAGCAAAGAAAGAGATAGTAAGTATTATTTGACATTTTTCAATGTCAAACAGGGATAGAATCCACTCTATAAAGGAGGTATTCCAGCCACACCTTCCGGTACGGCTACCTTGTTACGACTTAGCCCCAGTCATTGGTTTTACCCTAGGCCGCTCCTTACGGTTACAGACTTCAGGTCCCCCCAACTTCCATGGCTTGACGGGCGGTGTGTACAAGGCCCGGGAACGTATTCACCGCGCCATGGCTGATGCGCGATTACTAGCGAATCCAACTTCACGAAGTCGAGTTGCAGACTTCGATCCGAACTGAGATCGGTTTTCGAGATTAGCATCATGTCACCATGTAGCTGCCCTCTGTACCGACCATTGTAGCACGTGTGTCGCCCTGGACATAAGGGCCGTGCTGATTTGACGTCATCCCCACCTTCCTCACGGCTTGCGCCGGCAGTTTCTTTAGAGTCCCCATCATTACATGCTGGCAACTAAAGATAAGGGTTGCGCTCGTTACAGGACTTAACCTAACACCTCACGGCACGAGCTGACGACAACCATGCAGCACCTCGTAGACGGTCCGAAGACTAATACCTTTCGGCATTATTCCCTCCACGTTCGAGCCCAGGTAAGGTTCCTCGCGTATCATCGAATTAAACCACATGCTCCTCCGCTTGTGCGGGCCCCCGTCAATTCCTTTGAGTTTCAATCTTGCGGTCGTACTCCCCAGGTGGATTACTTATTGCTTTCGCTCAGACGCTGACTGTGTATCGCCAACATCGAGTTATCATCGTTTACAGCGTGGACTACCAGGGTATCTAATCCTGTTTGATCCCCACGCTTTCGTGCATGAGCGTCAGTTATAACTTGGTGAGCTGCCTTCGCTATCGGTGTTCTGTAGCATATCTATGCATTTCACCGCTACATGCTACATTCCGCCCACCTCAACTAAACTCAAGACAAACAGTATCAAAGGCAGTCCCACAGTTGAGCCGTGGAATTTCACCCCTGACTTATTCGCCCGCCTGCGCACCCTTTAAACCCAATGAATCCGGATAACGCTCGCATCCTCCGTATTACCGCGGCTGCTGGCACGGAGTTAGCCGATGCTTATTCTTCAGGTACTTGCAAACCCGTACAAGTACAGGCCTTTACTCCCTGACAAAAGCAGTTTACAACCCATAAGGCCGTCTTCCTGCACGCGGCATGGCTGGGTCAGACTTGCGTCCATTGCCCAATATTCCTTACTGCTGCCTCCCGTAGGAGTCTGGTCCGTGTCTCAGTACCAGTGTGGGGGATCATCCTCTCAGAACCCCTAGACATCGTTGCCTTGGTGAGCCGTTACCTCACCAACAAGCTAATGTCACGCATGCCCATCTATAACCGCCGGAGCTTTAATAATAAAAAGATGCCTCTTCATTATGTTATGGGGAATTAATCCAGATTTCTCTGAGCTATGCCCCAGTTATAGGTAGGTTGCATACGCGTTACGCACCCGTGCGCCGGTCGCCACCAAGTATTGCTACCCGTGCTGCCCCTCGACTTGCATGTATTAAGCCTGCCGCTAGCGTTCATCCTGAGCCAGGATCAAACTCTCCATAGTAGAAATGATCTTAAATGCTCTTGGATTTACTATCGCCACCTTGGTTGTTCATTTTTGAACTCAAGGATACTTACTACCTCTCTTTTGCTTCAATATCTTCAAAGAACGTTTTCTTCTTTTTAAAAGTTTGGGAGTGCAAAATTACATAATTTTTTTATTCACCAAACATTTTTGAAAAAAAAACTAAATATTTTTTTTCTCCCTCTGCTTTCGTCTAAAACAGGACGGCAAAATTAATGCTTTTTTTTATTCTACCAAATTTTTTTTACGCTAAATAAAAAAATTGTTTCACACTCAAAGAACTTACCCCCATCTTCTCTTTTAATTTCAAACGGGACTGCAAAGTTAATGTATATTTTCTTAAACAAACAAATGAATTATAATGTTTTTTTATTTTATTTTCCTCTTCATTCTATTTGATGATTACAAAGGAAAATAAAATTTATCATTCTATATATTATAATGTATGTCCGTTTAATATTGAAAGAGTCATCTCTATCTGACCAGCGTTATTGTGCCTGAAAAATCTTCCCTTTCTCCGACAACTCCTGTCCATGTAATACGTAAAATGTAACTAAATACTCCTGTATCACATTGATTCCCCCTGAAACTTCCATCCCAGCCTTTCTCCTGACTAGTTGTCTCAAATATCTTTTGTCCCCAGCGATTATATATAATAAACTCAAGATACTCGATGCCTTCTCCTCTCACATATAACACGTCATTTTCTCCGTCGCCGTTGGGTGAAAATATGTTGGGAATATACACATGGGGTGGTAAACATTCATCTGCTCCAGGCAACACCGTAAACATTGAAAGACTGCTGCAACCATTGGCATCTGTCACTGTGAACACATAACTGCCAGGGGTGAGATCTGTAACCGTATCTGTGGTGGCTGAATTGCTCCATTCCACTGAATACGGCAATGTGCCTCCTGTGACAACTGAATACGCCCATCCGTCACCTGCACCGATACAGCTTTCATCATATGAATATACAATTGCAGAAGGTGAAGGCCATACTGTTATATCCACACTATCCATATCTCCGCATAATCCTGCAATGCTGTAGTAAATTGTATGTGTTCCAGCACCGGCCTGTCCAGGACTGAACAACCCTGTACTTCCATTGGTAATACCCGTGCCTGTCCACGAGCCACCGGGGTCAACAGCCGTCAAATTCACTGCTGCATCATTGCTGCAATATTCTGTTCCGGAAGTTATAGTGGCATCTGCCTGTGTCAAAACACTCACCGTGATGGCATAACTGCCCTGACAGGTGTTTCCGTCGGTCACTGTAACACTGTATGTGCCTCCTGTGGTCACATTGATGGTTTGAGTTGAACCGGATGGCAGCCATGTATATCCTGTAAACCCTGCTCCTGCATCAAGTGTCAGATTGTCGCCGCTGCAGATGGTCGTATCGGGACCCAGATTCACTGTGGGTGCTGCATATACTGTGACATTCGCTGAAGCTGTATCGCCGCAACTGCCTGCGATACCGTAATACACAATATGGACTCCTGCGCCTGCTGTGCCGGGATTAAATGTGCCTGCTGATGGGTTGGTAATACCGGGACCCCACCACGTGCCACCGGGGTCAATAGCCGTCAGATTCACTGCTGCATCATTGCTGCAATACTCTGTTCCGGAAGTTATAGTGGCATCTGCCTGTGTCAAAACACTCACCGTGATGGCATAACTGCCCTGACAGGTGTTTCCGTCGGTCACTGTAACACTGTATGTGCCTCCTGTGGTCACATTGATGGTTTGAGTGGAACCAGAAGGCAACCATGAATATCCGGCATAACCTGCTCCCGCATCAAGTGTCAGATTGTCGCCGCTGCAGATGGTCGTGTCGGGACCTAAATTCACTGTGGGTGCTGCATATACTGTTATGTTTGTTGAAGATGTATCGCCGCAGCTTCCTGCGATCCCGTAAAACACTGTATGCACTCCAGCGCCTGCTGTGCCGGGATTAAATGTGCCTGCTGATGGGTTGGTAATACCGGGACCCCACCACGTGCCACCGGGGTCAATAGCCGTCAGATTCACTGCTGCATCATTGCTGCAATATTCTGTTCCGGAAGTTATCGTGGCATCTGCATGTGTCAAAACACTCACCGTGATGGCATAACTGCCCTGACAGGTGTTTCCGTCGGTCACTGTAACACTGTATGTGCCTCCTGTGGTCACATTGATGGTTTGAGTGGAACCAGAAGGCAACCATGAATATCCGGCATAACCTGCTCCCGCATCAAGTGTCAGATTGTCGCCGCTGCAGATGGTCGTGTCGGGACCTAAATTCACTGTGGGTGCTGCATATACTGTTATGTTTGTTGAAGATGTATCGCCGCAGCTTCCTGCGATCCCGTAAAACACTGTATGCACTCCAGCGCCTGCTGTGCCGGGATTAAATGTGCCTGCTGATGGGTTGGTAATACCGGGACCCCACCACGTGCCACCGGGGTCAATAGCCGTCAGATTCACTGCTGCATCATTGCTGCAATATTCTGTTCCGGAAGTTATCGTGGCATCTGCATGTGTCAAAACACTCACCGTGATGGCATAACTGCCCTGACAGGTGTTTCCGTCGGTCACTGTAACACTGTATGTGCCTCCTGTGGTCACATTGATGGTTTGAGTTGAACCGGATGGCAGCCATGTATATCCTGTAAACCCTGCTCCTGCATCAAGTGTCAGATTGTCGCCGCTGCAGATGGTCGTATCGGGACCCAGATTCACTGTGGGATTAGCATAAACCGTAATATAATTTGTCTTTATTTCTGTGTCGCTTCCTCCTGCATTGCCCGCTTCAAGGGTTACAGTATATGTTCCGGGAGTATTGTAGCAAATGCCTGTGGGATTCTGAACTGAAGAAGATGGGGTTGCTGCTCCTGTAAATGTCCAGTTCCAGGTGGTTGGAGTATTGGTGCTTAAATCAGTGAAATTAATACATTCGCCGGCACAAATTGAGGTTTCTGATGCTGAAAAATCGGCAACAGGAGGAGTTACACTTGAGGGAGCAGTAATTATGATATTATCAACTGCAAATGAAGGGTCTGTTGCCGTATTACATGCTACTGAATTACTGTTCTGCCAGACAAAAGCAATTTTCAGATTTGTAATATTTTCACAGCTTGCAGGCATGGCCCATGTAACATTCGTCCATCTTCCCTGTCCTCCTGTGCAAATCTGAGATTTTAAATTGTCCATTCCACCACCGGTTCCCAGTGCAGGGTTTGATGAAGTTGGAGCACCTGTAGCGCTTATCCAGTTTGTCCCTCCATCAACACTATATTGAAAATAGGCTCTGTCCCTGGTTCCGCAGCCATTTCCTATAAAATTGAAACTAAGTGTCAAATTGGAATACCCTGTGGTATTGATGTTTGGAGAGGATATTCTTCTGTTTGCATCTGCAGTTGCTGAATAAGCAGCACCTGTGGAAAAACCAGTAGCTCCCATATATAAAGTGGGATTTCCCTGTCCGCCTGCGCCACATACATTTGGAGCCATTCCGGATTCATCATCGCTGTTTTGCCAGATATTTTCAAGGCCAAAACCATCAACGGTATTCCCCCACGGTGTTGTAAGATCAGTATTAGTCCATCCACCAAATCCTGAATTAAAATTTTCTGAGTAAATTGTCACCTGTGAATAAGCAATCATTCCTGAATATAAAAGAATCAATGAAATTGCAAATGTCTTTTTCATATTGTTAGTATTTACATTTCCAAATTTACTAATAGATCTTAGATAAAAAACAAAACCCGAAATGTCAATAGGGCATTTCGGGATTTAAGAATTATCTAGTTGCCTGATAATCTATTGATTAGATGGATCTCTGTATGTCTGAATTCCTGAATCAGAACATTTTTTCAGATATTTTGCATCACAATATTCAGAATCTGATTCTGATATTTGTCTGCCTCAGAAACAATAAAATCAGCTTCTTTGATGAGTTCATCAGCAATTATCTTGTCTTCAAGCTGAGCAGCATTAATTTTTACATTCAGCATAGCACCTTTAATACCAGCAGTAATGGCCAGTGCACCAACACCAACATCACTTGCAGAAGATTTCATTCCTTCGTTGGCCATCGCAAGGCAAATTTCAAATCCCCTGAATGCTGTTTTCATTGTTGTGAGAGGGATTTTTGTTGCATAAAGAGTGGCATCCTGAATAGCTTTCTTTCTTAGCGTCACTTCCTCAGGAGTCTTTTTGGGCAGGCTGAAGGCATCCATAATGAGGTTAAAGGCATTGGTGTCTTCATCTACGAGATGAATCAGTTCGTTTTTTATTGCTTCCCCTTTTTCTGCCCATTGTGAATACAATTCCCAACTGGAGTCCCACCCACGTTTGTGCGAAGAAAGATTTGCCACCATTGTGGACAAAGCCGTTCCAAGAGCACCCATATATGCAGCTACAGAACCACCACCAGGGGCTGGAGACTCGGATGCAGTTTCATTGCAGAATTCAGCACAAGTCATGTCAACAAGCTTCTTATTGTTTAGTGAATCTTCCAGAATATATTCTATTACCTTTTCTCTTGGATTAAAAGGCTTCAGATCATCCAGTCCCATTGATTTTACAGCGATTTTTATTAGTTCTGACTCAGCAACACCCAGTGAGCGTTGTTGCTTTTGCAAATAATGCTTTCCGGCATCAATTAACACGCTTTTGGGGACAAGACCAACAATTTCAGATCCGCTGACACGGATGCCCCGTTCAGCAGCTTTGCTGCACACTTCATCAAATGCCACATGTACCGGTGTCACCGAAATATTTGTAATATTCATTGACACCTGGGCAATTCCGTATTCATCTATAAACCAGCCTATTGCCTTTGTTGCTTTCAGAGTTCCAGGAATCATAATATCATTACCCTTTTCGTCCTTCATAATTTTTCCTGTAACAGGATCTCCTTCTCTTGCAGGCCTTCCTCTTTCACGGACATCAAAAGCAATGGCATTTGCCCTGCGAGTGGATGTAGTGTTCAAATTATAATTTATTGCCACAAGAAAATCTCTTGCACCAACGGCTGTAGCTCCTGCCTTCGAATTAAACTGTGCAGGCCCAAAATCAGGTTTCCATTCAGGTTTTACAATTTTTTCCTGAAGGCCTTCATATTCTCCTGAACGACAATAGGCAAGATTCTTTCTTTTTGGATCAAATGCGGCATATTCATAACAATAGACAGGAATTCCCAACTCAGTCCCAATTTTCTCACCAAGTTTTCTTGCATATTCCACAACTTCTTCCATGCTGATATTTGCCACAGGCACTAATGGACATACATCAGTGGCTCCAAATCTTGGGTGGGCTCCTTTATGCGTTCTCATATCTATCAGTTCTGACGCTTTTTTTACTGCTCTGAATGCTGCTTCACAAACTTCATCGGGTGTTCCGACAAAGGTTACAACAGTTCTGTTAGTTGATTCCCCAGGGTCCACGTCCAGAAGTTTGACCCCTTTTACAGTTTCAATTTTATCAGTTATTTGTCTGATAATCTGCATATTTCGGCCCTCGCTGAAATTGGGCACACACTCAATAAGTTTTTTCATGTTTATTTATTATTGATTGCAACAATTAAAAATTTCGAAGTTTTATCATTTCCCTTTATTGATCAGATTAACTTTCCGTTCAGTATCATTTTATCTACTTTGTTTGCACCAAAAGAATATAGAAGATAAGCTAATGAAGGCATTTCCTTCATTAAAATCAGGTTTGCGATTTTTCCAGGAGTCACCGATCCGTGTGATCCTCCTAGTTCCATTGCAAAAGCTCCATTGATGGTTGCAGCATTAACTGCCTCTTCAGGAAGCATACTGTATTTGATTGCAGCAAGAGAAATGACAAACTGCATATTTCCGGAAGGGGAAGAGCCGGGATTAAAATCAGAGGCAAGAGCAACAGGAAGACCGCTGTCAATCATTTTTCGGGCAGGTGCAAATGGAATATTCAGATAAAAGGAGACACTTGGCAAAAGCACCGGGATGGTTGAGCTTCCTGTCAATGCCTTAATTTCATCATCTCCCGACATTTCAAGATGATCAACGGAAATAGCCTTATATTTCACACCAACCTGAACACCTCCTGAAACATCTAGTTCATTGGCATGAATTTTTGGTTTAAGGCCTAATTTCTGAGCTGCTTCAAGAATTCTGGCTGTTTCTTCCACTGTAAAAAATCCTTTGTCACAGAAAACGTCAACATACTCTGCGAGATTTTCTGATGCAACCAAAGGAAGCATATCTTTGATAACATGATTCACGTAATCAGTCTGATGCCCTTTAAATTCGGGAGGTACTGCATGAGCACCAAGAAATGTTGACTTTATTGTCAGAGGAGTTGTTTCCTTCAGTTTCCTGATTACGCGAAGCATTTTCAGTTCATCTTTTACAGTGAGTCCGTAACCGCTTTTTATTTCAAGAGCTCCCGTTCCATATCCAATGACTTCTTCAACTCTTTGCAGTGCTTCATCATACAATTGATTTTCATCCATTTCCCGCAGTCTGGCTGAAGAGTTCAGGATACCTCCACCCCGTGTAGCAATTTCTTCATAGGTCAGACCCGTGATTTTATCAACAAATTCCTGCTCTCTCCATTTTGCGAAGACAATATGAGAATGAGAATCACACCATGCAGGTAAAACATACTTTCCTCTTGCATCAAAAATATCACTTTCATAAAATCCAGGAATTTCAGAAGAAAGACTACTCATCTGTCCAAAAGAATGTATAATACCGTTTTCAATGTACAGCCATGCGTTTTCCAAAACTGGTAGTTGGGACATTCCGCTTCCTGCAACAGGAGCATTTTCCCCATTCCTGATCTGAACAAGTTCTTTTATATTGATAATCAGCAGCTTCATGTTTAACATTTCCTTTTTGTGGCGAAAATACAAAAAAATTCAGAAAAAATGCAACCCTCATTCAGGGATTATTGTTAATATTGTAACTTTAAAATATGTGTTATGAGAATATTTATCAGATTAATGGCTGTATGCCTTGTATTTTCTTTGTTTATTGTCAAAGGTTTTTCTCAGGTTATTTCCGCACAAGTTGCCCGGAATGCTGCTTTCAGCTTTCTTCACGAAATGAATCCTGATGTCAAATCTATCAATGACCTTCATCTGGCTTTCACTTCGTTTACAAAGGACAATGAACCTGCGTGGTATGTATTTACCAGCGGCAACAGGGGCTATATAATCATTGCAGCTGATGCTCTTGCATATCCCATTCTAGGGTATTCATACGATTCACCCTTTTTCCCGGATCAGACAAAATTTCCTCCATCTTTTCAGGCATGGATGGAACAGAGAACCATTGAAATGGAAACAATCAGGGGGCATCGTCATCCTGCTGATCAGGCAACAATTGATCTCTGGAATCAGTTGAATACCTGCACATTTGACGGGTATGATCTGAAAACAAGGGATATGGCTCCTTTACTTGTGAGTGAATGGAATCAGGACTGTCAGTATAATGAACTGTGTCCGGCAGATGCATCAGGTCCTTGCGGGCATGTATATGCTGGTTGTGTTGCCACTGCCATGGCTCAGGTTATGTATTACTGGAGATTCCCTGAAACCGGAAACGGCACTGAGTCCTATTATTGTTCTCCCTACGGGACACTCAGTGCAAACTTCGGAGCAACAACATACAAATGGAATGAAATGCGCGGAAGCATTAACACATCTTATCCTGAACTTGCAAGACTGATATATCATGCCGGTGTTTCTGTCAACATGGGGTATAGTCCCTCCGGTTCAGGCGCCAATTCTGATGATGTCCCCTCTGCACTAAAAAATAATTTCAGGTATCAATCTGCCAACTACAGAAGTAAAATAACATATTCTACAACCAATTGGAATAATCTACTCAAAGGAAATCTCGACAACAAACTCCCCATATACTATTCCGGTTCAGGCTCCGGTGGCGGCCATGCTTTCGTCTGTGACGGTTATCAGGGAACTGATTATTTTCATTTTGACTGGGGATGGAGTGGATATTACAACGGTTATTATTATCTGAATAACATGAACCCCGGAGGCAATGACTTTAACAGCTGGCAGGCTGCGGTGGTTGATATTTACCCACCAACTGCCTCATATCCTTCATACTGTACAGGTCAGAAAACACTGACTGCTCTTGCTGGTAGTTTCGATGACGGCAGCAGCCCTAAATATGACTATCAGGCCAACTCAAACTGTTCATGGCTTATCCAACCTTCGGTTCCTGTTGATTATATTCAGTTGACATTTGTCTATTTTAATACTGAATCTTCAAATGATGTTGTCACAATATATGGTGGAGCCACAACCTCTGACCCTGTTCTCGGAACATACAGTGGCAGTTCTTTGCCAAGTTACGTCCAAACAAACACACAATCCATGCTTGTCACTTTCACATCAAACAGTTCAACTCAGTCCAATGGATTTCTTGCAGAGTATTATTCTTCACCCACAAAATTCTGTTCTTCTACAGTTGTAGTAACCGATCAGTCAGGAACTATTGAAGACGGAAGCGGATCCTTATATCAATATGCCAACAGTTCAAACTGTCGCTGGACTATTCAGCCTCCCGGAGCAACTCAGATCAATATCACTTTTTCTGAGTTTTCAACAGAGGCTGTCAATGACAAAGTCAGAGTCATAGACATGAACACAAATACTCTTATTGGAGAATATAGCGGAACAACAATTCCAGGTCCACTGCAAATAAGCAGTTCTAAAGTTCAGGTTCAGTTTATTTCAAATGCCAGTGTTCAGGGTGACGGATGGAAATTTGATTTTTCTACTCTCACCGACATTCATGAAAATGCAACCAATATCGTACAGGTATATCCCAATCCTGCTGAAGATTATATTGAAATTTCCACTCCGCACAATGTTTCAGATGCTGTCATCAGAATTTTTGATATCAGCGGAAGAGAATGTCTAACTACTGAATTTTCAGGGCATATGAACAATCCCTTCAGAATTGATGTTTCAGGGCTTTCATCAGGAATGTATATTATCCAGACAGACTTTAACTCCTCAACAGACATAGAAAAACTATTCATTCAATAGCAACTTACAATTTTTCCTATGAAGATACTTTCATCATTTATAGTGGTTGTCCTTTTGGCAATCACATCTATTTATGCAGAGGAGGTACCACAAAACAAAGCAATCATTGTTGCAACTGCATTTTATTCAACAACATCTGAAGATTCATTTGCAGATAATGTTGTTGTTTCTTCGGTCGTACCGGTTTTTAATTCCCAAGGCGAACTGATGATGTATGCTGTCAATTTCTCTGATACCGGCTTCGTGCTGGTTTCAGCCGAAGATCTGATCAGACCTGTTTTGGCATATAGCCATGAGTCTTTTTTTACAGGAGAGAATATTCCTGTGCAGCTTCAAGGTCTCCTTGAAGAATACAAAAACCTCATCTCATATATCAGGGTCAAAGAACCCGTAAGACAAGCTGAAGTAGCAAGTGAATGGAGTTCATTGATAAACAATTCATCACAACGCACAAGTCGTTCAACCTCAGGGCCGATCATTCCCTGCCAGTGGGACCAGGGTTCATTTTACAATGGTTTGTGCCCTGAAGACCCGATGGGTCCCGGAGGCAGGGTGTATGCAGGATGTGTGGCCACGGCAATGAGTATGGTTATGTACTGGCACAGATATCCCGACACCGGAGCAGGTCAGCATGGCTATATGTCTGATTACGGATGGCTTGAAGTAGATTACACTCTATCATTGTATGACTGGAACGCCATGCCAACAAAACTCACGGGCCCGAATTATCCTGTTGCAAAACTCCAGTATGATGCAGGCGTGGCAGTTGATATGATGTATAGTCCCAATGGATCAGGAGCCTATATGGATGATGCTGCCAGGGCTATGAGAACTCATTTTAAATATAATCCAGATCTTACTATTGAGGTTAGGGATGATTATTCACTGCAAGACTGGATTACCCTTTTAAAATCCCAACTCGACCTCGGATATCCGCTTATTTATGCCGGATACGGATCCGGTGGCCCCGGTCATGCTTTTGTCTGTGACGGGTATGACAGCGGAGACATGTTCCATTTCAACTGGGGATGGAGCGGTGCCTATAATGGTTTTTATGTTATGGATTATCTGACACCCGGTGGGTATGATTTCTCAAGCTGGCAGATGGCTTTCATAAACTGTTATCCTTCTGACAGCAACTATCCATATGGGTGTCAGGGAGCAGACACACTTACTGCAATGTCGGGGACTATTGCTGATGGCAGTGGCTTCGAAAACTATGGCCACAACAGCAACTGTTCATGGCTTATTCAACCAGAATTCCCCGTAGAGTTTATTACTCTGAAATTTCACATTCTTAAAACCGAATCAATCAATGATCAGGTTTGTGTGTATGATGGCAATGATGCAACTGCACCACTTCTTGGTTGCTTCTCAGGGGATATTCTCCCTGCTGAAATCATTTCAAGCGGACAGGAAATGTATATCACTTTTCAAACCAATAGTTCAGTAAACAATCATGGTTTTTTTGCCGAATACTCTTCAAAGATTGTCAAGTTTTGCGATCACTTTACAACTCTTACTGAAGCTGAGGGAACCATTGAAGATGGCAGCGGACCCTATTCATACCAACCGAGCAGCTTCTGCCGTTGGTGGATCAAACCCGAAGATGCAGGTGCAATAATTATTGACTTCGTTGAAATGGATCTTGAAGAAGACGAGGACTTCCTTGTTCTAATGAATCCTGCCACCTATCCATCTTCAGAAATTATCAGATTCACCGGAAATCAGCTGCCACAAACTTATACTCACTGGGGAAGCTCACTAATAGTGATGTTTACCAGCAATGACTATAATCAGCACGAGGGCTGGAAAATAAACTACAGCAGTTTGCCTGCATCAATTGAAGAATCAGAACTTTCTGATGTTATAATTCATCCAAATCCGGTTTCTGAATATCTGAATATTGGAAACCTACCATCATCATGTACAATCAGGCTTACTGATTTCTCAGGAAGAATATTGTTTTCAGGATCATTTTCAGGCCCTGATGCAAGCATTAAAACAACTCATCTTTCGGGAGGTATCTATTTTCTTCAGATTTCTACTGAAAATACAAGCCTAGTTCGAAAAATTATCAGGTAGTGAAGGTGATTCTCTAAAAAAGACTATCAATTAGTTCATCCTCCACTTCCTGAGGAATCAATACTTTTAACTGAGGATTTGCATCCATAGCCCGTTTTATAGTAAACACAGCATGAGGATTTCTTGCCCAGTTTCTTCTTGAAATACCATTGTTCACATCCCAAAAGAGCATGCTTTTCAAACGACGGTCAGCATCGGCACTTCCATCGAGCACCATGCCAAATCCGCCATTGATGACTTCACCCCAGCCAACGCCACCACCATTGTGAATTGAAACCCATGTGGCACCCCTGAATGAATCACCAATGACATTCTGAATTGCCATATCTGCTGTAAACTTGCTACCGTCATAAATATTTGATGTTTCCCTGAATGGAGAATCGGTGCCGGATACATCATGATGATCGCGGCCAAGTACAATTGTTCCCAGAATTTTACCATCACGAATTGCTTTGTTAAACGCTTCAGCAATTTTAATCCGACCTTCAGCATCTGCATACAGGATGCGAGCCTGAGATCCAACAACAAGTTTGTTTTTCTGCGCTTCTCTGATCCAGTGAATATTGTCTTTCATCTGTTGAGAAATTTCAGAAGGAGCAGAATCAGCAATCTTCTCCAATACTTCAGCAGCAATATTGTCAGTCAGTTCAAGATCTTCGGGGCGGGCTGAAGTACAAACCCACCTGAAGGGACCAAAGCCAAAGTCAAAACACATTGGACCCATGATATCCTGAACATAGGAAGGATATATAAAATCACCATCTTCATCGGTTATCGGAGCACCTGCCCTTGATGACTCAAGCAAAAAAGCATTTCCGTAATCAAAGAAATATGTTCCCCTGTCAGTATGCCTTTTCACGGCAGCCACATGACGGCGCAGTGATACATACACTTTGTCCTTAAACAAATCAGGTTGCTCTGCCATCATCACTTTTGACTGCTCATACGATAAGCCGGCAGGATAATATCCCCCGGCAAAAGGATTATGAAGTGATGTCTGATCAGATCCCAGATCCACATGCACATTCGCCCTGTCCAAAGCTTCCCACAGATCCACAACATTTCCCTGATAACCCAGTGATATTGCCTCCTTCCCTTCTATTGCACTGTTGATCCTGGGAAGCAATAAGTTTAGGTCATCATACATCTCATCAACCCATCCCTGTGAATATCTTGTTTGAGCAGCTTTAGGATTGACTTCAGCAATAACACCAACCAGACCTGCAATTTTTGCAGCCTTGGGCTGAGCTCCGGACATTCCGCCCAGTCCGCTGGAAACAAATAGCTTTCCGGATAGTTCTCTGCCATTGCTTATTGCCCGTGCTGCATTGAGCAGGGTAATTGTAGTTCCGTGAACTATCCCCTGAGGCCCGATGTACATATATGAGCCTGCTGTCATCTGCCCATACTGAGAAACTCCGAGAGCATTCATCCTTTCCCAGTCATCAGGTTTTGAATAATTGGGAATCACCATTCCGTTGGTGACAACAACTCTGGGTGCATCCTTATGAGAGGGAAACAATCCCATGGGATGTCCTGAATACATAACAAGGGTCTGTTCATCGGTCATGGTGGCCAAAAACTGCATGGTCAGAAGATATTGTGCCCAGTTCTGAAACACTGCACCATTGCCTCCATAAGTAATCAATTCATAAGGATGCTGAGCTACCCTCGGATCCAGATTGTTCTGGATCATATGCATGATTGAAGCTGCCTGTCTGCTTTTATAGGGATACTCTTCAATTGGACGGGCATACATTTCATAATCGGGTTTGAACCTGTACATATAAATCCTTCCGTAATCACGAAGCTCAGCAGCAAATTCAGAAGCCAGAACAGCATGGTGTTTTTTGTCAAAATAACGCAGTGCATTCCTGACAGCCAGTTTTTTCTCTTTCAGAGTCAGTATATCCTTACGCCGTGGCGGGTGATTGGCATTCACATCATACGGACGGAGAGCAGGAAGCTGGTCAGGTATGCCTTTCAGAACTGACTGTTGAAAAGTTGACATATTCATAAGTTAATAATTTTCGGGATTGTAAAATTAAAATTTTTTCCCGAAATAAAGACAACTTATCCCTCATCTTTGCTGAATCAGAAAAATTCAAAACTTTTTGAAAAGACCTGCCCTTTATCTGACAATATTAACAGTAGCACTGTAATCAGTATTTCCGTTACGAGCTCTAACAAAATAGCTACCTGAAGAAAGCGAACTGGTGTTAATACTTCCCTGAAAAGAACTGTTGCAGATAAACTCACGACTCATGAGCTTTTTCCCCTGCAAGTCAAAAATTTCTGCTAATACACTTCCCGGAACCGAAGTATTGATCGCAATATTAAGAATATCATCAGCGGGATTTGGAAATACAGAGAACACAGGCTTATATCCCTGAGGTTTGCCGATATTTAGTGACTCTACAGTTGTTTCTTCAAACAACGGACTCTCCCAGATGCCACGTCCGTAGGTTGCCGCAACAATTTCCTGAGCCTCTTACTGGATTTCCAGTTCATTGATTATTACACCCGGCAGGCCACCATTAAACAAAACCGAGGGTTCAGCTGTTTGCAACAGACTGTCATTTGTATAAAAGACACCGATATCTGTTCCAACATACAAGCCATTCAGGGTATCGCTGTTCGAGTTAAATCCGGCCTGGTGTGCGATACAACTGACAGGAACATTTGGAAGATTAAAGGAAATATTTTCCCATGTTGTACCTGCATCTGTTGATTTTTAGACTTTTTTCCCGTCTTGAAACCCACTGAAAGAAACTCATACTGTTTCAGGATTGTAATGATCAACAGCGATATATGTGAGCATAGCCTGAGCCATTGGCAAACCTGTTAAAATACTCTGCCAGTCATTGCCACCATTCTTTGTTTTGTAAATTGAGCTTGAACCTGAGGCATAAATATACCATGGATCTGTTGGCGCCACTGCCAATGCTCTGAGATTCTGCATATTTCCAAATGTTGAAATCTTTGTCCAGTTGGAACCACCATCTTCACTTTTCCAAACATTATTGAAACCGGCATATAAAATTTCCGGATTCCATGGATCCATCACAAATGGAGTCACCCAGTCTCCTGTCTCACCCTCCCCTTTTATGGGTCCTTCAAGTCCTGAAGTGTAAGTCAGTCCACCTTCAGTATATTTGCTAAAAGCTCCGTTGTAATTTGTGGCATATATCACATTGGGATTTGTATGATGAAACATTGCTTCCATACCGTCACCACCGTATGTATTCAGCCATGCATTGTTTTTGTACAAATAAGTGCCGTTATCCTGTGTGCCACCAACAATCATATCTTTATCAGCGCGACTAAGCCCCAGTCTGTAAAACTCAGTATTGTGAACACCGTGAGAAAGATACGTCCAGTCGGTTGGCAACTCATAGCAACCGGGGATAATTTCACAGGAAATAAGATTAATACAGCTTATTACTTTATCAAGATTACCCAGCTGCAGTGAATCAGTTTTATACAGCCCACCATCGCCACCGAGAAATAGTTCTCCAGTCAAAGGGTGGTATGCCATGCAGTGCTGGTCAGCATGAACACTGGGTCCAAAATAGCCCAGCCACATAGATGCCACATTCCAGGTGGAACTGTCTCCTCCCACTCCTCCGTTTGTTGATCCCCACACATTGACTCCACCTGTGAAAATTTTATCCTTATCGTCCGGATCAACAATGAGAGTCAGATCATAAGTGCCCTGACCTGTAGTATTGGGAGGAACCCCGGGAATTGCAAAGCCGAAATAATCACCATCAGCCCAGCCAAGAATGTTCGGAGCCAGATCTGCAGCCTGACGTGATGCCACCTTTTCCCAGTTAGCACCACCGTCAAGAGAACGATGGAAGGAATTGAACCCACCACTGTAGCTGCATGACAATGCATAAATGCAATTGGTATCAGAAGGGGCAATGGCAATTTCTGTTCTTAAAACTGTACCTGTAACAGGAATTGTTGTAGTTAGTTCTGTCCATGTCTGTCCGAAATCTGTCGTTTTATACATCCGTGCACCTGAGCCACTGAATCCGGGCTGATAATAGCCCATGGCAAATATGGTGTTCGGATTTCCGGGATTCTGCTCAAGATCAATAAAAACACCTGTCTGTGTCTGAGTCCAGCTCACACCACCATCATCCGAAACAAAAATTCCGTTGACACCACCTGCAACAATTCTGTTGGTATCTGTGGGATGGATAAACACCCTGCGAAGAAGAGTGACCTGCCCCTGTGAAGGAAGATAATTCAGTCCTGTAGTATCCCAGGTAGCTCCGCCGTCAACTGTTTTCAGCAATCCCATTCCAAACTGCACAGGACGTCCAGCAGCAATGGTATTATATCCGATGTATTCAATATCTCCGGTAGACAGATACAGCACATCAGGATCCAGAGGATTGACAGCGATATCACTGACCGCCATCACAGGAAGATTGTCAGTTAGAGGCAACCATGTGCTTCCTCCGTCTGTTGTTTTCCACACTCCACCCTGAGAGGCTCCAATCCAAAATGTAAAGGTATCTGTGGGATGAAATGCAATGCAATTGATCCTTCCCATGCCGTGAATACTCTGCGGATCAGGA
>CAYRXH010000020.1:0-4462 GCA_964428185.1 uncultured Bacteroidales bacterium
ATCTACAATAGTAGAAATTTCAGAAGTCTTTCAGACCCTTGATCTTTTCAAATCATTGCAAAGATAATAAACATAAGGGATACAAACCAAAAAATTTATAACAAAAACACCCCCCTTATATTTTAATCCATCAATTTTCAACATGTCAAAAGAACTTTATTTCAATAAGTTAACGAATAAAATATTAAAAAGCCACAATAAATAAAGACCAGGTTCTGCAATTAAGAAAAAAAAATCAAATCCTGATCCCTGTGTATAGCATTTCCATATTTTATTGCTTCTTTTTCATCAGTTGTAAAAATAAATACGCTGTCGCCACCATCAAATTTTTTCGAATAGTAACTTTCAATTTTTATTTTAATATTATCTAACACCCTTTTTGTGTTATTTAGTTCAAAAACAGAATATTGCAATCTAACACCACCATTTTTTATCAGCATCTTTGAAAAATTGGTACGGAGCTTATTGTTTGAAATATCATAACTAACCACTAACATATTTTAGTTTATTTATATTAAAAAATTTGGATATTCAGGAGTACTCTTTTTTCCCATAAAACACCTATAGTATTTTTGCATATATTTGAATACCTCGCTTTTATGTTCGATTAATACATCATAAAACATTTTCGAGTAATCACTATTTCTTTCTCTTTTCAGAATATATTGGTTATTGAATAAACAAAAATCTGCTGTTTTACATTGTTGCTTATTAAAAGCTTTTCTTACCTGTAAATCAATAATACATCTGAATGGCTCCATCAAATCACATATCAAGGATTTTCGTTTAAACCATAATCTATGATACACACCAATGTATGGATCAAACCCAAATAACCGACTAAATGCTTCAATATAATTAAAAAGGATTGTATATCCAATGTCCAGAGTGGCATTTATGGGGTCAATTTTTGTTCTTGGACTTCTCATTTTCCAATTATGCTGAGCAAAGTATGCTGAAAAAAACATTTTTGACGCAATACCTTCCATACCCATGAGTGCATCATAATCCCTTGTATCTGGTATTACAAGAATGTATTCTTCTATTTTGATTTTTGCAGCATTTATTTTTTCTGTTTTTAGCCTTGTTTTCTCCAACAATTTTAGCTGATTGCTCATTTTGTTTTTCACTAAAATTTTTGCAATTTGCAAATCATCTTTGGGATATTCATATTGTTTTTGCCTCAACAGATAATTTGCTTCTGCAGTTATTGAATAGAAAAACACAGGACGAAAATTTGGTTTCATCACAACCAGTGGAATCCCATAGAAATTACATTTATCTATAAGTGCGGTAGTAATTGTAATATGACCAATAATAAACAATGCCAATATTTTCTGAAACGGGAGCTTTGTTAATGTCTTTTTATTTATCTCATCTTCAAGCAATAAGTTGCCTTGCTGAACTCTCAAATTTCTTTTTTCAAGACAATTTACAACAAAAATAGAACGATATTCGATATCCCTGCTAGTAAACATTATCCAAATTGGTTTTATCACACAAATTGCAATAAATACAATGCGTGCACTTGTTAATATTTATATTTATTTCCTGACTTGGGTCATATTTTTTAAAATGAGAGATAAACTGCTTTAACTCATTTTTTTGTTCTTCTTTTGGAATCTCAATGGGATAGCTTTTGTTTGTTGAAGATGCATAAAAGCTCAAGTGTTCAATTTCATATCCCATTTCTATCATACAAAAGTATTGGGCCCAAAGTTGATAAATTTGGCCTTGATATATTTTCAACAACTGATGCTTCCTTTCAATCAATTGCTTAGTATCTGCTTTGTATAAATCAATTTTCCCTTTAATTCCCAACTCATCACTAAAAACAGGCATTGAAACAATATGCGTTTTTTTGCTACAGTATTTATTGTAATCAATACTTTCATGACTGGCTTTGCCCTGTGTTTGTGGCACAGCATGTACCAATTCTTCATCAGCACCCATATATACATTGTGCAAATATATTGAATATGGGCAAAATATAAAGTCGTTTAATGTGGAAATTAAAATGTATTCATCCATCTATTTTTTTTTCTCTTTATTATTTTCAGGTAATTGTGTTTTTTCTTCGGGAAGAAAATTTTTGTTAGTAACAATGCTTCTCCCTAATTCTTTTTCGGTTTGCTTGCGAGCAACACCTGCAACATTTCCACCACGTTTTGCAAGCTTTTTACTTTTTTCAAAAGTGTCAGGTTTTTCTTGTTGAGAAATTTCAGTTGTTACTCTTTCTCCTAACATTGTAAAAATCAACTCTAAATCAGTCATGTGATCTCTCAGATTCTGGTTCTTCTTAACCAAGCCTTTAAATTTCTTATACTCAGAAGGAGTCATTCCAAAAGTAGCTTATGCAATTTCGGCAGTGAGAATTGCATAAGCTTTGTCAGATGTTAATCCACGTTCTTTCCATTCATCTGTTAGATTTTGTCTGATGGCAATTCCTCTCAATCTTTTATCAATCCAATCTTGAGCATATCCTTTTTGCTCATACAGTGCTTTCATCCGCTCCTGGGCAAGTTCTGGGTTTTCAATCTCCTGCAATCGTTCATATCCCACCTGAGACAACCACAATTTAAATGGCTCTGCTTTGGGCGAAGGTATTGATTGAATTATACGAAATAATCCCTTTACATTAGCGCAATCAGTTATTCTCATTTTCCCGTCGGGGGAAAGCAGCTTCAACTGTCGACAGATTGTCGACAGTTCAATCCCTGCAATTTTCTCTCTTTTCTTCATCATTAAACCAATAATCACGTGGATTAGTGCTGTCAGTGAGAGCTTCAACAACATCAATTACAGAGAAATACCATTGCTCCTCTTCTTCATTCCATGCCGAACGAATTTTTTTGTCCTGAAATAATTTTATGTTTGTCATGATTTAACTGTTTTTATTTTGCACAAACTGCAACCATTCTTTATTGCTTATAGCAAGTTTCATCTTTGTTAAGTCATCTGCGTAGTTAATTTGCTGCAACACCCAGAGACCTTTTCTTGCTATATTGTATGCACCATTGGCATCGGCGTCTTTTGGTAAACAATCCACCTGCTTTCTACTGTCAAAGAAATTGTCTTTTTTATCTGCAACAGGGGAAATTAAATAATCAACATCGCTATTGGTTACGCTATTACGCATCTGTAAAGTCAATCGTAAAAGTTTTAACAAACCTTCAAAAAAACTCTTCTCTGTTTGCATAAGTATTTGTTGCTTAAGGCACTTGCCATCTTTAAACAAAACATTATGCTCATTAAAGAAATCTTTACATTTTTCTGTAAGCTGTATTTCCACGCTTTCAAATTGGCTGTTTTTATCAGGATTTCTAAATGTTTCAATACGTTCACCAAATGTACAAATAGTCCATTCTTGCCTTGTGCCTTCCGCCTTTGGATTAAATGCAGTGTAATTTGACACCAAAAATTCAAAATATTTCTTTTGGGAATTGAATCTTATTGAATCGAATTTTTCAAAAAAAGCTTTTGCTTTATCTATGCTTTCATATCTGGTGTCAAACATATTAACAAAACCAGTCACCGGATCCATTTTACTTGTATTCCATGCAGGCACATAAAACAAAAATCCACTTTGCTTACCCATCTTCTGAAAAGTTTCAAATTTATTAGTCAACTGCAAGGCATTCAATGCTCCTCCTAAACCATTGATATCCTTAGATTTATCAACAAAATAATTCAACTTATCAATCAACATCTTTTCAAATTTCTGATACACAGATTTTTCAACCTTCTGTCGGCCTCGCATAAAACCCATATTCAAATCTTCAAGAACAACAATAGCATTATACTGCACCATAAGCTGAGAAATCTTATGAATTACCTGACTTAAATAACCTTCCTTCAACTCTTTAATTGTTTCAATGGTTTTCCAGCTTTCTCTTTCTTTCTTTCGTGCATCTTCTCTTTCTTGAAGCAAGTCATGGTAATTTGTTTTGTATTTATTTCCGTTGTACTCATTAATAATATCATTTAATGAAAATTGTGCTTTGATGTTGCCCTGCAAATCAATTAAGGTTAAATACAACAAATGTCTTTCTCCCCTGTCAATACCAATTACATGAATTTCCTCGTTTTCTCTTAAATATTCATTGACCAGAGGATTAATATTATTTCTGCCATCTGCTTTAAAGTTCATTGTTATTGGCACATGAAACTGAAATTTGTCAACAGTATATCGTCTGTCCTTAACAATGTCATAATCAAACCTACTTTCCTTTTTATCGTTGTGAGTGTTTTTATTCTTCAATATTTCATTCGCTTTGTGAACTGTAATATTTTCTTTTTTAATACTAGATTTTCTATAAAAAATTTCGGCTTGTCCGTTCAGCTTATATACTACATCTTTTAAGTTTTCGGGGTCAAACAACATCTTCCAATAAATCGTATGCATATTGGGGGTACCTTTGCTATATGGGGAGAAATCTTTGTTGTAGATTTGGAAAAGATA
>CAYRXH010000020.1:4562-32008 GCA_964428185.1 uncultured Bacteroidales bacterium
TGGGGGTACCTTTGCTATATGGGGAGAAATCTTTGTTGTAGATTTGGAAAAGATAGAGTTTGCCTTCATCTACCATTTGGTATATATAATCACAAGGAATTTTTCTAAAAGATAATTTATAGCCCTGATGTTCAACTTCTCTGTAGAATCCACTAAGATCATTATACTTTCCTGTATCAGAAAAATCAAACCCAAAGTTTCTCCAATCCTCATGCTTATTAATTGATGTTTTAAAAAAGTCAATCAGTTCATGGCAATGACTGATATTAAACTTTTCGCCTTTTTTATGTGTTTCATTTTTATAATTCCTTAACAATTTGTCACTTGGGCTAAATTCTTCAATTCTAGATTTTGAGAAAAACACCTTTGGAAGCATTTTATTTGCCCCTGGCAATAATTTATATTCAACTTTCTCAAAGAAATCACAACAATTATCATCAAAGTTTTTCTTGAAAATCTTATTTGAGTTTTTATTCATAACACCAAGATAATAATTCCCATCCTTCAGAAAAATTACCGAGGCGTTATCAGATTCCTTGTTCACGTCCCACCCATCCAGTAAAGTTGAGTTTTCAAAATTCAATTTAAATTTCTCAACACTGTATGGCTTTTGAGTCATATAATTTCTTACTTTGTTATATAAAAGATTTATTCCGTCAACAATATCCCACAGCTTTACCAACTCACCATAGAAACGCTCATCCTTTTCGGCTTCATTTCCTTTTCCAAGAAGAGGCTTAATAAACCATTGCAATTTTTTTATACTATCAAGTAATAGCTTTATCTTTTCAACATCCTGTTTTTCCTGTGCTAAGTCCTTGCTTTCAGGATATTTTGTATTTAACAAATCTTTTGCATTTTCATATTGTTTAATAATTTGCACTGTCAGGTCATCACTTATAGCATTTTCATCCTTTTCTGAGCCTAACAACTTGAAATAATCTTCAATTCTCTTCCCTTTATATTGTTCACCAAAAAGAGACAAACAATTATTAATAAAAGCTATTGAAAAACTATCAAATGATTTAAAATATTTTGCTTTTTTCTCTTCATAAATTTCATTTGATTCCCTTTGAGTTTGAGGATTATTCAGTTCATAGTGTTTCTCGATAGCGTTTTGGATAACAGACCAGTGCCCATAAAACTTTTGAGATATTTCTGTAATTGACAAATCGTTCCTTAAATATATTTTTTCTAAATCAAATTCATTCAACCCAGTCAATAAACCATTTATCGAATATTCACCTTCAATATTTTTACTTAAAACATTTTCAAACACAATCTGATAAAAATTCTCTATGCTTTCAAGAACTTCATTATCTTTTCCTCTTTCAAATTCTTCGGGCAACCATGATATTGCTTCTCTGTCACTTAATATTTGCTTATAAAGCGGTTTCAGTTTTGGTAGCCTTTTATTTTTTTCTGTTTGTTTCTGATTATAAAGATTAATATATTCATTTAGCCCTTGAATTTTCTTACCATCTTCTTGAGTTTTACCACCAATAATCAGATTGTAAACATCAATCTGTTCTTGTGTTAATAAATTGTTATAATATTCAATGTCAAATATTTCTTCAATTTTAGATACATTAAGATATTCTTCCAATTCTTTATACAACTGTTGAAATTTATCGGATACTTCAGTGGCTTTTACTTTTTCAAAAACATTCAAATTATCAATAAATTTGGGCAAGTTTTGATGAACCAAACGATAGGCAATTGCAGTTGATTTTTCTTCATCAGAATACATATTCTCTCTATTTTGATGAAAACCAGTAAAATAGGTAGTGAAGTTTTTAAAATCTTCAACAAAATCTTTAATATTCATGTCAAAATTTCTTTCTTTGAGCCAATTTTCCAAATCAGGGATACCAACCAACCAGTGAATAAGGTTTTCTTTTATCAATTCTTTCTTAAAGATTGTTTTAAATGCATCGTCATCCCTGAATTTTTTTGAAATCTGTTTTCTTAAACCAATCTCAATTTCTTTAACTTTTTCTTTTTGCTCGTCATCCTTCTTTGGATAATTTTTCAAATATTCATCAAGTCTTTCAAGCCTTAGATCTTTAAGAGCCTGACTAATAAAAGCTTTGTGGTATTCATCTATAATTTTCTTAACCTTTTTATACTTTTCTGCCCTTTCTTCATCCTGAGATAATAATCCATTCTTTTGGATATGGATTAATGTTTCGCCTTGGGGTATCAATTCAAAACGCAATGTTTTACTTAATGGATAAAGATTTGTAAATTGATTTAGATTTTTCATAGTTTGTTTTTTTTTGTTAAAAATAATAAAAAATAAAAATACTCAAAATTTATTCAATGAATTAATTATATTCTCAACTGAAATCTGACTGACTGATTTTTCTGATGTTTCGTATTGCCTCATTTCGATGATCAACTGTCTGTAGCGGATACTGATCATGCCAACATTTCCTATATAAACCGTGCACTCTATCATTGAAAATTTCTTATGTAATTTAAATAAAAGCAAATTAAAATAATACTACAAAGATACAAACGGCTTGTGTCAACTTTTGTCACAGAAAAAAATTCTTGAAATTTTTTTTGTCATTCTTATAATCAATCAGTTTCTTTTGAAATCTCTGACGATAGGATTAAGGCCATCATCTGCCAAATGATGTTTCACTACAGAACTAGAATAAAAACAATTTTGTTTACACCAATAAAAAAATTCGATCATTGGCCAAATTATTTCAAAATTTCACAAAATGCATTTCGCAAAATGTGAAAAATAAAAAATGATATTTATTTTCATCAAAAATGAACTATCTCTAAGTGTGTATTTTTTATCAGACATTGTTGTCTGATTCTTTAAAGCATCATTCACAGCCCACCAGACCTGAGTTAATCGACACTCTTACATCCCTGAAAAAGTTTTGTTGTTCACTTCCTCCAGCACCATCATCAGGGCTGCATTGGCGGCACGACGAATGTTTGCAGCACGATCTGACATTCCAAACCGGTGAAGTCTGGCAATGGTTTTCTCAGGGCTTGCTAAAGCAATCCATGCTGTTCCCACCGGTTTATCTTCTGTTCCCCCATCAGGGCCTGCAATGCCGCTCACTGCAACAGCATAATCAGTGTGAAGTTGCCTTCTTACTCCTTCAGCCATGGCTTTTACAACAGTTTCACTGACAGCACCATATTGCTGCAGCACCCGGCCATCAACTCCCAATTGCTCCTTCTTCACATCATTTGAATAGGCTATCACACCCCCTGCAAACCATGCTGATGAACCGCTGTTGGACGTGATCAAATGAGCTATCAGACCACCTGTGCAGCTTTCTGCAACAGCAAAAGACATCTTTCTTTCAATAAAAAACTGTTGAAGCACTGATGCGATGTTTTCAATATCCTGCCCGATATAAAACTGTGGAACTGCCTTCAGAATCTGTTTCTCTGTGAAATCAAAAACGGTCTGAGCATCATCCCTGCTTTTGTCCCTGATTGTTTGTCTGAATTTGATGATTCCGGGTGAAGGAAGAAATGCAAACTCAGCTGATTCAGAAAAGAGTGTGGATTTTTCCAGCAGAAGATCGTAGAGGAAAGATTCACCGATTCCCGAAAAAATAAAATCACGGGTTTGAACTGCATTCAGGCTTCCGAAATGCTTTTTCAGCAATGGCAACACCCGGTGTTTCATCAAAAACTCAAGTTCAAACGGTACTGCAGGCAGGGCAATGAACAACACCTGATCTTGCTCGAAAACCAGTCCGGGAGCTGTTCCCTTATCATTCATCAAAATCTGTGCTTTTGCAGGCACCAAAGCCTGTTTCCGGTTCAGCTCAGTCATTTTTATATTGCGAGAAGCAAATAACTTTTCAATATTTGCCAGCACCAGCTCGTCCGGAATCAATTCACACTCAAAACACTGACACAAGGCCTCGCGGGTCAGATCATCATGTGTAGGTCCAAGTCCGCCGGAAATGATCCTGATATTACAATTCAATTCATTGTTCAATACAGCTCTGGTGATATGTTCAATCCTGTCGCCAACAGTGATCATCCTCACAGTTTCAATACCTGCCTGTCCCAATATTTCACTGATCATTGACCTGTTGGTATCAGTTTGCTTTCCTGAGAGAAGCTCATTTCCGATGGTGATGATTTCTGCTTTGATCATATTTTTTTTACAAAAGTACAACTGTTTCAAAAAAATATATTATTTTTGCACCTCGAAAATTTGAAGAACGATGGCTAAGAAAACAAAAGACGCAAGAGTACAAGTGATTCTGGAGTGTACAGAGCATAAAACCACTGGTGTCCCAGGCACAAGCAGGTATATCACAACTAAAAACAAAAAGAATACACCTGACAGAATGGAATTGAAGAAATACAATGCCGTTTTGAAAAAAGTTACAGTTCACAGAGAAATTAAATAATTTGAGATATGGCAAAGAAAGTTGTTGCAACATTGAAAAAAGGTGACGGAAAAGGCTTTTCCAAGGTGATTCGCATGGTCAAATCACCAAAAACCGGTGCGTATGCTTTTAAGGAAGAAATCATTCCAGCAGATAATGTCAAGGAATATCTGGAAAAAAAATAACCTCTTAATTTTCTGAAAGTATTCTAAGCCTTGATATCATTCAGGGCTTTTTTTTTTCAGTTATTTGTTCAGTAATGATCTTTCTGCAATGTCAGGATTCCTGAATTCAGTCATCCATCGATTGCAATTCCTGAATTAGAACAATCAATTCAGGAATTGCAACATATTATGTTTTGAAATTTTCATTGTTTTGCATTGTTTTGTATTAATAATTCAACATTATGATCAATATTAAAGCAATCGCCATGAATATCAAGACTTTAGTTAAAATTCTCCTGGGAACATGTTTATTTCTCGGGGCATTAAACATCACAAAGGGAAATAATGTCAGTATTACAAATGCCACCAGAACCGGAGCTAACAATGACATTATTGAGTTTACTCTGTCGTGGGATAACAGCTGGATGGTGAACGGGGTTCCCAAGAATCATGATGCTGTCTGGATTTTCATCAAGTTCAGGGAGTGTGGAGTGACCACCAATGACTGGAGCCATGCGCTTCTGAGCACAAATATGGCAGAACATTCTTTCGGTCCCGATATCACGTATGCTACTCCGGTACTGACTACAAATCGTTTTGGCACAGGGAGCGGAAATAACACAGGGATTATGATCAGGCGCAATACTATCGGAACAGGCAATATTGTAAACCAGACAATCCGGTTAAAAATTGTGGGCAGTTCAAACGGAGTCGTCTTTGATCCTGCAACGGATTATGATATCAAGGTATTCGGAATTGAAATGGTGTTTATTCCTGAGGGAAGCTTTTATGCCGGTGATGGTTTTTCAACGTATGCACTGTGGCAGATCGGGTCAAATCCTGCACAACCACATCTGATACAAAGTGAAGCTTCATTTTCTACCTACGATTATACTACTTCTTATCAGCACACATTATCTGACAGTTTTCCAAAGGGATTTGCATCTTTTTATATCATGAAATATGAAATAACTCATGGACAATATGTGGATTTTCTGAATACCATTACTTCATCACAGCAGATCAATCGTGCATACATTTTTAACTACTACCGTCACGACATCCAGTATAACGGTTTGCAGTATTTTACAAACAGTGCTGACAGGGTACTGAACTACATGAGTTTTTATGATGTGATGGCTTATCTTGATTGGGCTGCCTTACGTCCAATATCAGAACTGGAATATGAAAAAGCCTGTCGCGGGATAGTTGATTTTGTTCAGGGAGAGTGGGCATGGGGCTCGGGAGCAGCCATTGACCATAAGGAAATCAAACTTGTTACAGGTGCAACACCGGGTGTTGAAGTTCCTGCTGACAGCTCCAATGCTCATATTTATGTCACACAATATACAATCAGTGGAGGTCAGTTCACAACCGGCGGTGGCATCATTCCCAATCAAGGACCAGTGGCTGCAGGCATATTCGCCAGACAAACCCATCAGCAAACAAGAAAAGGAACAGGTGCCACCTATTATGGGGTTATGGAAATGTCAGGAAATGTTTGGGAACAATGCATTCAGGTGAACACTAACTGGCCAAGCAATAATCCATCACCATATACGGGTATCTGGGGTGACGGACAATTGACAAGCCTTGGGTTTCATAATGTGATTAACTGGCCCAATGCAGGATATTATATTCTTCGAGGAGGAGCCTGGACCAATAACCGCGACAGGGCAAGGGTGAGCGACAGAAACCGCAGAGCACAGACAGATTACAGTACCAGGAGTTATGATGCTGGAGGCCGTGGTGCCAGATAAGTACAACTGATATTATGAAAAGGCTCCTTTTTCTTCTATTGGCAATAGTTTCACTGACGGTTTATTCACAACCGGCAAATGATTTGTGTGCAAATGCAAGTGAAATTGTGATCACCTCGGGAGGATACGCAATCGGAGCCTTTTATTCAGATACAATTGATATTACATTAGCTACACTTCAAATAGGAGAAGTTTGGCATAGTACTCAGGTTTCAGCAGGAAACGATAAAAAATCAATCTGGTATAAATTTTATCTTCCCACTGCACGAGGTATCAACCTAGAGTTGATGCAGGAAATTGATGCCATTGCTCAGGACGGTGCAGGATTTACAGTTTATAAAGCAGAAAGCTGTTTACCTGGTCTGGCTGACATTTCACCAGCGAAGTTGACCCCTGTCAACAAATTCGGAAGCACATTCAATCCCTGTCTGCTCCCCGGATGGTATTATATTCAGGTGGGTGCCAAAAATGCAAGCAGCGGTGCAGTATTTCTTGAGTTAACCACTTCTATGCCCGGAGTACTGAACAGCTATGATCTGCAGATTGACGCTTCGAGTTTCGGCACAGTAAGCGGAGGCTGGCATACAAAATACTATGACGTTGGTTGCCAGACCATTGACAATTCTACCGAAACCTGTCCGGCTCTGGGTGCTAATTTCGAAGAATATACCCAGTCTGTCTGGTTTGTATTTACTACAGATAATTTTGTGGATCTCATCACACTTCAGATGGGCGAACAAAGTGGTTATTTCACAGGTAATTTCAGAGCAGGATACAATATTTATGAAGGCGATGTGAGAGCAACCCCATATACTTCATTACCTTTGATAGACGGATGCAGAGTAATGACTCAAACTAACTCATCATATCTCGCTTCAAAAAATTATCTGTGTGTATTTCAACCAAATACAACCTACAGCATTCAGATATTCTTTCATAAGGAATATGCCAATACAGTGCAGATTCGATTGTATGAACGGGGCAGCGGAATTACCAAATCACCTTATCCACCTTCTATTGATCCTAGTAGTGAACTTGGAATACTTCCCTCATCGCCTGCCGGAACCTGGACTTATGGATATGATGTTTTTGCATGTAATGCCTTTATTGCTGACAATATCTGCGGGACTGTCAATCCTGCTTCAGGACAAACATCAATCAGCGGATATACATACAGACTTACCACCTGGTATACTTTTGAACTGGATGATGATGCCAATGTGAGGTTTTATACTGATGGCAGCCAGGGAAAGAAATTGTATTCGGGAGATGCAACAACTGACTGCAACCTTGTGCCCATGACTGAATTCAATTCAGGAGATATTACACTGAACTGCCTGCCACCCGGCAAGTACAGTCTCCAACTACTGGGAAAGCTGGACACTTCGTACAGTTATGTAACAAGCACCTGGTACAACAATATCGGCAATAATGCCAATGTGAGCCTTCAGGTTTTCTCCATCAACATCAACAATAATTTTCTGCTTGATGCAACAGGAAAATTTGATACAGTCAATGTGGTCAGTGCAATATGGGAACCTTTACCTGATAATGTTACTATCAATGCACATCTGGGACGATTTAGCTGCCAGAAAACAGTGTTACCTAGTGGAAGCAACTGTTATGCGCCTAACAATAGGGCGATGTATAGGGAGATTATTATCGGGGATTCTGATGGAAATGGCACTGATGATGAAGGAGTGCTCACGCTCAGTAACGGCAATTATTATTTTCATTATCTGTTTTACAGGGGCGATGCCAATGCCCTTGCAACAGCACAAGGGGTTTACAACTGGGGAGACACCATCTCCGGGCTGGTAACAATGACCACTTGCACAAACCTATATTATACTTCTCAAAATGTATGTGTTACTCCGGGCATTTATACTCTGGTCAGTTTTGGAGACAGCACTGATGTTGGCAGAACAGACGATCCCAGTTTCAGATTCAGACAGGTTACAACTCAGTTTGATGACCCTGCTGCACCCAACACCTTGGGAGATATTACAGCAGCTCTTATGGGAGGAAGTGTTTCAGGGACCACTGACTACTGGAGTTGCCCTGACAATCCTCTGACCATAGACGGAAAAGCCCCCTGTTCAGGATATAACAAATTGATATATAGAGAATTTTACATCAGCACTCCTCTTGTTCTCAACATTACACTTAGTGGCGGTGGACAGTTCAGAATTTTTACAGGAAAAATCTCAGATGGTGTTGGCACACTTTCATCCCTTGTTTCAGGATATGGTGATCTTGGTTGCAGATCTTCGTTCTACGGAGATGTTTGCCACCCATTTCAGCAAGGGTGGTATACCATTGTGTGTTATGGCTATGGAGGCACCTATACAGGTCCAACATATATGGGAGGACTCATCGGCGGAACAAATAATATTACAATTTCCAGGGTTCCATTTCTGAATCCTCCAAACTATAACAGACCGTTTAAAGCATATAATGCAGGTACAACAGACTGGGGACCAAATACCGGCACGCCCGAATATCCTTTAACGCACCGCACATATACATTTGGCACTGAACGTATGGATTGTATTCCTGACACTCCATTTTCCTCACATCCCATTATTGAATGTCCCGGATTTAACAGGGTAGCATATTTCGTATTTACTGTCACCCAAGAATCATTTATCAGTATTGGAGGTATTCCATCCTCTATGCATTCGAAGCTCTTTGCAGCAGATGTGAGAACCGACAGCCTTCTGTTTCCCGGGCTTACACCTGTTCAGGAATGCCTTTCAATTACAAACATCAGTTCTTATGAACGCTGGTGGTGGACATGGTATGGTAAAATGGAAGTATGTAAACTACAGCCAGGAACATATACTTTGACGGTGTTTGGAAATAATTCACATATTAACACAAGCTTCACTCCCACTCTATATGTTGACAAAGTGGAAGAATCTAGGTTTGATTTTGCAGAAAATGCCTATGACTTTGGTGTAATCCCTGCAGACAGTGCATTCCATTATGGAAAAACCGGTGATGTGAATCCCTATTTTGCAGGAAGAGCCCCAAGCAATGATTTTTTCACTTGTACTACGGGAGCCTTTACCACAGATCCGGGACAAAGTGATCCGAATTCCTACTGTTGGGACGGACTTTTCCCAAATGCATCGGGATCCTCAGTTCCTTATCCCATGTCATTGAATTATCCGTATTATCAAAACACAACCAATGTTCCCATAAGACGGAATCTCTGGTATACATTTGTTATTGATGGTCCCGGAATTATCACTGTGAAAGTTGAAAACAAAACTCCCGGAAAAACGACACAATATCCATGGGTCATATACCGGAGTGATGTTGACGGTAATCTGGATTATGACAGTGTTGTTGCGTCTGGGCTAACTGACTCCACATTGGTCCAGGGTCTGACATACATACGGAACAGTTCCTATACTGACTGGTATGGGTGTGCCGGGAACTATCAGACTCTGAATTTTTCAATTGACCCCTGTGGACCGCATATTAAGCAAAGATATTACGTTGTTGTTGACCACCATGCAGGATTAATGCCTAATAATCAGGTAGAAGTTTCTGTCAGGCATATGCCTGATTTCTCAGTGACCAGTAATTATGATAATTACTCAGATGCCAATGTCATCAACGGACTGGGTGAAACTGCACCGCCATACACCAGCGTTGATCTCACCACAGGGCAATATCAGGGGGCCATGTCAAGTTTTGCATGTGCCACTAAAGCTCCCACAGACCAGAATACCTGCGGCACAAGAACCTTATGGTATAAATTTACATCAGCAACATCCGGAAAAATAAGGATCCAATATGAAATTCCGGGAATAGGAAGGTTTTTCAACACCAATGAAATTAAGATCTTCAGAGAAATTATTCCCGGAGATTCAACAGTCACAGGGCTCCAGATGCTGAGCCCTACAGCCATCACAGTGAGCGGACAGACATGGGGCGAAACATGCCTGAATACCGGAAGATACTATATTATGCTCACAGGCTGCAGTTACACTATAGAAAATGTCATTCCACATATATGGATTCTGACTGAATACGGTGATTTGTGTGAAGAACCGGTTGAAATTTCAATGCCGGCTCCGGGAGTTGCCAGCGCCAGCGTAGTCATCAATTGCCATTCTATAGGAGAAGATTTTGGAGAAGACGGATCAAATATGGGATGTCTTTTCGGTCCTTCAGAATATAAATCCACATGGTTTAAAGTTGATCTGAACTTCACCGACAAAGTAGATCTCACATTTCAGCTTTCTGAAGCAACTACTGCATTACCCAACCAGATTCGTTACAGAATCCTTTATGGTGACTGTAATGCAATGACTTCGGGTCCCTGTAATTCTGATGCACTGACTGAATTTACACTCAACTGCATGATGAGTGATTCAATGTCATATTATGTTCAGGTTGTATCACCGGCCAATGCAACAGGAACAATTACACTAACAGTAACAACCATTCCAAGCCCCAACCAAACCTGTGAACCATTTAACCCGAATAAACCCATTGCTAATTTCACTTTTGCCAATCAGTGCCTGGGTGATCTCACCTGTTTTACAAACCAGTCAACTCTGGGTGATTCTATCACTTACCAATGGCAGTTTATTCCATCAGACCCAACTGCAACAGCCACAGATCTCAACCCTTGTTTTCAGTATCCCGATACTGGAACCTACATGGTTTCACTCATCGTTACTAACATTGCTCTCGGAACTGCCGACACAGTCATCATCCCAGTTGCCATTTATCCTGTTCCCGACCCAAATATCACCCATCATCCAAACACCAATGAAATCATCACCGGTACGCCAATTGATTTTTTCTCCAATGTCACTGCCACCATAACAAATCCAAACACCACCTATTACTGGGATTTCAGCAACGGAGTCATAAGTGATCTGCCAAATGTTTCAGGAATCGTCTATGATTCCGGCAATCTTGGTGAAACAATTATATATTTGACTGTAGCAAACGGGAATTGTATTGTAACTGTGACGGATACAATATATAACAGGCCTGAGCAGATCTATGCGGGAGGCCCGTATGATGGTGCTGACAATCATTTAATTCCTTCAGTGTGTTCACCTGATTCTGTATATACGGGGGGATTCTATGACGGTTCTGTCCTTACTGCCATCCTCCCTGACTGCATCAATGATACAGTATTTACCGGTGGTCCTTATGACGGAGCAACATTATCCCAGATTATTGCAATTTGCCCCCCTGAAGCAGTATATGTTGGCGGCAATTATGATGGTGCATCCGGATTCTACATTATTGGCAATTGCCCTCCGGAAGATGTTTTTACCGGTGGCTTTTATGATGGTGCAGATGTATTCTATATTATCGCAAATTGCCCTCCTGAAGATATTTTTGCGGGAGGTCCCCATGACGGAGCAACACTGAATTATATAATCAGCAACTGTCCGCCCGAAGATATTTTTGCAGGCGGCTTTTTTGACGGTGCTGCTATAAATTTCATCGACTGCACCAATCCCTTACCTGTTGAATTATTGTATCTCAATGCAGTCTGGAAAGGCAATGACGGCCTTCTGTCATGGGCAACTGCCTCAGAAATAAACAATCTGGGATTTGAAATCCAGCGCTGTGATGGTAATTGTCTGCAATGGACATCACTTGGTTTTGCTCCCGGATATGGAAACTCAAACGAAATGAACTACTATTTCTTTGTTGATACAAATCTGATTCAGAATCCTGAAAACAAGTTCTATTACAGGCTCAGACAAATTGATATTGATGGAAAATATATATTTTCAGACATTGTCAGTCTTTCAAAGGATGATCAGGAAGGATATCATGCTATCGTATCTCTCTGGCCCAACCCGGCGACCGAAAATGATGAAATCATGATGACATACCTTGCTCCGGATAACACACCAATTATCATTTCTGTCATTGATGTTTATGGCCAGACTGTTTATATAAGCAATGAAACACCTTCACCGGGTATTAATTTCTTCAGACTGAATCCCAAAAACCTGTCGCAGGGAACATATTTTATTTCAGTTTATGCTTCAGGTTTCAAAAATTATTGTAAATTTATCATCTCAAATTTATAAACATTAAAACCTAAACATTATGAAAAAAAACTTACGCAATTTAACATTTCTGGCAGTAATTTTACCATTTGCTGCATTTGCCCAGTATCCCACTCCACTGACTGAGGCTAATTTTCCGAGTGCCGGAGATAGCATACAGATCTTGGCATACACAATTCAACCCACACAGTCTTTTACCGACACCACTTCTGCCAATGATTCCCTCTCAATTGACAGAACACTAGAAAAAGCCATTCAGGTCAACAATGCTTCTGACATGATGGATGATATTGCAATCGGTGGAAACAGGAATGATACAATGGCTGTATTTTATTATCAGGCATTTGCAAAACCTCCTTACACCAAAAAATACGATGCCTACAACAACTTCTTCCCCGGTGCTTCATATTTCCCAACGGCTACTCTCCACGCCATTATTCCAACATCAGAAGGAAATGCCAGCAATTACTTCGAAAAAGATGCTACCGGATTTTATGACCTGGGATTCTATGTTGTGACAACCTCAGGTGCATTGACTTCTATCAATAACCCTAAGAAACCAATAGCCCTCTTCCCTATTGATTATGCAAGTCCTAATAATGTGACAAATTTAAATATCACTACCACAAGTTCTGTTCCTGGAACCACAATCACCACATATACTACACATACAATAACAGTAGATGCATATGGCGATGTGACCATTGTTGATGGAAATATGGGTTCTCCAACTTACACAACCCATACAGATTATCTTAGGCTTTGCACATATTCAGTAGATACTATGGATCTTGGCAGCGGATTCTTTTATTATATCAAAACCAAAGTTTACTCATACCATATAGCCAATAGATTTGAGCCTGTGGCTTCTTATTCTGTATCTCAGATCCGCAGCAATGTTGACCCCATGTACTGGGGCATGGGTTTGGGACAGTGGAAAGATGAAATAGCATTTTCATATTCAAAATTATTTACATCCTCAATTGAAGAATCTACTGAATCTTATTACAATATCTTCCCCAATCCTACTGAAGGACCTGTACAACTAAACTTCAACAATATGCCAGAAGAACAGATATCAGTTGATGTTTATGATATTGAAGGAAAGCTCGTTGGCTCATTTATCAGCGAAAATGGAAGTATTAAGTTTGATCTTTCCTCAATGCCCTCAGGAACTTATATTATTCATCTGAAAATTAATGACAGAGTGTTCCCTTCAAAACTTATCAAAAACTAAAACAAGTTTATGTTTCATATTTTTTTATTGTTTCATAGCGGTATAATATACCGCTATGTTTTTTTTAAAAGCATTGAATCTCTGTATTTAAAATGATTGTTTTCAGAAATATTCTTATCAAAATTATCTGAACTGATATCGTTTCTATCTTTGATTTGTACAATCTGAAAAAAAGTTCTTAATTTTGAGGCGGGTATTTTAATGATTGTCATCTGATTATGTTCCGGAAATTGATCATTATTCTCAGTTTGCTTTTATTTCTTGTGCTTACGGGAATCACATTCTTTAAGATAAACAGAAGTCTTACTCCACTGAACATTCCAAATTTCATTTTTTCAGATTCTGTAACTGAACCTGCAGATGGTCCTTTCAGAATCCTTCCTCCTCTGATTACAGACAGGGATAAATTATTCTTTACTGTTCAGTCTGAAGATGAAAGAAGGTTCATTTCGGGTTTTAACCCCATTGAAGGGACATTGATGATGTACGCACAGCTACCTGATAAAAACAGCGATTTATCAGGGTTTGCTGCCGATACTTCTGCACGATTCTTCCTCATTTCTCAATCCGATTCTGTTTCATCAGGGTTCCTCCTGAAAGATGATACCACATTTTTCATGATTCAACTGCCTCCTCTTAATCATGAAAAAATTACATCCGTTAATTTTTCTGAGGGAAATCCCGAAATTGCTACAATTGTCAACACAGCACCTTCCTACTTTAAGTTGTATTCCGTTCAGATATCCGGAAATATGAACTGGCTGCAGAAATCTGTCAGGCGAAATCCTTTTTTTGTGAGTATCAGCAAACCACTGACAGCCTACTTCAGAAACACCTGGCTTTATTTAACCACATCCAATTTTTACAGAAGAGACAGTTTGTATGTGAAAACTCCGGCAGGTAGTTCAAATATTATGGTTTTCCGCAATAATCTTTCATTTCATTTTGAAGACATCAGAGTTTCTGAACCTTCTTTTCATGCAGATCAACTGGATATGACAGTTTCAGGAATGCTGAATCCAGATTCTGTTGATCTTGACAAACACTTTTTCAACCCAACAACACTCACAATTAAAAAGCATCAACATCCTAAACATGCAGTTAGTTTAGTTCCTGTTTTTTTCACATCCAACTATTTCACTGAAAGATTTTTCTTGTATCACACACATTCACCTGACACACTTGTTATTCAAGAGGACCAGATAATCAGACATATTACCTTAAAAACCAATCAATTTTCAGAACGGGTTGTGTTCAGTGTTCCTAAACAAGAAGATCAAGATTTTGCAATAAGCCCGACAGGTTTTGGCAATATCTATCTGCTTCCTTTTCAGGATGGGTATGTTTTTATTACTGACAACGGAAATTATTGTCATCTTGGCAGTGACATGAGTCGCATGGATAATATTCAGGTCCGCTCAAAGTTTGTAAATTTTATTCTGAAACATTTTCAAGCAATCAAAGATCAACCTAAACAACTGGGATCATGGGCAATGCCTGTGGCAATTGTGGGATTTCCTGCCCTGACAGTTCTGGTGCTCTTTTTCTTTTTTATTTTTCGGGTTTTCCTGACACCAAAACGTCCCGCCTATTCAAGCAGAAAGCGAAAAAAGACACCCTTTTCTGTTTTCTTGTTTCCGGCTTGTCTGCTCTGGCTTATTGCAACAGGAATCACATTTATTCATTTTCTGACTCAGTTTAAACTACTTTAATTATGCGGCATTTAATTTCATCCATATTTATTTTTTTACTAATAGCAATGGTCTCCCTTGCTCAGAACAATTCTATACCTCTGATCCGTCAAACCTCATTTCAACTGAATGCAGGAACGATGGTTTTCGGAAATATGCAATCAGTAGCAAGCAATATATTTCTGAATCCTTCAATCAGGCAACCACTCACTAAGAGGTTATCTGTTCATGCAGGAGCTGTCTATTCATCAGGTCAGTTATTTCAAATGAGTAATTCAAATACATACAAACCCTTTTCTTCACTAACGCTTTATGCTGCCGGATCATTTCAACTGAATGAGCAATGGACACTTTACGGAGGTGTCATGCATGGAAAACCTCTTTCTTTTACTCAAACAGAACTGACTTCAGGGCAATCAACAATTCTTTTTGGCGGGTTTGATTATAAACTGAATGAAACAAACACCATTGGAATAAGGCTGCTGTATTCCAAGGAGCCTTATCCTCTTTTCCTTGCTCCCGATGGCTTGCATTCTATAAATACAAGATTTCCAGGTGGTTCAGAAAACATCTTTTTCGGGTGGTAATCTCAGGGATTTTTCAGAATAGCTGCAAGCCTTTGGAATTCATCAACTCCAAGTTGTTCAGGTCGTTTTGTTAACCATTTTGCTGCTTCCGGTTTGTTGGTGATACCAAAGGAAGACAAAGAATTTCTCAGCATTTTTCTTCTCTGACCGAAAGCTGCTTTGACAACAGCTGCCAGAAATGAATACCCCGCAACTGGGTCATTGTCAATAGGTAATCTTTGAATCCTGATTACAGCAGACATAACTTTGGGAGGTGGGTAAAAAACGTCTGGTGGCACTGAGAACAGTAAAGAAACTTTATAATACGAACCTACCAGAACACTGAGAATCCCATAGGATTTGCTACCTGGGTTAGAGGCAATCCTTACGGCAACTTCTTTCTGAAACATTCCGGTCATCTCAGGAATCCGGTCTCTGAATTCAAGAATCCGGAACATGATCTGTGAAGAAATATTGTATGGGAAATTACCAATGACAGCAAAAGGCTCAGCAAAAACACTCTCAGGAGTAAGTTTCAGAAAATCTGCCTCAAGAATCATATCAGAAGCATATCCCTGATTGATGAGCCATTTAACTGATTCAGAGTCAATATCAACGCTTTTCAGCTTGATATTTTCCTTTTTCACAAGAATTTCTGTGAGAATTCCTTTCCCAGCCCCCACCTCAAGAACGGCACTGTAACCCTGAAAACTCATTGAGGAAACAATCTTTTCTGCAATGTTTCTGTCAGTAAGAAAGTGCTGACCAAGGTATTTTTTGGGTCTTACATCATTATTCATGGCGAAGGATTCATGTCTCTCAGTTTTCTGTATGTTTCTCTTGACTCCTGAGCAAAAACACTTGAAGGATAATCATTCACCAGTTGCCAATATAGTTCCATAGCTTTCTCAGTATCATTGAGATGATTCATGTACAATCCGGCAAGAAGAAACAAAGCATCATCAGACAACAAGCTGTATGCAATATCAGTAATGATCATTTCGAGATTATCAGCAGCTTTTCTGAACTGTTTCATATCAATAAAAATACGGGCACGGAGCATATATGCATCATCAATCACAGGATGGCCTGGATAAAGATAAACAAGTGAATCCAGTGTCAGAAGAGCCTGAAGTGGTTTTTTGCATTTGTTCTGGAATTCTGCTCTTGAATAATAACCAAGAGGAACATAAGAACTGTCATAACCAATATTATTGGCAATAAAGAGAGACAATTCCATGGCATCATTTGCAATGAGCTTTGATGTTGCGGCTCTGAGAATACTCAGATGAGTCAATGAGTACTGAAACTCGCCGATATAGTAGTAAAACTTTGCATTTTTAAATTTTGCCTTAAAACCGATAGTATCATGTTTAAAATCTTTTTCAACCTGAGAATAAAGCAGAGAAGCATCCCATTGTTCGCCAGTCAGGAGCATAATATCGGCCATCAGTATTTTCAGTTCTGCCATTTTCATGGGTGAAACACGGGGTATTTCCATAGCCTTTTTGATCCATTGAAGTGCATCTTTGGGTTTATCAAGATAAAATGCCTGTACAGAAGCAAGTTTTTCAATAAGAGTAACAGAATTTATGTTGATTCCTGTTTCATCCAAAAACTGTGTCATCTCCTTCTCAAGTAGTATCAGCTGTTCAAAATCTATGGGTATAGAAGTTACTGCTTTTTCATATCTCACTTCAAACATAGAAATACGTGCAAGATTATAATTTACGGATTTTTCACCTTTATCAATAATGTATTGCAGTCCCTGAATAAGTAGATCAAATTCTTCATTTGGTAAAAGCACAGAAACCATTCCCAAAACAATCTCACCGTCGGCTTTCTGTCTTCTGTCCATAGCAATGGCCTGATTCATTGCTTTTGAATAATCTGAAGTCTGGATATAAGCCCACAACAGCATTTCAGAATATTCTGAATTCTGAGAGTTTTTCTGCGCTTTTTTTAAGGCAAATGTAACAAACAAAGGGGCAGCAGTATGACTGTTATCCTGCGAGAAATAAGCCTGCAACCTTTGCTGCACCTCAGAAGTAGTAACCATTGGATTTTCCAGAAGTTGATAAAACAACTCAAACATTTCTTCAAAGCGGCTGCTATAAAAATAAAGTAAACTTAGTGAATATCGAAGACTCACAGAACCTGCAATTTTCGCAATCCCGGCTTCATATGTGCTGATAGCCCAATCGTTTTTATTTTTAAACATAAAATACTGAGCCAGCGCACTGAAGTTTTCTTCCGACACACGGAGACCGTCAATGGCATCCTGAAAAGATTTTTCTGCTTTTTTCTGATCCCCTCTGGCCTGATATATCAGTCCCAAATCCACACTATACCTGAAGACTTCGGGATTTTTCCGGGAGAGCCCTGATACAAGTTTTTCAGCTTTGTCATACTCCTGCAATGCAAGAAGGCAATCGAAATAATATCCGTAGAGATACAAGCTGGGGTTCTTTCTGTACAACTTCTCATAAATAACAACCGCCTTTTCAAAATCACCCTCATTAAAATACTGCAATGCAAGCATTTCATCCTCATTTTTACCTTCAGACTGAGCAACTACGCCTAAGGAAAGCGACCCAAGCAAAAGAAAAAAAATAATACAGCTTACAATTCGATTCATAATATCATTAATAGCTTATGAATAATAACCCCTACTGATTGGATTTATTGCTGTGATTTTCAATAATGATATTCATTTTGGGATATAATGAATCAAACCGCGTAAGTTGAACAGCAGCTAAAGAATAAAAGATTGAAAAAGTTTCTGCAAAATTTCTAATAATTTCCTTTTCTCTGGCAATATAGTCCTGAAATTGTTCCTGATTTATATATTTTTTTACAAGATCAAATCTGAGGTCTTCAAGTTGTTTTTCAGAAACAGATAGTTCTCTGTAAAAATCTGGCATTTTTCTAATATAATTTTTAAGGGGCTTTCTGATCTGTCCGTATTGTGTCATCACTGACCATTCTTCGTCACTATATTGATTATCTTCAAAGGCTTTGACCTTCAGGATACTTTCCTGATACAGCTCAAACTTGGATTTTATCTCTGTTGAATCAATTGATTCAAGCCGGATTCTCACTGTGTCAAGGGTCACACAGAGGCTGTCAATCTGTTTCAGCCCCTGCCTCACATACTGGGGTTTGCATGAGGCAAGCAGTACATAAACAGTGATTAAAAATATCATAGTAAGCCATTTCATAAGTGTTCAATTTAAACATGCAAAAATACAAAAAACAAAAGTTCAAATATTTTCAAATAGAAAATATCACAGAATTTCTATATTTTAATGTAATTTTACGGTTCATAAATTCAAAATAGCAATCATGAAAAAACTCATTCTTTTTTCCGGTGTATTCTTTCTCTCAGTCTTTTGTTTTGCACAGAAATATACTATTAAACCCGAAGTCTATACCTTACCCAACGGGCTTACTGTCTATCTGAATCCTGATCCTAATGCATCAACGGTATTCGGGCTTGTAGTTGTAAAAGCAGGGAGTAAAAATGATCCGGCTGATGCCACAGGCCTTGCTCATTATCAAGAGCATATGCTGTTTAAAGGGACTCAGGATCTGGGTACCACCAACTGGGAAAAGGAAAAGATTCATATTGAAAATATTTTCAGGCTCTATGACAAGCTGGCTGAAACAACAGATGAGGCTGAAAAAAAATCAATACAGATGCAGATCAACGCAGAATCTGTTGAAGCAAACAAATATGTCATTCCAAATGAACTGGATAAATTGCTTAAAAGCATTGGTGGTACAGGACTTAATGCATTTACTTCTGCTGATATGACTGCCTATTTTAACGAATTTCCACCTTCAGCTATTGAACAATGGCTTGAAATATACAGTCATCGCTTTATCAATCCTGTTTTCAGAGGATTTCAGGCTGAACTTGAAGTGGTTTATGAAGAGTACAATATGTATAATGACATGTTTATTATGCCATTATTTGAAGAGTTTAACAGAAATTTCTTCAGAAACCATCAGTACGGACAGCAGACATCAATAGGAACATTAGAACATTTGAAGAATCCTTCGCTGACAAAGATGTACACTTTTTTCCAAACCTGGTATGTTCCCAATAATATGGCACTGATTATCAGCGGAAATTTTATTTCTGATGAAATCAAACCTCTGATTGCTGAAAAATTCGGAAAATGGCAGACCAAAGCTGTTCCTGAGTTCAAAGCCCCAACTGAAGAGTCATTCAACGGGCGTGAACTAGTTGAAGTAAAAATGTCTCCCATCAAACTTGGCATTCTCGGATTCAGGACTGTTCCTGCAGGACATCCTGACAAATATGCTCTTGATATCATGGTTCGTTTGCTTTCAAATTCCAGTCAGACAGGGATTCTTGACAAACTTTCACAGGATAACAAACTGATGGCTGCACAGGCTATTCCTATGCCTTATAAAGACCACGGTGCACTGCTTATCCTTATAATACCCAAAATTTTGGGACAAAGTCTTGAAGAAGCCGAACAGATTGTTATGGCAGAGATAAATAAACTTGCCGCCGGAGAACTGAACGGAGAAATGTTAGAAGCCATCAAAAAAGAACTGTATATTGAATATGTAAGTTCTCTTGAAAACCATCAGAACATCTGTGTATCTCTTGCTCAGTCATTTGTTAATGATGAATCACCTGATCAGTTTCTGAGTTATCCCCAGTTTATTAAACAAGTTACATTCGATGATGTGGTCAGGGTCTCTAAAAGATATCTGGGAAGCAACTATCTTGCATTTTTCTCAAGTATGGGGTTCCCGAAAAAAGAGAAAATCGAAAAACCGGGCTATGAACCCCTGAAAGACCAGTCAACAACCCAATCTGAATATTATTACAGTGTCGCTTCAATGCAATCAGGACTGACAGCACCTCCTCTTAAGGACTATTCAGCTGATATTATGACTATCAACCTTTCCAACGGATCAAAAATGTTTTGCAGTAACAATCCATACAATGATATTTTCACACTAAAACTGAGGTTTTACTTCACTTCACAAGCTGTCCCATGCATGGAACATTCAGTTAGAGCAATGAACATGGCAGGTACAACAACAAAATCAGCCGAACAAGTGAAGACTGATTTTGCAGCAATCGGAGTACAATACAGTTTTTCAATGTCTGAGAGTTATGTTGAGATTTCACTGAAGGGCCTGGAAGAAAATTCTCATATCGGCATCAAATATCTATATGAGCTCATCACAAGTCCATCGCTTGACCCTTCAAAGATCAATGTGTTGTATGAAGAGGACAAAGGGATGAGAAAACTTGAAACTGCTGATGCAGAAAGTATTGCAGAGATGCTCTATGAGTATATACTTTATGGTGACATGAGTTCATATATTGACAGGCCATCAATGAGGGAGATCAAAGCATATACTCCTGAATTACTGATGAGCACATTTGCTGAAATTCTAAAACTGCCAATGGAATGTCATTACACTGGAAATTTCGAACACCTGAATACTGCAGTGGCTGCTGTCAATGAACTTTTTGCCGGATTCAACGGTGCAGACATTAAAAGCATCTACAAGAGAAGCAAACTCCCTTCATCAAAAAACCGGATTGTTTTTGTTCACAAGAAGAATGCAGTGCAGGGAAAGATCTATTTTTATGCCAATGGCAATGCATATTCTGTGAGAGAGGAACCGCTTGCTGATATGTTTAATCTCTATTTTGGAGGTGGATTCAGCGGTCTTGTATTAAAGGAGATCCGCGAAAACCGTTCAATGGCCTATTCTGCAGGGGCAAACTTCAGTAAACCGTCAGTAAAAGGAGACAGTTATACATTTACAGGATATATTGGAACCCAAGCCGATAAAGTTGAGGAAGCTATTGATATTTTCATGGGACTTGTCCGTAGAATGCCTGAAAAACCTGAAGAAACCAAAATGATTCTGAATTATCTGCAACTATCATTATACAGCAAGGTTCCCGATTTTCGTTCAGTGACCGAAAGATACATCAGTGATCTGTGGCTTGGATGGGATGAAAATCCACTGATTTTCAAGCAAGAATTTTACAAACAATTAAAATTTAGTGATATTCAGGCTTTTTACACTGCCCAGCTCAAAGACAAGCCGGTCACTATTATGGTGGTTGCTGACAAGAAAAGAGTGAATCCCAAAGATCTTACCAAAAACGGATATCTTGAAACAATAAAAATGAAAAAACTTTATACTGAATAAGCATGGAACAGCACAGGAAAACCATAGAGTCAATATGGGCAAACAAGGAACTACTCACAAGTGCTGAGGCAGGAAAAAGTATTGAGTATGTGATAGAGGAGCTTGACAAGGGCCGTTTACGTGTTGCAGAAGAAAAAGAAGGGCAATGGATAGTTCATGAATGGATAAAAAAAGCAGTGATTTTATATTTTCCATTCAGAAACATGGAAACCCAAGAGGTTGGCATTTTCGAATTTCGGGATAAGATTCCTCTGAAAAAGGATTATGCTTCTCAGCAGGTTCGTGTGGTGCCACACGGGATTGCCCGTTACGGATCTTTTCTGGCTCCCGGGGTAATCATGATGCCCTCTTATGTTAATATCGGAGCCTATGTTGGCAGCGGAACCATGGTTGATACATGGGCTACTGTAGGATCTTGTGCTCAGATCGGAAAAAATGTTCATCTCAGCGGAGGTGTTGGAATTGGAGGTGTTCTCGAACCTGTACAGGCAGCTCCCGTTATCATTGAGGATGGAGCGTTCATTGGTTCACGTTCCATCGTTGTTGAAGGAGTGAAAGTTGGAAAAGAAGCTGTGCTGGGAGCCAATGTAGTACTGACAGGATCAACAAAGATTATTGATGTTACCGGTGATCAGCCAGTTGAAATGAAAGGTTCTGTCCCCCCCAGATCAGTCGTAATCCCCGGCTCTTATTCAAAGCAATTCAAAGCCGGAGTTTTCAACGTGAGTTGCGCCCTGATTATTGGTCAAAGGAAAGAATCCACAGATTTGAAGACTTCTCTCAATGATGCGCTCCGAGAATTTGGTATTGATGTTTAATAGTCTATGATATGCATTTCTTAGCAAAACTTGCCATTCAGTCAATTTCAATTTTTCTGGCTGCTGCCCTGCTGCCCGGTGTTCACGTTTCCAGCTACCTCACTGCTATCTGGATAGCCATCGTTATTGGCATCCTCAATGTCTTTCTGAGACCGCTTCTGATTATTTTTACCATTCCGATTACTATGTTTACTTTCGGTTTGTTTCTACTTGTCATTAATGCAGTCATAATTATTCTTGCAGCCTCAATGATCAGCGGGTTTGATATTGACGGATTCTGGTGGGCATTTCTTCTGAGCCTGATAATTTCACTGCTCAATTACCTGATGGAGCTCTCTGCAATCAAAACAAACAACAGAAAGAATCAAACTTTTTAGGTTTTCTTTGCTCAAAAAATTGTATTTTTGTTGAACAAAAATGCAAAATTTCTGATATTATGAAAAAAATACTTCCATTATTGCTTGTAATGATTTTTACTTCTCTGTTGTTTGCCCAAAAGACAAAAGTTGAAGAATCATACGAACAAATTGCTGCCGGAAAAAACAATGCTCTTGTTGTATGGATCCGTGAAGTTGATGCAAAAGATGTTGAAAAAGAATGGATTTCACTGATGAAGAAGAACAAGGCAAAAGTGAGTAATAAATCTGAGATTTTTGCCGATGATGCTATTCTTCCAATGATATCAGCCAATGCTGTTGATGTGTATGCCTATGCTGAGCAGAAGGATGCAGATGTTAAATTTATTGTTGCATTTGACCTGGGAGGTGCTTTCCTCAATTCGAAAGAACATAGTGCACAGTATAAGACTGCAGAGCGGATGGTCTATGATTTTGCTGTAGATATTTCAAAAATCACTGTCCAGAATCTGATTTTTGCAGAACAGAAAAAACTATCTGATTTGGAGAAGGAAAAGAAAAATCTGGAGGGTGATAATGAAAAGATGACAAAGGACAATGAAAACTACAGAAAAAAGATTGAAGAAAACGAGAATAAGATAAAAGAGAACGAGAATGAAATTATCAATGTTGAAAACGAACTAAAAAACCAGCAGGGTGTTCTCGAAGGACTTGAAAATAAATTTAAAGCCATTGACTAAGACACACTGTATATGACCAAAGATAAGCTGATCCTGGTTACCAATGATGATGGTGTTGATGCTCCGGGAATTAAAAAACTGACTGACATTGCTTTAAAATACGGGAGAGTGCTTGTGGTTTGCCCGGATGGCGGAAGATCAGGACAAAGTCATGCAGTTACTATCAATACTCCATTAAGACGAAAACTCGTTCACAAGTCTGAACAACTTGAGATTCATGTTAGCAACGGAACACCTGTGGACTGCGTTAAACTTGCAATGCATGGGTTATTGAATGAAAAACCTGATCTGTTGTTGAGCGGAATCAATCACGGAGCCAATTCTTCTGTCAATGTATTCTACTCAGGAACAATGGCAGCAGTACTTGAAGGGTGCATGCTGAATATCCCTTCTGTTGGATTCTCAACCTTCGAAGAAAGTTATTCTTACAATCTTGATATCGTTCTTCCTGATATTGAAAGGGTGATCAGCAATGTGTTAACTAACAGTTTACCCCACCGAACCTGTCTCAATGTGAATTTTCCATACGCGTACGACCCTTCGAAAGGACTCAAGATTTGCAGAATGGGACATGCTTTCTGGAAAGAAGAGTTTGAAGAACGTTTTGATTCACACAATACTCCTTATTACTGGCTGAAAGGAACGTTTGTACCACTGGAACGTGATGAAGGAACTGATATCTGGGCAATTAAAAACGGGTATGCCCCGGTTGTTCCTCTCATGCCCGATATTACAGCACATCATGCCATTGAGGGTTTAAACAAAATGTTCAGCCTATGATCAGGAAATTCTTTCAGCAGGACAATATTTTTCTGGGAATCGCATTGGGTATTATCATCCCTGCTTTTTTCTATGGAATACTATGGATCATTCTTCATATCCTGATTCCATCTGACACAGATAAAACAGGAGAGATCATCAAAGAATCAACCGTGCAGCTGATATCAATCTTCTCAAATCTTCTCATCATGAGATATTACCTGTCACGGCTTAAATTTGACCGCACAGGGAGAGGAATACTCTTGTCAACATTAATTCTGGCCATCGTTTATTTTGCAATTTATCTGTAAAGGATGAAATATTACATTATAGCCGGAGAAGCATCGGGAGACCTGCACGGCAGTCATCTTGTCAGGGCGTTGAAAGATCTTGATCCGGAAGCAGTGATTAGAGCCTGGGGAGGCAACAAAATGCAGGATGCTGGAGCAGAACTTGTAAAACATTACAAAGATCATAACTACATGGGTTTTGCTGAAGTTATTATACATCTGCGAAAAATCTTATCCAATATCAGGTTCTGTAAAAACGATATTTCTGTGTTTCAGCCAGATGTTCTCGTTCTTATCGATTTTCCAGGTTTTAATCTCAGAATAGCAAAATGGGCACATTCTCAAGGTATAAAGGTTGTGTATTATATTTCTCCGCAGGTTTGGGCATGGAAAAGTTCAAGGGTGTACACCATCAAAAAAGTGGTCGATATAATGATTACTATTCTGCCCTTTGAAAAGGATTTTTACGCTGGATATGAAATGGAAACCCACTATGTGGGACATCCTTTGCTCGACTCGATTAAAACTGAAATTGATGTTCAACAAAAGTCCTGCAAATATATTGCACTCTTACCAGGAAGCCGCAAGCAAGAGATCCGCAGAATGCTTCCGGTGATGACTTCACTAATTCCTGAATTTCCTGACTATCAGTTTATAATTGCCGGAGCCCAGGGCATTGATGAACAGTTTTACAGGAAGTATTCAACTGCACCATGCGAAGTGCAATACAATCAGTTATACGCTATTCTCTCCCACTCTGCTGCGGCTCTTGTCACCAGCGGAACAGCAACCCTTGAAACGGCATTGACCAACACACCTCTTGTTGTGTGCTACAAAAGCACCCGACTCTCATACATGATTGCAAAAAAACTCATCAGGGTAAAATTCATTTCCCTTGTAAATCTGATTATGGACAGAGAGGTTGTTAAAGAACTCATTCAGGATTCTATGAACAAAAAGAACCTAACAAAAGAACTAACCATCCTACTACAAGACGAAACAACAAAAAAACGTATATTTGCAGATTATACGGAACTGAGAAACAAACTGGGCAACAGTGGTGCTTCCAAAAGAGCTGCTGAACTGATCACCCAACTGCTCAACGTAAACAAACAATAATGATTACAATCAGATTCATTTTTTTTCTTTTTCTGATCTCTATCTTTACTCAAACAAATGTATTCTCTTCTCAAATCTTTCTTGACATCAGAATTTACTCAACCGTCAATATTCAGCAAGTTGACGTTGTCATATTTTCTGGCAAATACGATCTGAGAGACAGTGCAGATGTGAGCATCAAAGAAGTTTATAAAAACAGCATTCTCACATTCAAAGCAGGCGACGGCCTTGTTGAAGTTTGGCACAATAATGAAAAAATACACTCAGGAAAGGAAGTGATCCTCAAAGGAGTTGGCTTTCTGAACACTTTTGAAATAGAACCAAAAAAACCATCATATGCCAAAAGAATCTATGATGATAATTTAAAAATTAAAATATCTGGAAAAAACCTTATTATCATCAATAATGTTGAACTGGAACACTATGTTCCCGGTGTTGTTGAATCAGAGGGAGGGGGCAGCACCAAGGATACTGATTTTTTTCTCGTACAATCCATCACCTGCAGAACATATGCCCTTGCCAATGTTAGAAAACACTGGGAAGAAGGGTTTCATTTGTGTGATGATGTCCATTGTCAGGTTTACAAAGGGCGTTGCAAAACAAGTTACATCATGATGGCAGCATCACAGACTGCAGGACTTGTCATCGTTGATGACAACAGCAAAATGATTTCAGCAGCATTTCACAGTAACAGCGGAGGACAGACAATGAACAGTGAAGATGTCTGGTCAATGCCCGTTCCCTATCTCAGATCTATTCCTGATACCTTCAGCCTCAAAGGAAGAAATGCCAAGTGGGAAAAACGAATGCCTCTGAATGACTGGCTGGACTTTTTGAAAACAAACTATAATTACCCGGTTGATGACAGTCTGATGAGAGAAAAAGCACTAAACTTCAAACAGGATAAACGACAGGTCTATTTCCCGGGAGACATACTCCTGAAAGATATAAGAAGAGACCTCAAACTGAAGTCCACATGGTTTAATGTTGTTCCATTGGACAATGAGGTTATTCTTGAAGGAAGAGGATTCGGGCATGGAGTTGGAATGAGCCAAGAAGGAGCCATAAGGATGATACAGTTGGGATACAGCTATGAAGATGTAATTCATTTTTACTACAAAAATGTGAAGATTGTAAGCTTTGATATTCTGGATTATTTCTTCATTAATTATAATTATTGAAGAATAAGCCAAAGGCTTCCATATGGGAAAAGATTAGAAGATTAAATGATTGTTTGATGAGCTTGTACAGGTGATTGGTGATTAGTGACTGGTAAAAAA
>CAYRXH010000021.1:0-31962 GCA_964428185.1 uncultured Bacteroidales bacterium
GTTATTGGAAACTACATTGGAACAGATGTGACCGGATCATTTGCCATCCCCAATGCAACCGGCATTTGCGTGGATGGAGGCTCACATCACAACCCCATTATCAACAATGTACTTTCAGGGAATATCAGCTACGGAATTTTTATTGTAACAAATCAGACTTTTTACAATGAAGTGAAAGGAAATAAAATCGGAACCAATGCTGCTGGAACAGATACCATTCCAAATGATGCAGGGCTTCTGCTGGGAGGAGGCACCAAATACAATGTGATAGGTGGCAGTCTTTCAACAGATAAAAATATTATTTCAGGAAACCGATATGGGGGAATTGAGATTTCAGACCAACATACAACTGATAATCTGATCCGGGGAAATCATATCGGCACTGATATCACCGGCACGATTGCTCTGCCAAATCAATATGGTATCGGAATAACAACATATCCCAGCAGAAACACCATAGACAGCAACCTGATTTCAGGCAATCTGGAATTCGGAATTCTGCTTTTTGAACATGCAGACAGCAATATCATCACAAGAAACGTCATTGGACCTTCCATTGACAACGTCAGTCCTCTAAATAACGGAATAGCTGGAATCATTCTATGGGGGGGATCAAGCAGGAATCAAATCGGGGGAGAAGGTCTGGGAAACATTATTGCATTTCATGACTCTCTGGGAATTTATGTCAATAATCTGGGAACAACAGAGAACTTTATCTGCGGAAATTTTATTGGCACTGACCCCGGCGGCACCTTTGCTGTACCCAACGGGAACTGAATTGTTATTGATGGTGTTGCCACCAAACATGTAATTGACGGAAATGTTATTTCAGGAAATGTTCAACAAGGTATTGTAATCCACATCACCGGCTCCAACGAGCATATTATTACAAGAAATAAAATCGGCACAGATATCAGTGGGACACAACCTCTTGGCAATGGCAGTGACGGAATAAGAATCGTCGAAGGTGGACAATACAATCAAATAGGCATTGCCCCGGATTCAGGAAATGTCATTGCTTTTAACGGTGGAAACGGTGTTTTGATTATGACTCCTGCTGATTTCTGCAACAAACTATCGGGAAACAGCATCCACAGCAACTCCCTGCTTGGCATAGACCTCTGGCCTGAAGGAGTCACATCCAATGATCCCGGAGACATTGATCTGACTTCAAATGCAGGAATGAATTTCCCTGAAATCCTGTCTTCTTCATACAACTCAGGAACCGGAGAAACAACCATTACCGGAATTCTCAATACTCCCTTCCCTGATCATTGTATTGTAGAGTTTTTTCTTGCTGACGGCGACCCCTCATCCCATGGTGAAGGAATTACTTTTGCAGGCTCATTGACTCCACTTGCAAACGGCACTTTCACTCATACATTTCAGGCTCCGTTTATTTGCAATTTACTGACAGCTACAGCTACTGACAGCTGCGGAAACACTTCCGAGTTCTCTGAGAATCATCTCCTCCCTCCTCCCAATCAAATCATCAGTGATGATGATTTATTCAACAAAGTCAGCGTCTTTCCGAATCCGGTTTCCGATATACTACAAATACACAACAATAACAATCATCCTGTTGCTATTGAAGTTTTTTCAGGAGAAGGCCAACTCATCATTTCTGAATCAGTTCAGCAGGGAATTCACTATTTGTATGTAAGAAACTGGAAAACAGGCACTTATTTCATGGTCACAGACAGGCAATATCTGCAAACAATAGTGATTTCCCGCAGGTAGTCCTGCATTTTACAAAAAAAGAGCCAGATAACTGCTGCTTCTGGCTCCGTTTCAATTCAGTCAACGCTCGCTAATCAGCTTATCTGCTCTTTCCTCTTACATATTCATCAAGTTCTTCAATGGAACTTTCAAAAGTGAATGCATCATTGAGCTTATAATAATTGTTCAGATCATAGACATAATCATACGCAAATTTGGCAAATTCAAGCCTTGAATCTTCGAAACTAAATAATCCCATAATTTCTTTAATCTGAGAACACAACAAGCAGTTGGATGAAGTAATCTGCTTTGCAATTGTCAGTTTGCTGTCTTCAAAGGATTTTGAGTTGATGGATTGTTTTGCGGAAGCAAAATCCTGTTCTGACATGGGCCATGGGCAACCGATTTTTCCATTGTAACCAGGCATCTGATAAACATTGGGTTTATCAGCAGGAGTAACAGTTGTTGCAGGTTGTTTTTCAACAGGCTGAACTGTTGCAGTTGTTATCTGAGGTTCCTTCACAGTTTGTGTAGTTGTAGCGGTGGTCTGTGTAGTAGTAACCTGAGTAGAAGTGCTGAAGTTTCCATCGGGAGTTTTCGTTGTGGTAGTCATTTCCATCTCTCCAGTTTCTGTAACAGGAACCTTAAAGTTAACATCCATTCCGACAGGCTGGCCTGTGACGGGATCAATTACCTGAACACCAACTCCGATAGTTTCTGTTGTTGGTTTGGTTTCAACTGTTTGTGTTGTTGTGGTAGTAGTTGTTGTTGTATTAACCGGCTGCGTTGTTTCGGTAACCGTTTCAGCCTGCTTGGGTTCAAAAACGGGTTGAGTTTGTGTGGCGGTTTCAACAGGTTTAATAACTTCATAAGAATGACCTCTCATCACTGTTTTCTTTTTTACGGGTTTGATAATATACTTCGCATGAGTATAATTTCCGTCAAAATCCCGTGTTTGAATATTCTGATCAATGTCTTTGATTTTTTCATTCTCAAAAATGATTTTTACACGTAAAAAATCTTGTTTTACTTCTGGCAGAAATACACTTGCCTGAGGTTGTGCATTTTGTTTGACTCCGTCAATAATAACCCAGAATCGTTCACCGTCCTGATGAAAAATTGTTATTTGTGAATACTGAGCCATCACACTCCTGAAGGCAATTACAAAAAACAATAATAAAAGGGAGATTGATTTTTTCATAATATATAGTTTTTGAAATTTTTGAGGGTTAAATGACTGTTAGAATAAACTTGAATATTTTTGTCCCTATTGAGATTCCTTTCTGAATTTTATCCCAGTTCACTTTTTTCACACTTGCCGGGTCAACGACAATTTTTCCGTCAAATGATTCAATAACATCAATAACCTGAGTACCTTTTGAAAAATTCAGTTCATTGAAAATATCCTTGGTCCCGGAAAGGATTTTTGGGAATTTGCCTTCCTTTGGATCATAGAATTGTGTCATATCAAGCAGTAATTTCCCATTTTCATCAACAACGAGAGGAAACAGTGAGGGATCATACTGCTTTCCGTTAAAATTGAACACAAGACCACTTGGTATATCGCCGTCACCTACTTCAACATCAGCCGGAAACAAGCGGTTTTGCATATCAGGTAGTCCTGCCACACCATCATACACTGCCGGCGCAAGACCATTGGTTTCATAGAGAGGAACACGCATTGTCACTTCCATCATTCCGTCTTTTTCAACTGCTTCACCAACCTGCTGTGCACCTTTAACAACTCCATCAATGCGGGTATAAATGTAATCACTTTGAATCATCATGTCCTTCACTGTAGTTTCACTCACCACATTGACTCCCTGAAGGATTTCAAGCAGATTTCTCTGTGCAACAACAACAGCACCTCTTGTAGCCATTGCTCTTGCCTGAGCGGGATTGGGAAACCGCTCATAATCAATAACAGCAGACCCCTTGGCTTCAACATACTGATCAGACCAATTGACTGAACCATTAGGTTTGTCTTGAATCATGGGAGTGGTATGCTCAACCAACTGTTCAAAATCTACAATCTCTTCTGGTTTAACCGGCTTGTTCGTTCCGGTTGATTCTATAGGAGTCACTGAAACACTGCTGTCTTTAACACCGTTTGTTGTTGAATTATTTACTCCGTTTGTTGTTTGCTCAGTCTGGGTATTCCTTTTCTTGTTTTTCTTTTCCTTCTTTGTTTTCTGTGCGAACACATCAGGTGAAATCATCAGAATTGACAATATCACAATAAATACTATACTCTTTTTCATGGTTTTTTATTTTTAAGATTTATTTTTATTTTTCTCTCGTTCCGGAACCCTCTGAACCACTGTCTGAAGGCTTTGATTCAATTCCCCCCGGGGTCATAATATTCAGTTCTTCAACCGAATATGAAGACGGTGCAAAATTGATCTGACGTCCGTAAATGAATTTTACATCAAGTTTCTTTACTGCCAGCTCCGGAATGGCATCAGCATAGTCCAAAACTTTATCAGCCAACTGATCAGGTCTGTTTTTAAACGTGCAATTCAGTTTGGTAAAGTTATCAAAACTCACAATTTCCATATCACCTCCAAAATCAGAGTCGGTTTGAAGTTTTGATCTGAGAGCTCTTAATTCACGATAGGTTCCTGTATGGTAGAACCTCAGTTCAAAAGGAGTTCCGTTGTTTGACCAGGATGCAATATATCTTGTAAAGGTTCCAAGCAATTTCAGAAAATCTCTTTCAACAGCCTCGGAAATTCCTTCGAGAATCTGAGATCCTGCATCACGTCCTGATTTCCAGTCGCTTTCAATAATAATTGTACCAAGACCTTCAGCTGTACAATTATCATAAGCCTTACATTCAATCATGATTTTTGAAGAAGTCCGAGTGTCAAAAGCTTCACTCCTGCTAGTAATCCGGATACTTTTAATATAAATGATAAACTGAGCATCAGCTTTGAGTCCAATGTGCTGAATATAGGTTTCTTCTGATGCCTGTATATCATTCATGATATATCTGGATTCCTTTTTCAGCTCGTCAAATCTCTTCTTATCAATATACCTGTATCCTCGGAGTGACAGAAACTCGTTGATTCGTTCAACTGCAAATTCATAGTTTGTAATTTCTCCTTTAGGCACAACGCGTTCGTCGAACATAACCAGAAAGCGAACTCCTCCCACCGATTTTGATAAAATCCCAAAATCAGCTTTGATGGGGGTTGTACTCACTTTAGCCCTTACTGTGACTTCATATCTGTCAGGGAAAGGGGTTTCTTTTATAATTGTATAGTTTGTAATATAACCATCTGTTTTTGTGGTAATGGCATCTTTGATAACCATAAAATTCTCAACTGTTGTTTGAGATGAAAGAGTAACACCTGCTGCTTGTTCAACACATAGTCTGAGAGCATCTTGCAAAGCATCTTCCCTTGTTATTCCTACTCCTTTTGCTTCAACTTCTGCCACATCCCCGTTTATTGTGATTGTCGGCTGTTGCACAGATGTTGACGAAGTGGTTGAAACACTAACCTCTGTGTTTTCCTTTTTCGACTTTTTCTTTTTTTCCTTCTTGGTTTGCGAATAGGCTGAAGCTGAAACCAGCAGTAAAATTGTGGTACATACCAGAATAAATTTTGTTTTCATATATTATCATATTTATTATTAATCGCCAGAGGAAAATTATTGGGTTCAAATTTACAATTTTTTTTAAGTCTGCTGAATTTCAACTTTTGTGCCAAAATAAAAAATGTACTTCTAAGAATTGTATCTTTGCATGTTAATGAAAATTACAGAAGGCTCTACAATTTCCAGAAAAACTGTCATCCTGGTTGCAATTCCGATTATTCTTGAAAGTTTGGCCCAAAACATACTGAACATCACTGACACTGCATTTATGGGGCGCATCGGAGAAATCAATCTTGGGGCAGCAGCCATTGGTTCTCTTTATTATTTTGTCTTTATTATGATCGCACTTGGACTGGGAGTAGGATCACAGGTAATTATTGCCAGAAGATACGGTGAAGGGAATCTGAAAATGATCGGAAGAACCCTTATGCAGACTCAATACCTGATGATTTTTCTTGCTGTTGCAATCTTTACAATATCAAAGCTTTTTCTTTTTGATATTTTAAGCACTATCGTTGACTCTCCATCAATTCAGAAAAAATCTTTTGAATATCTGTCAATTCGTTTACTGGGATTCTTTCCTGCATTTCTCAATGCATCCTTCCGCTCATTCTTTGTTGGAATCGCAAAAACAAGAGTGATCACTTATACCACTCTGATTATGACTTCGGTCAATGTTGTTCTCAACTATCTCCTTATCTTTGGTGTATATGGTTTTCCTGAACTTGGAATTGCCGGAGCAGCTATTGCTTCTGTAATTGCAGAAAGCTGTGCCACTGTTTACTTTTTCCTCTACACAAAATACAGATCAGATCATACAAAGTTCGGGCTTTTCAGACTTGCACCTCCTGATTTTCATCTTCTGAAAAGAATACTCCGAATTGCATCTCCACTCAAGCTGCAATATTTTGTTTCTTTCTCCTGCTGGTTTGGATTTTTTCTCCTGATAGAAAAAATGGGCGAAACCGAACTTGCTGTTTCAAACCTGATACGCAGCCTTTATATTTTCATGTGTTTGCCAATATGGGGATTTGCTGTCGTAACCAACACTTTTGTAAGTCAACTTCTCGGCAAAGGAAAACCAGATGAAGTTCTTCGGATGATTCCTCTTGTCCTCTCACTGTGCTTGCCATTAACTATATTCCTTGCTGCTCTGATGTCGGTTTTTGCACCTTCTGTGCTTTCTGTACTTACCAATGACCAACGCCTCATACAACAAGCCCTTCCTGTTTTTTATGTCATTCTTGGAGCAGCACCTCTCCTTGCTCTTGGAATCATTACTTTCAGTGCAGTAACGGGGACAGGGAACACGTTCACAGGGATGATTATTGAAATCTTTGTGCTGATTATTTATATTTTCTTTTCCTGGATCGTTATCCACAAGTTGCAATGGTCACTTCCTGCTGCATGGACTGTAGAATATCTCTATGCAATCCTTCTGGGAACAATATCATTCCTATATATGAAATCAGGGAAATGGAAAAAAGCCAGAGTGTAAAAAGGCTCGATAATTTAAAAAAAACAAAACTAAGGATTGAGAGAATCCATATCAAATATCGGAGAACAATCAAAATACTATATTGACCCTACCCTTCCATATTGCTTGTCCTAAACATTATGTATATGAAAACCCTTTCTTTCCTAAACAGCAAGCCCCATCCCGGATAACGTTTCCCTCGGCACCAAACGACAAGGTAATATTGATTTTTCTCTCATATATTTGCTGATCATCAGCATAAAGCCTGGTTACCATCATATAAGCGTTCTGTTCTGAAATATTTATTCAGGTCAGCAATAAAGTCGAAGAGTGATTTTCTTGTTTGGAAAAGCTCAGGGTTTTTTTTGGTTTGGCCTGAATATTCAGACCAAAATCACTGAAAACCAACTTATCTGAATCCAAATTAGTTTTAAACTCCTTAAAGACAGTGCGATCCTCCAAATTATAGCAGGAACGTTAGGCAAAAATTACATTCAAAACGATGATTCCTGAGATCATAAACACCAAGAATCATTCTCACATTAGGAGTTTTTTTCATTCCTGCATATTGTCAATTGACGAGACTATGTGGTGCTTCCTGGTCAGGGTGATAGACTTCCAGTTCCTGAAGCTCATATACTTGTCTGAAAGCCAAGATCTGTTCATCCCAGTTGATGTCAAGCACTTCAAAAGAATGTGTCCTGATTCCCGACTCCTAAAGTTCATTCCACCAATCATCCATCTCCTGCCCATACAATTGAATCAAAGGAATTACAATACATAATCCAACAAATAGCTCTTTCATAATCAAAATGTTATGATGGTGTAAAAAGTTATAAAAAAAGCACCACATCAATGGTATTTATAATTCTACTTTTCCCATGAGGGTTGCACTTGTGCAATCATTGATACGAATTGTCACCAGTGTTCCGGGCTGATAAGCATCCAAAGTACCCTCAAAAACCACGACTTTGTTTTCCGATGTTCTACCCATGATTTCCTTTACTGATCGCTTTGAATATCCCTCAACAAGAACTTCAAACACTTTTCCCATGTCATTGCGATTGTTTGCCAAAGAAAGTTCCTGCTGCAATGAGATTATTTCAGTGAGCCGTCTGGTTTTGACTGCTTTAGGAACATCATCCTTCATGGTTTTTGCAGCAATAGTACCAGGGCGTTCACTATACTTAAACATAAATGCATAAAAAAAGCCTGCATCCTTCATTAACGAAAGAGTTTGCAGGTGTTCTTCCTCGGTTTCTCCGCAGAATCCCGTTATTATGTCTGTAGAAACTATGCATCCGGGGATAATTTTTCTAATCATCCCAATCCGTTCAAGATATGACTCTCTGGTATATTTTCTGTTCATCCGCTTCAAAACGGAAGTACTACCGGATTGAACTGGGAGATGCACTGATCGACAGATATTTGGATGATTTGCAATGCAATATAACAGCTTGTCAGAAATATCCTTTGGGTGACTTGTGGCAAAACGAAACCGGATATCAGGAAATTTTAGAGCAAGATGACTTAAAAGATCAGGAAAATCTGTCATCCCTTCTGTATCTTGATAAATATAAGAATTTACATTCTGACCCAATAATGTGATTTCTTTAACTCCGGATCCAACATGTTTTGCAAGCTCTTCTGCAATGGAATGAGGTGAACGACTTCTCTCTCTTCCTCTGGTATAAGGAACAACACAATAGGTACAGAAATTTTCACAACCTCTCATAATAGGTACAAATGCGGAGATACCAGAGCTGAGCAATTTCTCCGGAATAATATCTTCATAAGTTTCTGTATGTGACAATACAATATCTGTGACGCGATCATTTTCAGAGTTCTCAATAATCCTCGCAATTTTTCTGTAAGAATCAGGTCCGGCAAGAAAATTTACACCATCTTCAAGATCAAACAGCTGATTTCCAAGATGTTCTGCCATGCATCCAATAATTCCAATTTTCAAAAACTTATTCTTTTTTTTCAGAGACTGAAGTTCCGAAATCCGCTTGAAAATTCTTTGCTCAGCATTATCCCTGATTGAACAGGTATTTATAAGAATCACATCTGCATCAGCAATATCAGAAGCAAGAATATAATTGTTTTTTCGCAACAAAGTAGCTATCAATTCACTATCTGCCACATTCATCTGACATCCATACGTTTCTATGTAAACTCTCTTTGACATTTCATCTTAATAGAATGCAAAATTAGTGTGTTTTTTTATAAAAAATTTTTCTTCATGATTTATGTGTCTAACCATTTAATAATCTGTTCATTATCATGTGATATTAAACTTGAATTTAATTCCGAATGCAAGGGTATACATTATAAAGTTTTGCCGGTTTGAATTGAATTGATTTATTTTGCGAAAATTTTCAACAATACATCTATGTCAAAAAATCTTGTCATTGTAGAGTCACCTGCCAAAGCCAGAACAATTGAAAAGATACTCGGGAAAGACTATATCGTCAAATCATGTAACGGCCATATTCGTGATCTCTCCAAAAAGGATATCAGTATAGAAATTCAGAATGATTTCAAACCAATCTACGAACTTCTTCCGGAAAAAAAGGCTATACTGAATGATCTTCAGAAAAGTGCCAAAACAAGTGAAAAAGTATGGCTTGCCACTGACGAGGACCGCGAAGGGGAAGCCATTTCCTGGCACCTGTTTGAAGCTCTTAACCTTGATGCCAGCAAAACTGACAGGATCACTTTCCATGAGATAACAAAAAACGCCATTCTTGAATCTATCAGAAACCCCAGAAAAATTAATAAAATGCTGGTCGATGCCCAACAGGCAAGGCGGGTTCTGGACAGAATTGTAGGGTACGAGCTTTCACCGTTACTGTGGAAAAAAGTCAGACCGGGGCTATCAGCAGGACGGGTTCAGTCTGTGGCAGTAAAACTCATTGTAGAACGTGAAGATGAAATTCGAAAATTCAATTCTGAATCATCATATCGTGTTGTTGCATTATTTATTATTCAGAAAAACAAAACAGAAAAAATTATTGAAGCTGAGCTTTCTCACAGGTTTGCAGATAAAAAGCAGGCAGGCATATTTCTTGAATCCTGTAAGGAAGCAATATTTGAAATACTTGACACAGAGAAAAAACCTTCTGCAAAATCTCCTGCACCACCTTTTACTACTTCATCACTTCAGCAGGAAGCCAGCCGGAAACTTGGTTTTCCGGTTGCCAAAACAATGGTTGTAGCCCAGCAATTGTATGAAACAGGGAAAATCACATACATGAGAACTGACTCTGTAAATCTTTCTGATCTGGCAATTGCCTCAGCAAAAAAAGTAATTGAATCACTGTTCGGCAAAGAGTATTCACAGCTAAGAAAATTTACCGGAAAAATTAAGGGTGCTCAGGAAGCACATGAGGCAATCAGGCCTACATACCTTAGCAATAGTGAGATTGAAGGAACCAAGGATCAGAAAAACCTGTATGACCTAATCTGGAAACGAACAATAGCCTCCCAGATGAGCAATGCTAGTATTGAGAAAACCACTATCACCATCTCCTCCCCTGAAAACAAATATTCTTTTATTGCCAAAGGAGAGGTCATCTTGTTTGACGGCTTTTTAAAGGTATACAAAGAATCTGAAGATGACGAGGAACAGCAGGAAGGGAGCAAGGTTCTTCCAACCGTCAGCAAAGGCGATATTCTTCAATACAAGCAGATCGTTGCCACCCAGAGATTCTCACAGCCTCCATTCAGATACTCAGAGGCAAGTCTTGTTAAAAAACTTGAGGAGCTGGGGATAGGAAGACCTTCCACTTACGCTCCAATTATTTCTACAATTCAGAAAAGAGATTACGTTGTGAAAGAAACCAGGAAAGGTTCTGAACGCAATTATGACAACCTAACTCTTGCCAGAGGAAAAGTACTCGAAGAAGTTCTCACTGAAAACTATGGAGCCGAAAAAAACAAATTGTTTCCTACAGATCTCGGGATCATTGTTACAGGCTTCTTAAACGAAAACTTTTCTTCAATTGTTGATTATCAATTTACTGCAACTGTTGAAAAACAATTCGATGAAATTGCTTCTGGAGATATCAAATGGACAGAAATGATCAGAACTTTTTATAGTGATTTTCATCCAAAAATTGAGCAAACAGGAACTGAAAGTAAAAAATTTATTGGAGAACGACTTCTTGGAACTGACCCCGAAACTGGCATGAATGTTTATGCCAAGGTTGGAAGATATGGACCGCTAATTCAGATTGGCGAAACTGGTGGAGAACCTAAACCAAAATTTGCAAGTCTCCTGAAACACCAGTCCATTCAGGATATTAGTCTGAAAGACGCTTTGCAGCTTTTCAGATTCCCGATTACCCTCGGCAAACATGAAAACAATGATGTTATTGTCAGTGTTGGCCCTTATGGTCCCTATGTGAAGTTTGAAAATAGATTTTACCAGATTCCTCCACAGGTAAATCCTCTGGAAGTTACTCTGAAACAAGCTCTTGAAATCATAGAAACCAAGAAAAAAGGAGCAGAAACATCAATCATTAACAGCTTTGACAATGACCCTGACTTATCCATCAGAAAGGGGAAGTGGGGAATGTATATCAAGTATAAGAATGACAATTATAAGCTGCCTAAAGGTTATGATCCTGAAACGATGACAAAAGATGACTGCATGATCATCATTGAAACAGCGAAACAAAATCCTCCAAAAAAGAAATCATTAAAAAAGAAATAGCATGGTTGAATGGCAGGAATTTCTTGAATCATCCTTGCTTTCAGATAGTTTTTTAAAAACTCTTGGAAAGCATTCATTGGGTGCATGCATCGAAAGACACAAAAACGACCGATTTCCAGACACTGATATTTCAGAAATCATCATAATTGGTGTACCTGAAGACAGAAACTCTGATGGCAACCGCGGTTGCTCAAAAGCACCTGATAAAATCCGTGAGCAATTATATAAACTCATGAACAGAACGCCTGAAATAAAAATTGCTGACATTGGCAATATTAGGCCCGGAGAGAAGCCACAAGACACATATATTGCACTTTCTCTGATTTTGTCTGATTTGATACAGGATAAAAAATTTCCTATCATCCTTGGAGGATCAAATGATATTGCCTATGCTAATTATCTGGCCTATGAAAAAATCGGTCAGATTATCAATATTGCAGCAATTGATCATCGGTTTGACTTGGGTACACCAGACTCTCCAATGAATTCTCAAACATATCTCAACAAAATTGTTTTAAGCCGCCCCAACTATTTATTCAATTACACCAATATCGGATATCAAACTTATTTTATTGATCAGGATATGACAATGCTGATGAATCAACTTTTCTTTGATTCATACAGACTGGGGATAATTCGCTCCGATCTGGATGAGGCTGAACCTCTCCTGAGAAATGCTGACATGCTAAGTATTGATACAGGTTCTATCAGGCAGTCAGATGCTCCGGGCAATGAACATGCCTCACCAAATGGTTTCTATGGAGAAGAGATCTGTCGTATATGCAGATATGCAGGAATGAGTGACAAACTTACCTCTGCCGGTTTTTATGAAATGAATCCTGTGTATGACAATCATGACCAGACTGCAAAGCTCATCGCCCAGATGATCTGGTTTCTTATTGAAGGATATTCCCTGAGAAAACATGACAATCCTCGCTTTGACAGTGAAGATTATATTCGGTATCATGTATTCAGCAAAAAAGCTGATAGAGAAATTCTGTTCTTTAAAAGCAAAAAATCAGGAAGATGGTGGATGGAAGTCCCTTGCCCGGCAAATAGTGATGAACGATACAAGCGTCATTATCTGATTGCATGTTCATACAAAGACTATCAAACTGCTCTTCAGGATGAGCTCCCTGATAAATGGTGGCAAACATATCAGAAAATCATGTAGGAATCAATTATTTTTTTGTAACTTTTTAAAAAAAATTCGGTTTAAGGTCAAAAAAAATTAACAACTGTTTGTTAATATCAAAAATTCTTTGTTATTTTATGCCCGATTTCAGTGATCAGTATTTAATATCAACAACAATTATGAAAAAATATTTATTTTTTTCTGTTATTTTACTTTTAGTAGGCCTCTGTTCATCAACAACTTATGCCCAACAGGAGGTACAATTCAGCCACAATATGTTCAACATTTTATCCTTTAATCCAGGGTATGCAGGGAGCAATGATCAGATTTGTCTGAATTCGATCGTCAGACAACAATGGATGGGATTCAGTGAAACCAATCCTGATGGGGACACATACAGTGTTGCACCTCAGACTTATCTTTTCAGTATTGACGGCAATTTGAATCCAATCCGAGGAGGACTTGGTGCGGTAGTTTACAAAGATAAACTGGGACATGAAGACAATATTGGATTCAAGTTTGGTTATGCTTACAGAAGGGTCATTGGCTCGGGTCAGGCAGGGTTTGGACTCATGGCAGGATTTTTAAATAAAACCATCAATTATGAAGGGTTTTTTTCTATTGATGAAAACGACCCTCTTCTTTTGGGAAGTAAGGAAAGCGACATGATTTTTGACCTTTCATTTGGAGCATATTACAGAGTTCCCGGACAATGGTATGCAGGAATTTCTTCATCCCAGCTTCTTCAATCCGAATCAGATTTTTCATCTGCTACTACACTTGCCAGTCCTCAGTTAAAGCGGCATTATTTTCTAATTGGTGGATACCAGTACACTATACCTAGCGCTCCTGATTTTGAGCTCCAACCATCTTTATTCATTAAAACAGATTTTGTATCAGCTCAGTATGATGTGAACTGCCTTGTTATGTATCAATCTCAGTTTTGGGCAGGTCTGAGTTACCGTCCCGTTGATGCTTTTGTTTTTCTTGCAGGAGCATATCCTTTCGCAAACGGAACTTCCCCGGGACTTGAATCTCTTCGCGTTGGAATATCCTATGACTTCACAACATCAGCTATGGGTGCTCAGGGAAGAAGCAATGGCAGTGCTGAAATCTATCTGGGATATTGTTTTAAAATCATTATTCCAAAATATGAATCAAGTTACAAAAATGTCAGACACTTGTAATATTCATTGAAACTTTTTAAATTTGCAGCCGTAAAATAAAATTTGAGTCAGTAAACAAAGATAACCATGAAAATAAACATCTTGAACAGAAAGCAAAGAATGGCAGTGGTGGTGATGATTGCAGCACTGTTATGGGGGTGCTCCAATTCCGACCGTGGCAACCTGGTCGGCGTACAGGACCGAGAAGCCTGGTATCAACCTGATCCGATCGGAATGTTGTTCATTCCTCACGGAAGTTACAACATGGGTCAAAACGATCAGGATGTCCCATACAGCCATATTGCTACATCAAAAACAGTTACTGTGACTGCGTTTTACATGGATGAGACAGAAATCACCAACAATGAATACAGACAGTTTGTATATTGGGTTAGAGACTCAATTGCCAGACGTATTCTTGGTGATATTGATGAAACTTATCTGATAATGCAGGATGAATATGGTGAAGATCTGGATCCTCCCTACCTGAACTGGAAAAAGAAAATTCAATGGGACGGAGAACAGGAGCGCGAAGCACTGTCAGAACTTTACCTGCAGGAACATGAACGTTTTTATCGCAGAAAAGAACTTGATACCAGAAAATTGAACTATGAGTACTGGTGGATTGATTATCGTGCTGCTGCACAGAAAGATTATCAAAATCCCACTGTTTCTCCAGATATCAACACCGGATCATGGATGAACAGACCTCAAGGATACAAGGATAGATCTGTATATATCAAGCGGGATGTTATAAATGTATATCCTGATACTTTATGCTGGGTTCATGATTTTACTTATTCATTCAATGAACCTATGACGCAGATGTATTTCTGGCACCCAGCTTACGACCATTACCCTGTAGTAGGTGTTAACTGGAAACAAGCCAGAGCATTTTCTATTTGGAGAACCAATTATCTGAATGCATATCTTGAAGGCAAACTTGGAATGTCCAGAGTGAATGATTTCCGTCTTCCCACAGAATCTGAATGGGAATGGGCTGCCCGCGGCGGCCTCGATCTGAGCCCCTATCCCTGGGGAGGTCCTTATATCAGAAACAGTAACGGATGTTTCCTTGGAAACTACAAACCTTTGCGTGGAAACTATCTTGATGATGGTGGTGTTTATCCTATTATTGTCGGTCACTATGCTCCCAATGATTTCGGTCTCTATGATATGGCCGGAAATGTTGCTGAATGGTGCCGTGATGCTTACAATGCTTCTTCATACAATTTTGCTCATGATCTCAATCAAACATATGACTATGAAGCAAAAGATGCTGATGCACCTGCCATGAAAAGAAAGGTGATTCGTGGTGGATCATGGAAAGATATTGGATATTTTATGCAGGTTAGTTCCCGCTCATTTGAATATCAGGATTCAGGAAAAAGCTACGTGGGTTTCAGAAATGTTCAGTCATACATGGGACGTATGAAGGGTGATGGTCCTAACGCATCAAATGTTTACAGATAAGAAAATAAGAAAAGGGAAATTGCTAAACAATTATATTTATTAACTTAAAAAACAAATTACTGTTATGGGAATTAAAAATCTTGTTGAGAGTAAAGGATATAAGAATTTTATGTCTAAACTCTATGGTTGGGGTGCTGCAATTGTTATTTTGGGAGCCTTGTTCAAAATTCAACACTACCCTGGTGCTGGTTTAATGTTAGCTATAGGCCTTGGAACTGAAGCACTTATCTTTTTTGCATCAGCGTTCGAACCTCTCCATGTTGAACCAGACTGGAGTTTGGTATATCCTGAACTTTGGGGACTGTACCACGAAGGAGAACCACATCCCGATGGATATGAGTTTGATGCCAAATCAGGAAAAAGTCTTCAGAAACAAACCGTTACTCAGGAACTTGACAGCATGCTTGAGCAGGCAAAAATTGGACCTGAACTCATTGCCAGTCTTGGTGAAGGCATGAGAAACCTGAGTGAAAATGCACTTAAACTTTCGGGAGTAGCTGATGCTGCCGGAGCAACAAACTCATTTGTTGCCAATCTTTCAGAAGCTTCAACAAGTGTTCAGAAGCTGAGCAATGTTTATGACAAAACCAATGAAGTTTTAAGTCAAAGTTTAGGTGTAAGTGAAGAATTTACTTCTTCTGTAAAAAATGCAACAGCATCTGCAAATCAGACAAGTCAGGCATTCGGATCAATTGCTGGTGCATTGCAAAGTGATATCAAAGCAAATGAAGAATATGTCAGCAGTATTAAATATGCAACTCAAAGCGCACAAAGTCTTGCTGAAAAATATTCACAGTCAGCTGAATCTCTGACAAAATCTGCCCAAGCTATTGATTTTTCACAGGTTGACGGAAAATCATACGGTGATCAGATTCAGAAAATCACTAAAAATCTTGCTGCACTGAATGCTGTTTACGAACTTCAACTTCAGGGAGCTTCTGCTCAGGTTGAGAAGGTTCAGGAAATGCAGGAATCAGTCAATGTTTTTGTTAACAACATCAATGCATCTGTTGCAAGTGTTACAAAATACAAAGAACAGGCTGATGTACTTGCAAGCAATCTGTCAGCATTAAATACAGTATATGGCAATATGCTTGCCGCAATGAACGTGAATGTAAACAAATAAAACGAGGAAAGATTTATGGGTTCTAAAAATTGTCCGGAAACCCCGAGGCAGAAGTTGATCGCAATGATGTACCTTGTTTTGACGGCACTGCTGGCCTTGAATGTTTCCTCAGATATTTTAAATGCTTTCGTGATTGTAAACGAGAGTATGGAAGAAACAAACAAAATATTTTCTGAAAAAGTTGCTGCGAACTACAATGCTTTTGAAAAAGCAATGGCAGAAAACCCGACCAAAACCAAGCCCATGAAGGACAAGGCTGATCAGGTTAAAAAATATGCCGATGAAATGGTTGCTTATATAGAAAACATTAAATGGGAAGTTATTTCTGAAACCGAAGGTTGTTCCAAAGAAGCGGCTAAAACACTTACACTTCGCGAAATCAATAAGAAAGATAATTATGATATTCCCACTTTCTATTTTACAGGTGGTTCACATGACGGTTCAAAAGGGAAAGCACGTGAACTAAAAAACAAGATCATTGAATTTAAAAATAATATTTTAAGTGTTTTGCCTGAAGTAGATAGAAAAAATGTGAAGATCGGTCTTGTTGTTGAAGGTGTCTATAAAGACCTGAACAACAATGAAATGGGATGGGAAATGGCAACATTTTATCATACTATTCTTGCAGCTGACTTGGTACTACTTAACAAACTCATTGCTGATGTTAGAAATGCTGAATCCAGCGTTGTTACTCAACTATTAGCTAATATTGGTGCAACTGACTTTAAATTTAATAAAATCTCTGCAAAAGTGGTTCCAAAAAGTCGCTTTGTTATTCAAGGAGAGGAATATGAAGCAGATATTTTTGTCGCTGCTTATGACACCATTGAAGCTCCTGAAGTCATTATCGGAGCGGGTTATGACACCCTTACCGGGAAAGTTATCGGAGAAGCACAAACACTGGAAGGAGATAAGGGTCTTGTAAAATATAAAGTTCCAGCTGGTGGTGTTGGTGTACAGAAATATGGTGGTGTTATCAGAATTAAAAAACCTGGTGGCGGAATTGAAGAATTCGGTTTCAATGACGAATATGTTGTTGGAGCTCCCACTGCAACTGTGTCTGCAGACAAAATGAATGTTTTCTACATAGGTGTTGACAATCCGGTTTCAATTTCTGTACCCGGTGTTCCCAATGAAAATGTACGTCCATCAATTTCAAACGGCAAACTTACATCTAAGGGCAATGGAAAATACATCGTCAGAGTTGATGGTGGTAATGAATCTACTATTAATGTCGCTGCTGACATGGGCGGTCAAACACGTGCAATGGGAACATTTAAATTCCGTGTTAGACGTGTTCCTGATCCTGTTCCATTTATTGCAGGCGTCAGAGAAGGAAATGTTCCTAAGGAAAAAGTTGCTGCCAATCCTGTAATTATTCCAGTGATGGAGAATTTCGAATTCGAACTTAGTTATACCATTGTTTCTTTTGTCTTCACAATTCAGCAAGCCAATGGTGACCTAATCGAAATTCCCGGCTCAGGAAACAGATTAAATACTGAAATGGTAAGACACATTAACGGTGCCAGAAAAGGAACAAAATTGTATATTGAAAATATTCGCGCAAGCGGTCCCAGTGGCACTCGTCCGATTGGAACCATTTCAATCAAACTGGTATAATCGATTGTTTTATTTAATATGGAGAGACAGATTATGAAACGTTTAATTTTCTTTGGTGCAGCAGCAGCATTGTTGCTTGCCATACTGCCTGTCAATGCACAGGTATTTGATGCCCCACCACCTCAGGAGCCTTTTATCAGGGAAACCACACAGAATCTTGAACCTGTGCCCTACACCAACCTTCGCGAGGCAGATGTATTCTGGGGGCAGATGATATGGCGTACTATTGACCTGAGAGAAAAAGCCAATCATCCGTTATACTATCCTACACAACCTTCTAATGGTCGAATGAACCTCATAACACTTCTTCTTACTGGTTTAAAGGAAAACATGATCAGAGCTTTCATTGATGACCAGCTTCTTGTTCAGAAATCTTATGATGAACTCATGAAATCCCTTTCTTCCTCTGACACCGTAACACTTTACAGAGAATATCCTCCTTATGATCCGTTTGATACTGTGATCAATAAAGAGTTTGATCCAACCTCTGTCATGATGTTCCGTCTCAAGGAATTCTGGTTCTTTGACAAGCAAAGATCTGTTCTTGAATGCAGAATCATGGCAATGTGTCCTGTTACCGTTGAGTATGATGATCAGGGAGAATTTAAAGGGTTTAAACCTCTTTTCTGGGTTTCATTTCCTGAAATACGATTCCTTCTCGCTAAAACAGAAGTATTCAACAGGCAAAGTGATGTGGAACGACGAAGTCTTGATGACCTATTCTTTAAACGAATGTTCACAAGTTATATCACCAAGGAGTCAAATGTCTACGACAGGTATATTGTCGAATATGCCACAGGACTTGATGCCCTCCTTGAATCGGAACGAATAAAAGAACAAATCTTTTTAAAAGAGCATGATCTTTGGGAGTATTAAAAACGTTTTGTAGAATAATCAGTCTCTCCCTTAAAAAAGGCTGACCTTAAAAGTCAGCCTTTTTTAATGTGCATCCAACCAATTTTTCCCATGTTTTATTTCAACATCAACAGGAACATCAAGTTCGAAAGCAGACTTCATTTCATTGAGAACCATGGCTTTTAATTCATTTATCTCAGAAATTTCAGCATCAAATATCAATTCATCATGTACTTGTAGCAACATTCGTGACTTCATTTTTCTTTTCAAAATAACATGATGTATTTTTATCATAGCAATTTTGATTATATCAGCAGCAGAACCCTGAATTGGAGCATTGATTGCTGTTCTTTCAGCACCCCCCCTAACAAAAGTATTTGAAGAGTTCATATTTGCAATATATCTCTTTCGACCTTTTATAGTTTCAACATATCCGTTTTTCCGGGCAAAACTTATTGTAGAATTCATATAGTTTTTAATCTCGGGATACTTTTTAAAATATTCTTCAATGAGTTCCTCAGATTCCTTTCTGCTAATCCCAAGTCGCTCTGCCAGTCCAAAGCCGGACATCCCATATATGATACCAAAATTCACAGTTTTGGCATTTCTTCGTAAGGTGGGAGTCACCTGTTCAATGGGGATATTGTAAATCCTTGATGCTGTTGCTGCATGAATATCCAAACCCATTCTGAAATCTTCAATCATTGCTGTTTCCTTGCTTAAGGCTGCTATAATTCTCAATTCTATTTGTGAATAATCAGCTGAAACAATGCAATAATCCTCAGACCTGGGAATAAATGCCTTACGAATCTCCTGCCCTAGTTCTGTTCTGATGGGAATATTTTGAATATTTGGTCCTGAGGATGATAGTCTCCCAGTGGCTGCAACTGTTTGATTAAAAACAGTATGTATTCTTCCTGTCGATTTATCAATATACTTTGGAATGGCATCAACATATGTAGATTTCAGCTTCATCAGGGTTCGGTGCTCTAAAATCAGGGGAATTATCGGATGATCATTGACGAATTTCTGTAATATATCCTCTCCAGTAGCATATTGCTTGGTCTTGGTCTTGGGTGGCTTCGATGTAATTTTCAGATGTTCAAACAGAATTTCACCCAGTTGCTTTGGTGAAGACAAATTAAATGGGACACCTGAAAGATTATAAATATTCTTTTCGATCTTCTCAATTTGCATAGATAATTCGGCTGAAAACACTTCAAGTTCGGAAGTATTAACAGAAACTCCTTCATTTTCCATGGATGCGAGTACCTCAACAAGAGGCATTTCAATTTCTCTGAATAAGGCATCCATTCCTCCAGTCTTCAGTTTGTTTTTCAACAAACTGTAAAGACGGAATGTGATATCTGCATCTTCACATGAGTACTCAGCCATTTTCTCCAACGGAATTTCACATATCTGCTCAGTGCTTGGATTCTTCACAAGTGTTAAATCATTAAAGCTTATCGTTTTGTACCCCAGGAGCGTTTCTGCCAAAAAATCAAGACTGTGTTTGCCCTCGGGATTAAGCAAGTAATCAGCAATCATTGTATCAAACATCCTCCCCTTAATTTTTATCCCTGCCTCACTGAGCATTCTCATATCAAATTTCAGATTATGAGCAATTTTTAAATTTTCTTCATTTGCAAAAACCTGTTGAAGAAAAGGGAGAACGTCTTTCATTGAAAAGTAAACACCATTGAGAGGGAGATAATATGCTTTTCTTTCCTGCGTAGAAAATGAAATTCCTATGATCTTGTGTTCTTGTGGATTTAATCCTGTTGTTTCTGTATCAAAAGCAAAAGCACTTGTATCATTTAGTATATCCATTAGCCCTGCAAACTGATCCATTGTAGTAACTACCTGATATTTTACTTTTGAGGGATCAAATGATTGAACCTGAAATTGAAATGAATCTTCCTGTGCATTGTTTTCGTCAAACATAGAAATCTGTAATCCGTGATTAGGAATCTTAAACTTTGGCTGATCAGAATAAAAGGTATCAAAAAATCTCTTTGAAAATGTTCTGAATTCCAAGTCTCTAAACAAATCCAACAAGGGTACTGGGTCTTTAAGTTTCCATCTGAGCTTCTCCGGTTGAAATTCAATCTGCATTTCCGTTTCAATTGTAGCTAGTTTTTTAGAGAATATTGCTTGATCAGCATATTCTACAATCAGTTCTCTGAGTTTTTTATTTTCTATCTGGCTGCTGTTCTCAATAAGCGACTCAATTGTTCCGAACTCCTGAACAAGCTTTTTTGCCTTCACTTCACCAATACCAGGGATACCCGGTATATTATCAGATGCATCGCCCCACAAGCCGAGTATGTCTATGAGAAATTCAGGCTTACTGATCTCATATTTCTCACACACTTCCCTGGGTCCGAGAATTTCAGCGGGTTTTCCTGATTTTCCGGGTTTATAAATAAAGACATTTTCATTGACAAGCTGTCCAAAGTCTTTATCAGAAGTCATTATATACACTTTCATTCCTTTTTCAGAAGCGCGTTTTGCTAAGGTTCCTATAATATCATCAGCTTCAAACCCATCAATCATAAATACCTGTATACCGATAAGACCTAAAATTTTGTGGATATAGGGTAATGACGCAACAATCTCTTCAGGCATAGCTTCTCTCTGCGCCTTATATTCTGCATATTCTTCATGCCTGAATGTGGGTGCTGCAGAATCAAAAGCAACTGCAATATGTGTGGGTTTTTCATTTTTTAACAATTCTGTAAGGATATTGACAAATCCCAGAATTGCTGAGGTATTGAAGCCTTTACTATTAACTACGGGTGTTTTACTAAGTGCATAATATGCCCTATAAATCATTGACATTGCATCAATGAGAAAGAGTTTCTGCTGTGATTGTTCCATCTAAACCCAAAAATTTGGGTAAAGTTACAAAAAAATGGATGTCGTTCTAAATGTTTAGAAAAGGATTGTATTCCTTTTCTTCAGCAATGGTCGTTGATTGTCCGTGTCCGGGATACACAACTGTATCATCAGGTAAAACAAGTAATTTCGATCCAATGCTTTGTAACAACAGTTCCATATTTCCAGTTGGCAGGTCCGTTCTTCCTATGCTGTTTGCGAAAAGGACATCGCCCGTAATCACAAAACCATGATCCTGACAATATAGGCAAATACTCCCTGCTGCATGTCCTGGTGTGTGGAGCACTCTGAGGCTGACTTCATCAATTCCAAGATATTCATCATCATGGAGAACCCTGTCAATTTTTGGCAAATGAGAGAGTCTAAGTCCGAACAAATTCGCAGAATCAGGTGCTTCGTCAATAAACCGGTGGGAATCAGCATGAGCAGCAACTAAAATACTATATTTTTCTCGTATAAATCCACAACCAAGAACATGATCAATATGCGCGTGTGTAAGGATAATCAGTTTTGGTTCAAGGCCAAGCCTTTTGATAGTTTCAACAAAATGTTCCTGTTCATGTTTAGTGCTGCAACCGGGATCAATAATCACAGCTTCATTCAGGTTATTGGCAATAATATAGGTATTTACCTGAAAAGGATTCGATGTAAGTGTAAAAATATTCATTGAAGATGTTTGATTAAATGTCTTTCTGTCCGGATTTCAATATCTGATATAAAAGATCCCTGGCTCTGAAAAGTTGAGCCTTAACCGTTCCAAGTGGCAAATTGAGCTGATTTGCAATCTCCTCGTAGGAATATTCTTTAAAATACCGAAGTTCAATAAGAGTTTTATAGTGAGGTTTAATTTTATCAACAATGTCTCTCAACTCTTTATGTTTTTGCTTGGTAATAATTCTTTCTTCAGGATCGGGACCAGAACATTGAATACTTTGAGTAAAGTTAAGGTCTTTTGCATCAGACAATTGATGATCCAGTGATAAAGTGTTTTTCCTTCTCTTTCTTAGAAAATCAATACAGTTATTGGATGCAATTTTAAATAACCAGGTGCTAAATGCAAATTCCGGAGTGTAGTTTTTTAAATTTTTAAACGCTTTTCCAAATGCTTCAATTGTCATATCTTCAGCATCAATAGGATCATTCGTCATCTTCAGCATCATAAAATACAATGAGTCACGATAATTATTCATTAACTCAGAAAATGCTTTTTGGTTGCCCTCAAGCAAAGCACTCTGGATTAGTTCATAATCACGCTTTCCCTTCTCTGTAAGATTTTCGTTTACTTCCATTTCCCCGGTTTTGAAAATCTATTACTCATCAAAATTATGCCATTAAAAAAAATCAACACCAGTTCAAAAAAAAGCGAAAATATGAATAATTTTTTTTCTGAAAGCTTTTCAGTTACTTTTTTATAAACAAGCATGCTGACAATAACCTTCAATAATAATAACGACAAAATAAAATAAAAATTATTATGAGAGACTAAAGCAATCCCTGCAGACACATAAAAACCCAGAAGTGACAAGGGATATAAGGCGATAAGAACACGGTGCTTTTTTTTGTACAAAACACCTGAGGTCAAATGTCTCCGTTTTTGTTTCCACCATGCAATCCAGCTTGTTTTAGGCTCTGAAACAGTAAAAGAATCGAGATTGATTTCAATTGCAACATTATCTTTGCGTGCAGCTGAGTTAACAAAAAGATCATCATCACCAGACATAATATTATAATGAGCAGAGAACCCCTTAACCCTGTTAAAAGTCTCTTTCTTATAGGCAAGGTTTCTTCCTACTCCCATATATGAATTCCCTGCAAGTGCAAATGAGAAATACTGCATTGCAGAATACAGCGTATCAAACCTGATGAGTCTGTTTAATAAGCCCCTTTTTTCATAATATTTACCATACCCCAGGATAATTTCAGTTTTCTCAGAAAAATGAGCTGCCATTGCCTGAATCCATTTCCCTGAACAAGGTTTACAGTCTGCATCTGTGAGTAATAAATGATTATTCTTTGCCTCTCTGATCCCTATGGAAAGTGGAAATTTCTTCCCTCTAAAAAAACTCACGCTATCATTCAACTTAATAATGCGGAGATTTGGATAATTCTGTTGCATTTCCCTCAGCACATAATAGGTGTCGTCAGTTGAGTGGTCATCTACAACTATCACTTCAAAATCCTCATATTCCTGATCCAGAATTAACGGAAGATTTGAAGTAATATTTTTTTTCTCATTGTGGGCACAGAGAACTACAGAAACAGCAGGCAACTTATTCTGATGATGTGATGTAGGACGTAGCTTAAAAAATGCAAAACGAAATCTGAAAAAAATGTAATAAAAAAATAAAAATCCAAAAAGAATTGTGGTGGTGATTAAGGCTATCAGTGAAACCATAAACATCAGGCTTAACTCTCACTCCTCAAATTGCACACCATTTCTACTGCAAAATTCTTCCTGAGCTGAGGTAAAGGCCTGATCAATCTTGTCCTGCCTGAAATCAATCACCTGGTAAAGAGAATCCAAAGTATTTAAATCTGCAGATTCAATCAAATAACGAGGCTTAACTACAATATGAAGTATTTCTTTGTACTCATTGAGTATCAGATCCTGATATGCATTGAGAAAACGCATCCACTCCCCATCAAGAGTCGTGTCTTCTTCAAATGGTTGAATTGTATCATACTTCATTTTGGTATCTTTGAGAAACCAAGAAAGAGAATCATAGATGGATAAACATTGTTGCCCTGGAGCATCTTCACTGAAGAGATAAAAAAGTGAATCATGAAGCTGATAAAATTTAATCTGATCTTTCACAATCAAATTGTTTCGTTTTGTAGCATCTTGCTTGTCCTGATTGCAGGAAATGCAAATACATAACACAAAACTCAGAGAAATCAACAATATGTTTTTCATTATTCAATATCTTTTAGTGTCATACTGTATTTTTTTGCAAATATTTTTTGAGTTGTCAAAAATTTGTCTGTTGCCAATGAGTCAAGCAGTATAATATTCGTCATCAATGAATCCCATTGATCTTCAACATCAGTTGTGATTTCAGCAGGATCCATTTTATATAGTTCTACAATTTGTGAAAATTCATTCTGGAAGATCAATTGTTGTTGTTTAAAATATTCAATGCCTGCTTTTCTCATTTCATCTTCCTCATCAAATGGTTCAGTGCTTTCAACATACATTAGTGCACGATTAATGTAATTCAAAGCCTGAGTATATTTTCCTTCCACAGTTTCAGCATCTGCTTCCTGATCCATGAGGGAAACGAACTCATCAAGGAGGATATATAAAGTATCTTGTCTGAATACAATACTGTCATTAAATTTCACAGCATCTTCCGGTCTTGGCCCAGGGTTACAGCAAACCAGTAATCCGAATACCATCAGAGAAACAAAAACAAATCTCATAGTTTTTCATTTATAATCATCAAAATTACTGAAAAAACATGATCATATTCCGATGTCCCATGAAATATATTCTTAACTTCTTCTCACATAACATCAACCGGCTTCATAAGAACTTTGTGAATTCATTATCTTTGCAAAAAAAATCACTTTGAAAAACAGGCTGGAAGTTCTATCACCCGCTGGCTCATGGGATACACTCCAGGCCGCAATTCAGGGAGGTGCCGATTCAGTTTATTTTGGCATAGGCCATCTGAATATGAGAAGTCGCTCCAGTATTAATTTTCAGGTTTCAGATCTCAATAAAATTGTACGGATTTGCAAAGAGAACGGGATTAAAAGTTACGTCACAGTCAACACAATTATCTATGACGAGGAAATGACTCAGATGAAACAACTGATTCGTGATTTATCAGGATCAGGCATAGATGCCGTAATTGCCTCTGATATGGCAGTCATCACCGAATGCCGTGTACAAGGAATCCCTGTTCATGCTTCAACACAACTCAATATTTCCAATATAGAATCTGTGCGGTTTTTTTCTGAATTTTGTGATGTCATGGTGCTGGCAAGAGAGCTGAATTTGAAGCAGATTGCAACAATCTGCAGTAAAATAGGCTCCGAAAAAATATGCGGTCCTTCAGGAAAGCCTGTAAAAATTGAAATCTTTGCCCATGGTGCTTTGTGCATGGCTGTATCCGGAAAATGTTATCTGAGTTTGGATAATTTTAATATGTCGGCCAACAGAGGTGCCTGTATTCAGGTGTGTCGCAGAGGGTACAGAGTTGAAGATATTGACAATCAGGTTGAATTGAGCATAGAAAATGAATACATTATGTCTCCTAAGGATTTGAAGACAATTGATTTTCTTGATGTCATTGAGCAAGCAGGTGTCAGTGTTTTAAAAATTGAAGGTCGTGCTCGCTCAGCAGAATATGTAAAAACTGTGACCAGGGTATATAAAGAAGCTGTGACCAGCATTTATCAAGGTGGAGTATCTGACGAACAAAAAAAACAATGGAACAATGATTTGTCATCCGTTTTTAACAGAGGTTTCTGGGATGGATATTATCTTGGTCGTAAAATGGGCGAGTGGGCTGAATTCGGCGGATCACATTCCACAAAAACCAAAGAATATATCGGAAAAATCAGCAACTATTTTTCAAAACTCAATGTAATGGAGCTCACCATGGATTCAGGGGAACTGAATATTGGTGATGAAATTTTAATTATAGGGAACACTACAGGTGTTGTTGAACAAACTGTATCAGAAATCCGTATTGAACTGCATGAAGCAGCATCAGCCTACAAGGGTGACATCTGCTCAATTCCTGTCACAGAACAGGTCAGAAGAAATGACAAAGTATACAGGTTGGTAAGAAATCAGATTATTTGACAAACTTTTGCGATATCTGAGAAAATCCATCTGTAACCCTGACAACATACATCCCCTGCGGAACAACTGCAAACACATTGACCCTATAATTGGATGCTTCGGAATAAATCTGCTTGCTATTGATAAGATGACCGGTGATGTCATACAGTTCGACAAGAACGTTATGTCCCCGAACATTCAGAAGATTGAAAGAAAACCCATGATTGTCTGAAACAGGATCTGAAATTACAAGCGATGTTTGTTCCTTTGAATGAACAACAGCCTGTATTCCTACATAATCCCATTTTCCATCAAAATCAACCTGTTTTAAGCGATAATAAATGACTCCTTGGGGAACATTTAAATCTTCAAAGGAATACTGATGTTCAGTATTTGTGTTTCCATTCCCGGGAATGATAGCAATGGTCTGAAAGTCTTTTTCATCCCCGTAAGAGCGTTCAAGCTCAAATCTGTCATTATTTTTTTCTGAGGCTGTCATCCACTCAACAACAACGTCATCTGATCTGAGAGATGCATTAAAAGAAATCATTTCAACTGGCAAAGAGCCAAGATCACTCTTGGCAATCGCAAAATCAGAAAAATTGGTCAGCGCCCTTCGGTTGGCTGTTACCCATCCTGAACCCATTGACTGGTCAATATTATTATGGGTTCCATGAGATTCCCATGGCAAAGCTCCGTTTGGTCTTTTAATAACAGCGTGTGATTCTGCCGTGGGACCCGGATTGGTATGTCCCCTTGAGGTGAGTGTTATGTCATAATTATATGTTCCTGCATTGGGTGTAAGTGTCCAGAATCCATAATCCAAAAGTTCTTCCAGCAAACTCCCGTTCACATAGATTCCAAGAGGAACAATATTAATGGTTGTTGAATGAGGATTTGTGAAAAAAGCATCAATATATCCCAATCCAGAAGAAGAATTAAGAAAAACATTGGCGAGTTCATAAAATGCAGACGTTCCAACTGGAAAGTCATATAATCCAGTAGAGGCAACATACCGTCGGAGATTGCCGCAAATATAACTCTCAAAACCATGGGCTGTAACTGAAGCACCAGAAGTATTATTAACAACAACCATGTTTGTCCCTGTAACAATTAGTCCTTTGGTGAGTGTCAGTACATTATTGACCGCAATTGTGTTTGAAAGTGTAAATGTATTAGACCCCAGAGTCTTGTTAATCTGAAGATTATAAAAAACAACGGGGTTTGTTGCAGTAAGTGAGCTATTATCTTCAAGGATTTTTACAATTCCGTTGGATGCTACAAACGTTCCATTCTGCTCGATATTTCCCCACACCTCAAGACTGCTGTTGGCATGATTCATAGTTAAAGTCCGACCAGATTCAACGGTGATATCACTGCATGAAGCTGTTGTATATGGAACCGGCACCGATGGCGGATCTCCGATTATAGGTTCAAAAGTGACCCCTGCAGACGGTATCAATACATCCACAGTCTGATCGGGAACTTCAAGATTTTGCCAATTGCCGCAATTGAACCAGTCAGTATCATCATCTCCTGTCCATATCCCCGCACTATAACCACCTACAAGAATTATATAGGTTTGACCAAAATGTTGTTTTGATGATTCATAATTGGCACAATCTCCTCTGTTTGTCCAATTGAGTGGGTCGTTCAGTCTGTTGATCCAGTCTCTCTTTGTAGCTGGTGTTACGGGTCCTGTATATTCAATAAAATCAGTTGCTGATCCGGGCATCATACTAAAACATTCCATTCCAAGAACAAGTCCGGATTCTTGTGTTGATCCTGCAAATGAAGTCCACGAATTGTTGGTATTGAACGCATACAGTAAAACACCCGGAGTATATACAGCATTATGACTTGAAGAGGTTCCATAATTCCAGGATCCTCCCTGCATAAAATAAATCTGATCACCACCTGAATTCAAAATGAGATCCGTTCCTGTGGTGGTGGTATGAATTTCGGTAATACTCCAGTTTGCATCAGGACTAACGGATTCGTACACCCCTCCGTTTTTAAATCTGAATGTAATGACAGTTCCTGCAGGGATTGTTCCACCTGTTCTGACTGCTTCTATCACCCCCTCTGTATTTCCCCATTGTCCTGCGTTCACTCTTTCATATCCGTTATCAGTCATCATAAAAGAGTCACCATTGTTAATATCTCTGAAAGTCATAAAACTGATTTCATCGTCACCTGCTCCATATCCAGAAATACAACCAATGTTTGAGTTCACTCCAATAATTGCAAAATCACCCCATTCAAATGCTGTTGAAGGATTAACCACATTTCCGCTCACCGCAACATTGACGGTGGTTGCACCACCCCCACTATTTGAAATGTTTCCATGATATGATCCAAGTGCAAGTCCTGAAATTAGCCTCACATAAATAGTTGTTGAAGCAAGAGCAGAAGAATTGTAGGGTAAAGTCAGAGAATTTGAAAAACTCACATTGTCTGTTGACACCTGAAAGTTTGCAGGTGCTGTTACTATAATATTTCCAGTGGCTGGGGTGAGATAACTTCCAGTTAAAGAATAACTTTGAGAAGCTGAAGGTCCGGATCCTAAAATATAATTGAGATTACTGATAGCTGTAGGGCTGGCAATTATTGTTGGACTAAAAACAACACAACCTACTGGAGCAGTGCCAAAACCAGTCATATCTGTCCCTACGCTTATCTGATCAAATCTTAAACTTGGATCACTCCAATACGTGGTAGTCCCTGAACAGATTCCACTTTTAATCTGAAGATTATTATTTGCAGTGCTAACACCCCCGCCAGTCCATGCAGTACCAGGATCAACTTCACATGTACCAAACACATCTACTATCACCCCTCCCAGACGAAGTTCCAAAGCATCATCTCCATTAAATGCAAATCCAAAATCAGTTGTTCCGCTTAAATTTGTCCCGTTTGCAACAGCATAAGCAGTCAGATCTGATGTTCCTATAACCCAGACTTCGCCGGATTTTAAAGTGCCGCTGGTGACATTCGTTCCAGGTAAAGCAGAGCATACTCCTCCGTTTGTCCCCTGATATACCTGAAGGTTGTTGGAAGCAGAAAAGACAATATCTGTTGTTGTAGCATTAAAAATTTCTATCCCTTTTGGTGTTGTCCCTGAATTTGTTTCAACATACTGACTGATAAAAACCTGAGCATGTGTTGAAGAAAAAACCAACATCAACACAATAGTAAATAAAAAAACCAAAGGTTTCATCTTAATCAACACACTGATTTCCTTATTCTGTTTCAAATCGAGGGCATTTTGGCAGAATACAAATTTACAAAACATTCTTTTTAAACAATGTTAAGTTTTCATTATTTATCAACAAAAAAATGTGTGAAAAGGTTGTTTCTGTTGAATCTTTTCTTAAAAATAAGAGTGAAAAATCATAAAAAATCAAATTTTTACAGATTAGAAATTGAGCATTTTCTATCATTGTAAAGAAATTAAATTCTTAAACAATTAATGGGTTTTGGTTAGCGAAGCAGGAGTGACAATTATAAAATCTGCTTTATTTTCAGCCGTTGGAATGTTCATATCTTCTGATTCTTCTGCTGAAATTGTCATTATTTTAAGTTTTATGCCGCTGAAAGCAGCTTTTGAATAATGCTCTAAATACCACACAATTCCTTCTTTGTTATCAGAATGATAGGCACCATTAAAGTGGAGAAAAACACTCCCTCCTTGCAGATTTTTCAGAATGAACCATGCCATTGTTGCATCCTTCAATGCCTGCGCTTTGGCAATATGCATTGAGCCTCCCTGCTTTCCTCCTCCGCCCATGCCCATCATTTCTGTCATAGCCCTGTAGCCCGGAAGTTCCGGATCATAAGGTATTGGAAGTGGTGGAAAATACTTTCGGGATTCTTCAGAAAATACTTCAAGTGCTTCAAATCCACCCTTGTTTACAGCAGCAGCATATCGACGAGGAACATTGGTGGCGATAAATTGCAGCCTATTTTCCTTTGCAAATTCAACCAATGGCCTGTAATCTGTTTTGTAATTTCCCCAAAGCCTGGCCTCATCAGTAAAATTTTTCTCTTTAATAAGGCCTGAGATATACTCGTTTAATATTAACTGGTTATCTGATTCAAACATTTCAGCTCCAAGGATGATTTTTCCTTCCTTTTGCTTATACAGATCCTTGGTCAACTCATACTGTAACCAGTGACAAACAGGGTTATCATGGAATTCGCCAAAAAGCACTATATCATATTGAGCAGCAGACTGAACAAGATCAGACCATTGTACCACTTTCCCGTTCTGATAAATCAAATAAGCCGGTTTCTCCTGTGAGTTTCCCAAAAAAGAAACTGTAAACAAAGTCAAAGTTAAAAAGATGTATTTCATAATTCCATTTTTAAGTGGTTGATAAAAGAGATTTCAAATCAAATGAAAAGGGGAGCAGGTCTTCAACTTTTTCAAAAATCACCCCGTTTCCCTTTATAGAAGCCAGAATAATCCTGATCTTATTCTTTTGCCTGCTCTGCGATTCAAGCATCACCTGACGACATGATCCACATGGAGTTGCCACTTCTTCAAAAACATGAGGGCTCACAGAGTAGGCAATAACAGCAATGGTTTTGATTTTTTTCCCAGGAAACCTTGCTCCGGCATAGAACAATGCGACGCGTTCGGCACAAAGCCCTGAAGGATAAGCAGCATTTTCTTGATTGTTGCCTTCAATAATACTGTCATCGTCCATGAGGAGTGCAGCACCTACAGAGAACCCTGAATAGGGAGCATACGCTCTCTTCATTGAAGTGGTGGCAGCTTCAATAAGATCCCTGTCTGTATCATTCAGTTCATTCAGCGAACCAAAGCATTGATAATTAATAGTGAGGTTCTTTTTCTTCATAGTGTCAGATTTTCATTTTCCATGCTGGCAAATACTTTTGCTGTTCAGTTTCTGATGAATACACTGCGACAGAATGTCAATAGCAACAAGATTTGAGCCTCCCTGTGGGATAATCAGATCTGCAAACCTTTTAGTAGGCTCAATAAATGTATGATACATAGGCTTTACCCATGTTTCATAATGATCCAGAACCTGTGAAAAATTTCTTCCACGTTCTTCAATATCACGCCTGATAATTCTGATGAGTCTGTCATCTGTATCAGCATCAACAAAAACCTTGATATCCAGTCGCTTACGCAGTTCTTCATCAGTGAGAATCAGAATCCCCTCAACAATGACAACCCGTCGGGGCTGTACCAGTATTGTTTCACTGCTTCTGGTGCATGTTATATAGGAGTATATGGGCATGTGAATTTCACTGCCACTTTTCAGAATATCCATATGTTCAACAAGAAGCGGAAATTCAACAGAATCAGGATGGTCAAAATTAATTTTTGAGCGTTGCTCGGGAGCAAG
>CAYRXH010000022.1:0-31776 GCA_964428185.1 uncultured Bacteroidales bacterium
GACTGGATTTTTATCCCGTTTATGTGTAATTAAAATTTTATGTAAGTTTGTAAAAAAAGAGCTCATGAAACCTTTGCAAAAGATTAACTTTTTATTGTTATTGACCTTGCTGTTAGGTTCATGTACACCCCAGAAAAAACTGATTTATTTAAAAAATGATGATTCAGAAACAGTGGGCTTGATGCAAAACAAATACAATTATACTCTCAGGGAGGGAGACTTATTGTCTATTAATGTGTTTAGTATCAATGAAAAGGCAGCACAATTGTTCAGCGCAAGTGGGGCTGCAAATCCGAACATGTCATCTGATATTAATACATATGTTTATGGGTATCTGATAAATGATTCAGGGAATATCAATTTGCCTCTGATAGGGAACATCCATATTTCGGGGATGACGGTTGATGAGGCATCATACATTATCGAAAAAAATATTCAGGAATACTTTATCGACGCTGTAGTAAATATTAAATTGATGAATTTCCAGATCACAGTTCTTGGAGAAGTGAATAAACCCGGAACTTTCAGAGTACTTGACACCCGTGTTAATATTCTTGAGGCAATTGCGCTGGCAGGAGATTTAACAGTATTCGGTAAACGGGAAATAACGCTTGTGCGTGAAACCAAAGAAGGACATATACTTGTTGCCATTGACCTAAAAGACAGAAATCTCGCTTCACATGAGTATTTCTATATGTTACCTAATGACATAATTTATGTGGAACCTCACAAAGCAAAAGTTTTTGGTTTTAATTCAGTTCCTGTTACAACAATTTTATCCGCAATTACAACACTCATCTTAGTGTTAAACTTTATACAGTGATAATGAATAAGCACCTGAACGAAATACATACAAATTCAAGTGAAGAGCAGATTGATTTGCGTAAATATCTCAAAAGATATTTAGATTTATGGGTTTGGTTTCTCATTTCATCAATCATTGCAGTTTCTGTTGCATTTGTAATTAATAAATATGCACCCCGTGCCTATAAAGTTTCTTCAACTGTTTTGGTGAAAGAAGATAAAGGATTCAGAAAAAGCAACAACCTGGTAAGCAATCTGGATGTATTTGGTTCTCAAATAAATTTGCAGAATGAAATTGGGATTATGCAGTCATATAGTTTGCATTATATGACAGTTTCTGATCTTCAGCTATTTATTTCATACAGCAAATTGGGAAAATACCGCGAAAGGGATATATACAATACTTGTCCCTTTACAGTTGTTCTTGATACATCACATGTTCAACTTCTTGATGTAGAAATAACGATTTCTCCAATTAGTAAAACACATTTCAGACTTGAATATTCTCTTCCTGAAAAAATGAGTTTAATGAAATATAGTACCGGAGAGATTGTCAATGTAACTTCAAGTGAAAGTAGGGATACTACTTATGAATTTGAGTATGGATCGTTGCTTGAAACTCCATTCTTTTCCTTCAGGGTATTTCCGGTTGATGTTATGATTTTGGGATATGTTGGTCATGAGTATAATATTATCTTTAGAGATATCAATAAAGTTACAGCTTCATATAAATCCAGATTTTCAGCAGAACCAATTAATGATGATGCATCCATTGTAAAAGTTTCTCTTATTGATCCCATCCCTCAGCGGGCAACAAATTATGTTAACAGGCTGGTGATTAATTATATTGAAATGGGACTCAAAGAGAAGAACCTAATTGCGTCCAAAACAATTGAATTTATTGACCAACAATTGAGTGGCATTACTGATTCGCTCTCTTTAATTGAAAAGTATCTTGCTGAGTTCAGAACCGAAAAAAAAATAGTGGATTTAAGTGCTCAGGGGCAGGCAATTTTTCAGAAGCTTCAGGCTCTGGAATATGAAAAATCCATGGAGCAAATGAAAGTTGGGTATTATAATTATCTGCTCACTTATGTTCAGAATGATTCCATTGGGAATGATCTGATAGCACCTTCTGCAATTGGGGTTGATGATCCATTGCTTACACAGTTGATAAGTGAACTTGCCCAGTTGTACGCAACCAGAGATCAGATGAGATCGACAAGTACTTCCAGAAATCCTTATCTGCAGGAAATTAATGCTAAAATCGAAGCTTTAAGAAGAAGTATTATTGAAAATGTGACCAATATTTTAACCAATGCAAAATATGTTCTTACGGAGAAGCAAAGGGAACTCAACAGAGTACAGATAGAATTGCAGAGTCTTCCTGAGACCGAAAGACAATTAATCAGCATTGAAAGAATGTTCACAATAAACGACCAGATTTATACCTTTTTACTTGAGAAAAGGGCTGAAGCAGCAATTTCAAGAGCCTCCAACATTGCTGATCATAAGGTGATTGATACAGCAAGACTAGAGGGAAGAATTAAACCCAAATCCAAACAGAACATTATTTTTGCTTTGATTTTTGGGTTGATTATCCCTGCTCTTGTTATTTTTATAGTTGATAAGATTAACAATAAAATTCATCTTATATCTGAAGTCGAGATGATCTCAGAGGTCCCGATTCTGGGGTGTATTATTCATAATGAAAATGATTCTGATTTACCATTTATGCATTCAGTGAGCCCTCATGTTACTGAAAGTTTCAGGGGCATCCGGACAAATCTTGATTTTTTTGTTTCAGATAAGCAGAGAAAAGTTATAACAGTAACTTCTGTAAATCAGGGAGAGGGGAAATCGTTTTGTTCGATGCATCTTGCCGCTGTTTTTGCCATGGCAGGCAAGAAAACACTTCTTATTGGAGGCGACATCAGAAAACCAGATATTGCCGGATATTTTAATATTACTTCTGAATCAGGATTGTCTGCATTTCTGAGTCATTCAAAACAATGGGGCAAGTCCATTGTCACATCAATTAATGATTATCTTGATTTTCTCCCTGCTGGAACTGTTCCTCCAAACCCTGCCGAGCTTTTATCATCTGATAATGTGGACAGGATATTTGAAAATCTTGATAAATATGATATTGTGATCTTTGACACTTCTCCCATTGGAGTTATTGCTGATGCAGCATACATTATCAGAAGGTCTGATATCAATCTCTTTGTGACCAGATTCAGAAAGACTTCAAGACAGGATGTTAAAATGATCAATCAAATCGTGTACAAACTATCAGTGAAAAATCCGGCCATTGTATGCAATGATCTAAAACTCAGGAGAAATAAGCAAAATCAGTATTACTATTACGGACATGTACGTTAGTAACTTTAATATCAGAGAATTTGATTTTTGTTATTATGTATTTTTTTTTCAGACTATTTTTTTCCTGCAGTACCCTCAATAATAAATGCCATGCCGAACATGAGTTTCCTGATGCGGATTCTTTCAAATCCATTGTTTATCATCAGATCAGCAAATTCAGTTTCACTCAGAAAGTTTTCTGTTGATTTAAAGAGGTAAGTATATGCCCATGGATGCCCTGAGAGAAGTTTTCCTATTTTTGGCATGATGGATTTCATGTAAAATCTGTAAAACCTGTTCTTTTTAACGAGTCTTGACCTGAAGAATTCCAGAACAACGAGTTTGCCACCCGGTTTAAGGACTCTGTGAATTTCAGTGAGTGATGCTTCTGTATTACCGAAGTTGCGGATACCAAAAGCTATGCTCGCAATGTCAAACATGTCTTCCTGAAAGGGCATGTTCATTACATCAGCATGTTCGCATGAAAATATTTGTCCTGCTTTTTTCTGTTCAATTTTCTTTCTGCACAATCCGATCATTTTACTGGAAAAATCAATCCCGTGAATGTGCTGTGGTTTGTGCCTGATCATTGCAAAAGCCAGATCACCGGTGCCGGTAGCTATGTCCAAAACTGTTTTGTTTTCAAGGGGAATGAGCATCCTAACCAGTTTTTTACGCCACTGTTTATCAATGCCTAAGGAAAGAATATGATTCAGTTTGTCATAATCGTTAGCGATGTCATCAAACATATCTCTATTATCCGGAGCTTCTTTATGGGATGTGATTGGCATCTGCTTATGGTTGAAGTTGAATAATTTCCCAGTTTTTGGTTTTGCTGTTTTGCAGATATACAAATCTGTCGTGAAGTCTGGCTGCTTGTCCTTGCCAGAACTCATATTTTTCAGGTACAATGATATAACCTCCCCAGTGAACAGGTCTTTTAATCTCTGAAGGACAAATACTTTGTTTTGCCATTTCAAACACTTCGTTCAAATCAATATCATCTTCAATTTTCTTGCTTTGCTTTGAGATCATTGAAGCAATCTGGCTGTCGAAAGGTCTCGAAAAAAAATACTCATCTGATTTTTGCCCTGTGAGTTTTTTAGCATATCCTTCAATCCTGATTTGTTTTGAAATTTCAGCCCAGTAAAATAACATGCTCACATTTGGATTTTCTGATATTTCAATGCCTTTTCTGCTTAAATAATTTGTGAAAAAGATGAATCCCTCAGGTGAATGCTCCTTTAAAAGAACAATTCTGGAAGATGGACTTCCTTTATGGGAAGACGTAGAGAGTACAAATGCATTTGGGTCTAATGAAACTTTTTCAATAGCTTCATTAAACCATTGATTAAACTGTTTCCATGGGTCAGGATCAAGATGTTTCTTTTTGAGTTTTTGCCCACCGTATTCTCTTCGTAACTCATGTTTGTTCATGCCAGGATATTGAGTCGATTGATTTCTGCAATAAATTCATTTTTGTCAATAGGAACAACTCCGACATACTGACAAACCAGGCCTCCTGCAAGATTTGAAAGAATGGCTATGGTTTGCGCATTCATTTTTGAAGAAAGGCAAAGAGCTGCCACACTTATTACTGTATCACCTGCTCCTGACACATCAGAAATTTTCCTCAGATGTGCAGGAATATGAATATGTTGTCTGCCCGGTGCATGCACAAGTAAAACCCCTTTATCACTCAGGGTTACCATCATCATTTCGATGTTGTTTGCAGTGGCAAATTCTGTCATCTTTTCTGCAAGAAATTCAGGGTTGTCGGCTGTGAAAGATTCGTTTGTCCCTTCACTGAATTCTTTCAGGTTTGGTTTAAAAAGAGTAATTTTTTTAAAATGTGCGAAATTCTTTCTTTTAGGGTCTGCAACAATGGGAATTTGGTGAGATTTTGCAATATTTGTGATGTGTTCGATCAGGTACTGTGAAATCACTCCCTTGTCATAATCCTGAAAAATTATACAGTCAATCTGAACTTTTTCAAGAATGTTTTTGATGGCTGTCAGAAGTTTTTCTCTTATGTCATCATCAATTGTGTTTGTACTTTCTTCATCAACACGAAGCATCTGCATGTTATTTCCAATAATCCTGAATTTAGTCGTTGTTGGCCTTGAATTGTCTTTAATTAAACCTTCAGTGTTCAGATTGTACTGTTTCATTAAATTAACGAACTGATGTGCTTTTTCATCATTACCGATAACACCGCACAAATATGGTGTACTTCCCAAACTGCTAATATTCAGAGCTACATTGGCAGCTCCACCTGGACGGTGCTCCCGTTTGACAACCGATACGACAGGAACGGGGGCTTCAGGACTGATTCGATCCACTTTACCGAACAGATAGGCATCTATCATCACATCCCCGATGATTAGAATATTTTTGTTTGCAAACATCTGGCTTGTGTGGTCTGTTGTCATCATTGTGTTTTAATTTGATAGTCTGAAAAGGAAGTTTTCAGGAATACCCGAAATTTCAGTTTCAAATTGAATGAAACATTCGGTTGATTGTTTTGGAATAAGTGTGATTTCTATTGATGTACGTATTAATTCCTGTTGGTCACTGTCCAGAGCATAGATCATAATTTCAGAATCCAAATATTCCTCTGAACTTATTGAAAACTGATAAGAATTGAGACTGTTGAACAGGACTTTGCTAACATAAAAGCCACGCTCAAGTAATTTCTCATCTGCAAATATGTTGAATGATAGCAGACTGCCTCCACCAGCTGAATCTGATTCAGAGATACATGAATTTATAAAATGATAGTGCGTTTGATTGAAAATAATTACTTCTGTTTCAGCATCATGATGTTCATACTTATTCTCAAAATTATGCCTTGTTTCGATTATTGATTCAAGTTGCGAATAATAACTACTTATACCATGACCGATTGAAATAGCAGAAAAACTAACAACTCCTATAACTAAGACTAAGCCAAACATCCAACGGTTTGAATTTTTAAACATGATTCCGGTAACCACTAATATTATCCCTGTAATACCTGTTGCAATGATCAAAAGGAAAAGTATTATTAATTCACCGATACCTATCATGAATTCAATTTTTTCATGCAAATTTAAGGAATTGTAATTAAACTGTAGTGTCATTTTTTTCATTCAAAATATGTGAATTGATGTATTTTTGCATTATTCACTGATGAATTATGGTGCAAATTCCTCATTTTTTGAAATTGCGAAAACTGGACAGACTATTCCTGAAAATGTATGTCGGACCATTCATTCTTACATTCTTTATTGCCATTTTTGTCTTGCTCATGCAGTTTGTCTGGAAATACATTGATGATCTGGTAGGAAAAGGTCTGGATTTCTGGATAATTGGTCAATTGCTGTTTTATGCTTCTGCAACATTTGTCCCTATGGCTTTGCCAATTGCAATTCTGCTATCATCACTGATGACTTTTGGAAATTTTGGTGAACATTATGAGCTTGCTGCAGCAAAATCAGTTGGCATTTCTCTGATTAAAATGATGAAACCACTGATTATTCTAAGTATATTTATTTCTGCTTCTGCGTTTTATTTTTCCAACAATATTTTACCGATTGCCAATCTCAAAATGTCATCTCTACTTTATGATGTTAGCAATGCAAAACCTGCATTGAATATCAAAGAGGGAATATTTTACAGGGAAATTGACAATATTGTCATTAAGATTGGAAAGAAGGACAAAGATGGAAAAACTATTCACAATGTTCTGATCTATGATCATTCCAAATATACAGGAAATACTTCTGTTACCATTGCAGAATCAGGACACATGGAAACAACTGATGATGAGAGGTATCTGATCATGAAGCTGTATAACGGTTATTCGTATCAGGAAGATCTTTCAAAAAGAGAACATTATGATACCCGTCCGCTTGAACGTATTTATTTCAGGGAACAGCACAAACGTTTCGATCTTTCTTCCTTTTCCATGCAAAAAACCAATGAGGAGTTTTTTAAGGATCATTATCAGATGATGAATATTTCACAGCTTTCTTCGTCTATTGATAGTCTGAAGATGGAAAGGCGAAAACAGAATCAGGCGTATGCTCAGCAGACAACTTCATACTGGCATTTTTACAGTAATATGGATACAAATTATGTGTATAATAATACTCAGCCTGCTGTCCTGGAGAAGGACAGTTTTCTGTTGAATTTTCATCCTGTTGATCGTAAATTTATTACGGAAAATGCATTACGCTCAGCACAAAACCTTCAGGAAATTGTTGGTTATCATTTGTTTGAGCAGGATAATATGCATAAGCATTTTCTTAGATTTCAGGTTGAATGGCATCGCAAATTCACATTGTCTGTAGCCTGTTTTATTCTGTTCTTTATAGGAGCCCCTCTGGGAGCAATTATCAGGAAAGGGGGACTAGGTTTGCCTTTGGTTCTGGCTTCCCTGATTTTTATTGCATACTATATTATGTCAATTACTGGAGAAAAATTTGTGAGAGAAGGTGTATGGAATCCATTATTTGGAATGTGGTTGTCCTCCCTTGTTCTTTTTCCCTTTGGTTTGTGGATTACACTTAAAACCTTGAATGATAGTCCTCTTATGGATTATGAAACTTGGCATAAATATACTTCCAAGGTGTTTGGCTTTGCAAAAAAGTTGAAAATCAGACGAAAATGAGAATTTTGCAATTGTGTAACAAATCACCATTACCACCGCGTGAAGGGGGAGCGATTGCAATGTATCATCTGGCACTGGCTCTCATCCAATCTGGTCATCATGTGGATGTCCTTGCAGTAACAACTCCAAAGTTTTCACATGACCAGCAGATGGCAAAGAATTTTGAAGGGCCAAGAAGCTCCTTTGAGTATTGTTTTATTGATACTTCCGTAAAGGTTTCCGGAGCAATTTCTGCATTTATTATGAGAAAACCATATCATGTGGTTCGCTTTGACAATGATATTTTTCGTCAAAAGCTTCTTAAAAAAATTCAGTTATCCAATTATGATCTCGTTATCTTTGAAACAGTTTACATGGCCTGTTACTTGGAAGATGTTAAGAAGCATTCAAAGGCATTTTGTTTGTTAAGGTCTCATAATATTGAACACCAGATATGGAAAAGAATTGCTTCACACGAAAAAAATATCCTGAAAAAGTTCTATTTTAGGCATTTATCTAAAATGCTAAAAAAGTATGAGAGAAAAATTGCAGGTCTTTTTAATGCAATCGGATGTATTTCGCCAACAGAAGCAGAATATTATCGTGCTCTTTGCTCTTCCTGTCGTGCAAACGTCCTTCCTTTCGGGCTGAATATTTCAGATGACACATCAGATGATTATTCCGGTGGCAGGGATTTTTATCATATTGGGTCTATGGACTGGCTCCCCAATATTGAGGGTATTCGATGGCTCATTAATTATGTGGTACCTGTTTTGGAGCGTGAAGCTCCCCAAGTCAGAATTCATTTGGCAGGGAGAAATATGCCTGAGTGGTTAGAAAAATATTCTTCACCATCCGTTGTAATTCATGGTGAAGTTGAAGATGCCCTCAAGTTTGCTTCAGATAAGATGGGATTGTTGGTTCCTTTGCTGAGTGGAAGTGGAATAAGAATTAAAATGATTGAAGCAATGGCAATGGGAAAGGCCGTAATTGCAACTTCAATCGGAGCAGAAGGAATAAATGTAAAACATGAAAGAGACATCCTTATTGCTGATGATCCCGTCGAATTTGCCGGAGCAATAATTAGATTGTTCAACTATCCTGAAGAAGCTGAAAGAATTGGCCGAAACGGAAAGCAACTGGTTCTTGGAGAACATACATATCAAGCAGCTTTGGCCGCACTTGAGAAATTGTTGAAAAACAACTTGAAGGATAATTGATCTTAGTTTTTTAAACCTTTATTAATACTTAGGATACATATCTGGCAAAGTTGTTTTGTCATTGTTATCTTTCAGATAGAAATCAAACCATTCCAAGGTTCTCACAAGATAATCATATCGGTAGAAGTTTTTCGCATTACCGTGACCTTCGCCGGGATATGTAAGCATTCTGACAGCTGCTTTTCCATGTAGTTTCAGCGATCTGAAAAGTTCATAACCCTGTGAAATAGGTATGCGCGGATCTTCTTCACCATGCAGAATAAGTGTGGGGGTGTTGCTCATCTGGGCATATTTTACAGGACTGGCTTCCCATACTTTATCAAAATTTTCATGAGTCCAGAATCCCCAGTGTACATAATAATCCTCATAGGGTATATCTGTCAGGTTTCGTTTTGAAACCTGATTTGTTACGCCTACAAAAACCACTGCTGCTGCAAAACGATCTGTATGTTTGGTAGCTGACCAGGCAGCAAAATAACCTCCGTATGAACCACCGCCAATTCCTACACGTTCTTTGTCAACCAGTCCCTGCTCAATGAGATAGTCTATTCCGTCAATCACATCGTCATATTCTTTCCCTAGCAAATCGCCGTAACCTTGCATTGTAAATTCAACTCCTCTGCCTGAACTGGCTCTGTAATTGGGATAAAAAACAAAATAATCTCTGGAGGCTGCAAACTGTCCCCATTGTGAATAATGTGTAATCCAGCCATTCTGAACACATGCTTCAGGTCCGCCATGAATATATACAATCAATGGGTATTGTTTGCCTTGTGCATAATGAAGGGGATATATTAGTACTCCTTCAATCTCTTTGCCGTCTCTTGCTTTATACGTTATCTTTTTCTGCTGTGCAAGTTTTATATTGCTTAGCCAGGAATTGTGATTGCTGAGTTTTTCAGTTTCTCCGGTTTTGATGTTGATACGCATGAGTTCTGAAGGGTGATGAGGAGTGTGTCCTGCAAACCAAATGAATCCGTCTGAAATTTCAAATGATTTGAAACAGGCTTTGCCTCCTTCAACGATCAATGATGATCCCTTGTCTGAAATTTTTTGCTGTCGCACTATAATGTCAGTTCCTGCTTCGGCCACATACATGACTGTTTCATTGTCAGTCCAGATCAAATTAACGGCCGACAGTTCCATCCCCTGAGTGTAATTCCTTATTTCGGAGTATTCAATTCCCTTACCGGTCTCAAAAATAAACAGACTGCCTGAAACAGCATCCGATAAATCTGATGCAGCAATGAATGCCAGTTTTTTATTGTCAGGACTCCATTTCATTACTGAAAGTTTGCCGGGATTTTGAATGACTTCTAGAACTTTACCGTCTTCAACATTAATAATATGAATTCGTTTGAACATAAAGGAATGATCAACAAGATTTGCAGGTGCTATTGCTGCTGCTACTTTTTTTCCATCGGGGCTAATCGTAAAATCAAAAACTGTTACGCCGCGGGTTAGTGTTGTAAGTTGCCCGCTACTTACATTATATTTCAGTAGTTCTATATGTGGAATATTTTCTTCAACAATTTTCATGTCATATCCCTCAGCTTTGATATCGGCAATTGCTTTTGACTCTTTTTCAGTAACGGTAAGAGCAATGGTGTTTTTATCTATGAAATCATAAGCAATGATGCTTCTGTCAAGATTGGTTAACTGAACCGGGTCTGAACTATTTGGATCCATGGCATAAATTTGTCTGCTTTTACTGTTCCCCATAGCTGCCCTAAAACAAATCCTTTTTCCGTCGGGATGCCATTGAATGGATGTAATACTTACTGCACCACCAATCATCGTCTGGCTGGTCTTTTTCTCCACATTATAGAGCCAGAGTTGTCGGTATGCAGAACCACTTCCATCTTCAAGCGGACGTGGCACAGAAAGAGTATAGGCGATCCATTTGCCATCAGGAGAAACTGCTGTTTCAGCAACTATCTGAATAGAATGCAGATCAGTTGGTTGAATACCGTTTTGAGCATGAGAACTAAAAACTCCTGCAAGTACAATTGAAATGATAATTTGAATTATTTTCATGTTTTTTTATTTTGATATGCAAATATGGGAAAAATAATCAATCTGAACAAGTTTACAAAAAGATAAAAAAAACTGACCGGAACAATCCAGCCAGTTTGATTGATTTGTTATGGAAAGAAAATTATTTCACTTCTTCGTAGTCTGCATCAGTGACATTATCAGCAGATGATTGCTGATTGTCATTGTTTGGCTCGACAATAGGTTCTTGTTGAGTGGAATTTTGTTGTGAAGCTTTATACATATCTTCACTGGCAGCCTGCCATGCCTGATTGATTTGCTCAAGTGCAGTATCTACAGCTGCCATATCCTGATTTTTATGTGCTTCTTTCAGTGAAACCAGAGCAGTTTCAATGGCTTGTTTTTTATCTACAGGAATTTTTTCACCATATTCTTTCAGCTGTTTCTCAGTCTGGAAGATCATGCTGTCAGCCTGATTTAATTTATCTACTTTTTCCTTCACCAGTTTGTCTTCTTCAGCATGTGCTTCAGCTTCTTCTTTCATACGTTTGATTTCTTCTTCAGACAGTCCGGAAGATGCCTCAATTCTTATATTCTGAGATTTTCCTGTTGCTTTGTCAACAGCTGAAACATTCAAGATGCCGTTTGCATCAATATCAAAGGTTACTTCGATCTGAGGGACACCTCTGGGAGCAGGAGGGATGCCATCAAGATGAAATCTTCCGATTGTTTTGTTCTGATTTGCCATTGGTCGTTCTCCCTGCAGCACGTGAATTTCAACAGATGTCTGACTGTCAGCAGCAGTTGAAAAGACTTCGGATTTTTTAGTCGGTATTGTTGTATTAGAATTGATCAGTTTGGTCATCACACCTCCAAGAGTTTCAATGCCAAGAGAAAGGGGAGTGACATCGAGCAACAGAATATCTTTTACATCACCTGCAAGAACTCCACCCTGTATAGCAGCTCCAACAGCCACAACTTCATCCGGATTTACGCCTTTTGAGGGTGTCTTTCCAAAGAATTCCTCAACGACTTTCTGAATAACCGGAACTCGGGTGCTTCCACCTACAAGGATAATTTCGTTAATCTGACCAACAGAAAGGTTAGCGTCTTTAAGAGCCTGGCGGCATGGTTCAATTGTGCCCTTAACCAAATCATCAATAAGCTGTTCGAATTTTGAACGGGTAAGGGTTTTAACAAGGTGTTTCGGAATTCCATCAACGGGCATAATATAGGGCAAATTGATTTCTGTTTGGGAAGAGCTGGAAAGTTCAATTTTTGCTTTTTCAGCAGCTTCTTTCAGTCTTTGCAATGCCATTGGATCTTTCCGGAGATCTATACCTTCATCTTTAAGGAATTCTTCTGCAAGCCAGTTAATAATTCTGTCATCAAAATCATCTCCTCCCAAATGGGTATTCCCGTTGGTAGATTTTACTTCAAAAACACCATCACCAAGCTCGAGAATAGAGATGTCAAAAGTGCCGCCGCCTAAGTCATAAACTGCAATTTTCATTTCCTTGTTTTTGCGGTCCATGCCGTATGCAAGAGCTGCAGCGGTTGGTTCATTAATAATTCTTTTGACATTGAGACCTGCAATTTCACCTGCTTCTTTAGTAGCCTGACGTTGGGAATCATTAAAGTAGGCAGGAACTGTAATAACTGCTTCAGTAACTTCCTGTCCAAGATAATCTTCGGCAGTTTTCTTCATTTTCTGAAGAATCATAGCTGAAATTTCCTGAGGTGAATATTGTCTGTCACCAATGATGACACGTGGTGTATTATTTGCACCCTTATCAACTTTGTAGGGGACTCTCTTGATTTCCTTGGGAACCCTGTCAAAAGTTTCACCCATAAACCTTTTAATAGAATAAATAGTATTTTTAGGATTTGTAATGGCCTGACGCTTTGCGGGATCACCTACTTTACGTTCTCCGTTTTCTGTAAATGCAACGATTGAAGGTGTGGTTCTTTTGCCTTCACTATTGGGAATAACAACTGGTTCGTTGCCTTCCATAACTGCAACACATGAGTTGGTTGTGCCTAAATCAATTCCGATAATTTTACCCATTGTAATTCATTTTTATTTTGTCTCTCCGGTTTTTCAACTTTTATGCCATCCGCCATAACACCACAATATGTCATAAAAAGACATTCAATTGTATTGATTTCAAGAAAATAATATGACAAAAAGACAGTAATTTTCTTGTCTAATCATCTTAAGGAGTAAAACATGTTTACTGAAAGTTCAAATAATCAACGGATCCGTTTCTGAGAGAATCTACTGTCAGATAATTGAGATAATAATTCAGTTTTACAACTCTTTTTGAGGAGAAGATTCCAAGACCGTTTGTGATGTTAGTATATACCGGTCTGTCCTGAATGATTGAGTTTGAAGGTGCATTGGTATCAATATATGTTGACAGTTCGTCAGCACCAACGGCAATAACAAGCTGAATGTCTACACGACCTTCTGAAGTCATAATCCCATGGAAACGGTTAACATTAGGCAAATCTGGAATTTTTTGCTTCAGAATGTTGAAGAAAGTATAAGGGATATAAGAAATGACAATATCTTCACCACCGGCAATCCTGTCAGATTTCACACTCCCCAGGTTCCATTCAATTTGTTTCATTAAAGTATCGAGGGGATTATCAGTATATACTTCCCTGTAAAAGAAAATAAATTTGGCTTCATAGATTTTACCGTAGGGGGCTGATTTCATTTCAACATTTATCCTGCTTGTGGATATAAGAGAAACAAATTTATTATATGGTGCAGGTTTTGACACATTGAAATTGGGAATAAGCGGTGTCTCTGATTCAGTAACATCACCTGTTACTGGGTTTTCAATTATGAGTTTGTACTTGTTATCAGGATTGATATAAACAGTATCATTTGTAAGTTCATTGTATTCATAAATGGCATACACTGCAGGGATATCAAAATAATAATATGGCTGATACCCGGTATTGAAGGCTCCGCTGTTTTTAGGGAGATGAACAGTGTCCAGCTGATAAGTATTCACTAGTTGGTTGTTGTTGTTGTATTCTTTAATTGTCACATTCAGCTTGTAGGGATAGTTTGAACTGTCAGGTTCTTCGGCATCAATCAGTGCATTTCCTTCTGTTAGAAACGCTCTGTTGATTCTGATATATTGCCGCTGCTTGCTTGGATCAATCACTCCATAAACAACAGTGATGTTTTTATATTCACCATTAATGTCAAGCTCGTTATCGCAGGCATGAAATAACAATAAAGGAAGCAGAAAAAGTATAAAAAGTAATTTTTTCATTGGTTTATTCAGTTTCAATGTTAAACATATTTTCTTTATTTCGGGTTGCATCCCATTTGGGGATAAAAGAAGTGGTGGCTTCAGCACTTAATTTTTTTGCAATAATTTTTTTCTCTTCATCGAGAATGAAAATCAATGGAGTTGAAAAGACATCATATAGTTCATGATAGTTGCCCAAAGCACTTCTTGTTCCATTTACATTGATCCAGTCGTCAATTTGTTTTTCTTCAATTAATTTTTTCCATGAAGTTAAGTTGGTATCCGTACATACACTATATATCTTAATATCGTATTTTGATCCGTTTTCTTTCCAGAAGGTATTGATGTGTTCAATTTCCTTTTTGCAATGACCACAACCAGGATCCCAGAATATCATAACTGTATATTTTGCTTTTATTGCCCAAAGTTGTGTATATGCTTTGAGAGAAGTGTCAAGCAGTGCCATGTTCGGAGCAATTTTTCCGATCAGGATCGGACTCAGTTTATCAGCTCTCTGAAGAATTTTTTGCAAAGAAGCTTCGCTTACCCAAAATGCTTTTCCACTTCTGTAATATTTATCAACAAGGTGAACGAAGACGGCATCATGACCCATAATCTGAGATGTTTCATAATGAAATGTAAGATACCAGACGACATATTTAAAAAGGTCAGGAGCGTTTTCAGTTTTTTTGATCAGCAGATCAAGTTCTTTGATGACAGAGTCAGGGTGTTGAATAACAACCTGAGTTATAAATCTTTCAAGACGTCCGTGAAAAACCGGTGTTCTCACCAAGGAACCATCAGTAAAATCCATATTTTCCCAATAATGTTCCTTAAAAAATGTATATAAGTATAAAGAATCTTTCGTTCCATCCTCCTTTACGGGTGCTTCAGGGAGAACAGGATCGGTAGTTAGCCTGAAGATTTTGGCTACAAAAGTTTCAGGATTGTTTCTGATGAAATCTTCTTTGATTTTGAGCATTTCATCGTTCAACTTTTTCATTTCTGCCTGGATAATAGGCAGCGAGTCATGTTCTGATGTTTCATATTGTTCTTTAAGTAATCGGAGTCTCTCATATTCGACTCCAATTTTTGATATGCTTCTGTTGTAATCGTAGAAAAGCTGGTTTTCACGTGAGCCGCTGACTTTTGCTTTTCCAGCAATATCTGAAGTGTCAATGTCAAAGCTGAGATTTTGTTCTTTGTTGATTACAAAATCAAGATATTTTTTATTGGGGAAGACAATAAAATATACCCCCCGTTCGAGAGCAGAAGATTTGTTTTCAAACACTGCCACTCCTTTGTTGTCGAATTGCGTAGTGTCTTTTGCATACTGAAATTTGCCCATATAATATCCCAGATAACAGACTGTATCTTTAAAACCATTGGTGCGTACAGTGATTTTATATGAGTCTTGGGCAGAAGCTACAATGCCTGAAAGGAAGAAAATAGAGACCAGAAAAACAATTTTCTTATGTTTCATAACAACCAGCAGTTTAAAGTTCATCTTCATCAGAATGTTGTTTTGTATCCACAATAATGCCATGAATATGAGATAAAAGATGTGGGATAATTTTACCCCACCTGTGTATGAATAATTCCCTGCACATAAAAACGGCGTTTTGTTTTGCATAGTGTGAAGGTTTTGAAAATAAAAAAATAAAATCTTTCAGGTCCTGATAGAGGTCGGCCAGATTTTCTGACATTGTTGTTTCTGCCGGTCCCTGTAATTCAGGATCCCAAAAGTAATAATTATTCAAATGCTTGAAATTGTTTTTAAAGGAATTGTAAAGGTATTCCCATGTTTCTTCAATGACAAATCGTTCATTGTCATGTTCAGGAAATTCTGTTACCTGTGGAAGCAATGAGCCTTTGATATAAAGGAGGGGCAAAATTCTTTGCAGATAAGAGAAAATAAATTCATTATCAAAGCGCTCTTGCTCTTCTGCAAAAAGGCAGAATTCATTAGCAACAGTGATCATCTCCATCACTGCCTTACTACCCGTTACTGAAGTATCAATTTTTTCCTGATTCATTGTCAATAGCTATAGTGTCATTAAGATTTGACATGTATTCTTCAGCAAGTTCTTCAGGTGTCTTTCCAAAATTGAGTATTGTTATTTTAATATCCTCAACCATAGGATGTGAAGGAAAATCATTGATAAATTGCTGATACCAGGTGCGTGCCTTATCAATATCCATTTTCACTGTTTCATAAATAAAACCTGCAAAAATAAGTGCTTCAGGCACCAGTTCACTGTCAGGATATCCTTCAACCAATTGTTCAAGCAAGCTAATAGCCTTATTTGGTTCATCAATGGCAACCGCAAGCCGGGCTGCGTTATAGAGTACAATGTGAGTTGCTGTGTCTTCAGGAAAAGACTCTGCAAATTCAGAATATAATGCCAGTAGTTTTGCTCCGTCTGTTTTATCAATCATCGTCTGCTGACTGATTTTCTTTTCCAAATCAGAAATTTGCTGCTTTAATTTCTCATGTTTTGGTGTGCAGGAAATGACAACTGCCCCCACTAGAATTATCATTGATATTGTTTTCATTGCTTCAGTTTATTTTTTATTGGGAAAGATCATTCTGTATGAAACAGTCACTTCTCCCTTTGAAATTTTGGTCAGTTTTCCTTTGATTAGTGCTTTTTTGAGTGGACTTAATCTTTCAACGAAAAGTGTCCCTTCAAGATGATCATATTCATGCTGTATGATTCGTCCGATAATTCCGGTATATGTTTCCCTGTGGGGCTGAAAATCAGTATCGAGATATTCAATTTCAACCACAGGATGCCGTTCCACATCTTCGTTAATTCCGGGAACACTCAGACAACCTTCATTGAAACTCCACAGATCACCGGTTTCATTTAAAATCCGGGGATTAATAAACACTTTTACAAAGTTTTTGGCGAGTTCATCATCATCTGCATAGGGGCGGGCATCAACAATGAATAAACGGATAGATTTGTTAACCTGAGGAGCGGCAAGGCCAACGCCTCTGGATTCATACATTGTTTCAAACATTTTGCTGATAAGTTCCTGCAGTCCCGGATAATCGGGTCCGATATCTGCCGCGATCTTTTTCAGCGTAGAATGTCCATATGCTACAATCGGCATCATTTGTTCTGACAATTTTGAAGTGAATCAATATATGACTGAAGAATTATGGAAGCACTGATCTTATCAACCAGACTCTTGTCACGACGTTTCATTTTAGGGACACCCCCGGCTAAAATTGTATCAAAAGCCATCTTGGAAGTATAGCGTTCATCAACTCTTTCAAAGGGAATATCCGGCAATCTGGCTTTAAGTCTCCGGATGAACCCTTGTATATGGGGTTCAATACCAGAAGGAGTATTGTCAGCATGTTTCACCTGTCCGATGACAATACTGGTCACGTTCTCGGAAGAAATATAATTTTCAATCCATTGTAACAGGTTCACAGTATTCACTGTTTCCAATGGAAAAGAGAAGGTGCATGTTTCATCTGAAACTGCAATACCGGTTCTCTTTAAACCATAATCCAAAGCCAGGATCTTTCCTTTTTCCATACTACTGCAAAATTACATTTTTTTTGGCAGACATTTTCTAACAGAGTTGATGTATAAAACCTGCCTGATGGCTTAAATACACAAAAAAGATAGCTTTTCAGGTTTATTGTGAATGACATGAAATCATTTAACGTTGTTTTTTAAAATGTATTCGGTTATTCACAGATCTTTTCTGTGATATGAAATACATTCTTTATAATTTTGTGCAAATTTCAGTAAAGAATGTTTTCGGGATTGATTGATTGGCTTGAGAGACATCAGATGTCATGTATTTATAAAAAATACCTTGGAATTCATTGTCCTGGTTGTGGTATGCAGCGATCTCTCATACTACTTCTCAAAGGTGATATTGTTGGTTCCATTGTGACATATCCTGCTTTGATACCAATGATTATGCTCATTCTTGGCTTAGTGATCCAGTTGATTTTCCGTTTTGAAAAAGGTGGTGTTTATTTGAAATTTCTGTTTATTTTTGCAGTCATTATTATAATGTTCAATTTTATCATCAAATTCTATTAAGTATGGAACAACAACAAAATTATTCAAACACTCAACCACAGTTCTCGCAGCAGCTGTCTCCGGTACCATATTCTACTGCAGTTCTTGTGCTGGGAATTTTATCCATTGTCATTTTCTGGTGTTATGGTGTGGTTGGGATAATACTGGCCATTATTGCACTTGTGCAGGCAAAAAAAGGAACAGAAGCGTACACATTGAATCCAGGAATATACTCTCTGGCTTCATACAATAACCTGAAAGCCGGGAAAATATGTGCAATTATTGGTTTGGTTATTTCTTCTCTGACGCTTCTTTATGTGATATTCTGGATAGTGTTGTTAGGATCAATGATAACATCACTTCCATGGAATGAATTTGATAATCTCAGATATTATTGATTTCTGACTAAATGTTAAGTGATGCTTCCCATCCTTACTGCTCCACAAATCCGTGAAGCTGATTCATTCACCATCAGCAATGAACCCATTTCCTCATTGGAACTTATGGAGCGGGCAGCAAATGAATGTTTCAGAGAGATTACATCCAGATACCAGTCGTCTGTTTCATTTCTTATTATTTGCGGGCAGGGTAACAACGGTGGCGACGGTCTGGTGATTGCAAAATTACTTTATGAGCAGGGGTACAGAGTTGATGTTAATGTAATAAGAACAAAAAATAGGGGATCTGAAGATTTTGAAATTCAACTTAAACAAGTTCGGAAACTGAGAGTGCCGGTTCAGTTAATTGATAATATGGATCAGTTTAAGATTGACTCTGATCATAATGTAATTATTGATTCAATTTTTGGGACAGGCTTATCAGGTCCTGCAGATGGTCTGCATGCCGCTATTATCCATGCTGTCAATACATCAGGCAGGCAGGTTATTTCCATTGATATTCCTTCAGGGCTTTTTGCTGAAGGATCAAACAGTCATTGCACAATAAAAAATACTATCAAAGCCTCACTTACCTTCACTTTTCAGGTGCCAAAGTTGTCTTTTTTCCTTCCTGACAGTGCTTGGTATGTCGGAGAGTTTTTTGTACTTGAAATCGGGCTTGATCGGAATTTTCTCAGCAGACTTCCTGTGAAGAATTATTATTTGACCGGGTCTGATATCATTGATGCATTCCCTCAACGTGAAAGGTTTTCGCACAAGGGGACATACGGTCATGCATTGCTGATTGCCGGCAGTCGGGGAAAGACAGGAGCAGCACTTCTGGCAGCGCACGGATGTCTTAGGGCAGGGGCAGGTCTGGTAACAATTCATGCACCAGGCAGTTCATTGGAGATTCTTCAGACAGCCTTGCCAGAAGCTATGGTTTCAGCAGATCCTTCTGTTGATGAAATATCAGTGGTTCCTGAGCTTGACTATTATTCTTCAGTTGGTGTCGGACCAGGCCTGGGAAAAAGTGTTAAAACATCATCTGCCCTGAAACTTCTGATACAAAATACACATATTCCGCTGGTGCTTGATGCAGATGCCCTGAATATACTGGCAGAGAATAAAACCTGGCTGTCATTTTTACCATATAACAGCATATTAACACCACATCCTGGAGAATTTGAAAGGCTCTTCGGGAAGTCGAAAAGTTCCTTTGAACGTCTTCAACTTCAGCGTAATATGTCTGTGAAATTCGGGATAATCATTGTGTTGAAGGGAGCTTTTACCTCAGTCAGCACACCCGATGGTACAATCTGGTTCAATTCTAGCGGAACACCAGCTATGGCCACTGCAGGCAGTGGTGACGTTCTGACCGGAATCATCTGCGGTTTGTATGCAAAACTCAAAAATCCTCTGCAGTCTGCTCTCGCAGGAGTCTATATTCATGGATTGGCCGGAGAACTTGCTGCAGAAGAAATGGGAGAAGAGTCTGTGATAGCTGGAGACATTGTTAAGAATATCGGAGCAGCCATAGAATTGTTGAAATCCGGAAATTTTTATAACAAATGACAAAGCCGAAGGCTCCCCTTTCCCAAGCCAGAGGCTTCCCTATGGGAAGGGGATCACCTTGTGACGGTAGAAGATTAGAAGATCGCTTGAGGAGTTTGCGTATGTGACTTGTAACTGGTGATTAGTAACTAATTACTGTTTTTTGAAAATAAATAGTGTTGAAATCCTCATCTAATAAAGTTTCAAAGGCAAATTAGATTGCAGAGTATTAAAAATATTCAGAATTCAGACGGAAAGATTATTTTCCGTCATATCCCCATTTGAGATACATTGCGCCCCATGTAAAACCAGCTCCGAAAGTAGCAAGGATGAGATTATCCCCTTTTCTGAGTTGGGGTTCCCAATCCCAGAGGCAGAGTGGAAGAGTTGCTGCTGTTGTATTTCCGTAACGTTCGATATTGATCATTACTTTTTCTTTCGGAAGTTTCATTCTATGGGCTGTTGCTTCAATGATTCTCATATTTGCCTGATGTGGCACCAGCCAGTTGATTGTATCAGATGACAGACCGTTGCGTTCCATGACTTCAACAGCAGTATCAGCCATTTTTGATACAGCCCATTTAAAAACCGGTTGCCCTTCTTGGTAAATGAAGTGCTCTCTGGCATCTATTGTTTCATGAGATGCAGGTCTTACAGATCCTCCGGCTTTTTGGTGCAGATGTATGCGTCCAACACCATCAGACTGAAGTTTGCTGTCTATAATTCCAATTTCTTCAGTTGTGGGTTCTAAAAGAACCGCACCTGCACCATCCCCGAAAATCGGACAGGTGGCTCTGTCCTGGTAATCAACTATGGATGACATTTTTTCGGCACCTACAACGATAACCTTTTTGCATTTGCCCGTTTCGATGAACTGCTGACCAACAGTCAGAGAATAAAGAAACCCACTACAACCTGCGTTCACATCAAAATGAAATGCGTTTTTAATTCCTGTTTTATCACTGATGATGTTGGCAGTGGCAGGAAACTGATGATCCGGAGTCACAGTAGCACAAATGAGCATATCTATTTCTTCAGGTTTGGTATTGGTTTTCAGAAGAAGCTGATTGACAGCTTTTTCCCCTACAAAAGAAGACCCCTGTCCCTGTTCTTTAATAATATGACGTCCCTTAATTCCAATCCTTGACATTATCCATTCATCGGATGTATCAACCATCCTGCTCAGCTCTTCGTTGTTCAGTATATATTCAGGTACATATGCTCCTATACCGGTAATTGTTGCTCTGATGCTTTTCATAACAGTTAAAAAATTTACTGATGCAAAATCAGTGTGAAAAATGTGGGATTTGATTCAAAAAAGAATTATGCAGTTCTTTCTTTTTCAATGGCTGGTTTTCCTTTGTAATAACCACACTCATTGCATACTCTGTGAAACTGAACAGGAGCACCGCAGTTTGAACAAACTGCATAAGTAACTGCTTCAGCTTTATAATTAGCTCTTCTTTTCCTTGTTCTCTGTTTTGAAAAACGGTATTTTGGATTTGCCATAACGGTTGGAATATTATTTAGTTATCAAATTTTATTTCATTGAGTTTATCCCATCTGGGATCAGTTGATTTGTTTGTTGAATGATGAGAAAGTTTCATTGTAACTTCCTGATTGCATTGTGATTCCGGTCCTTCAATATCATCATGCACTTTTCGAAGAGGAAGCGAAAGCATCACAAAATCATAGATGTGACTGTCAAGATTGATATGATCAGTATTATCGGCGATATGAACCACAGAATCTTCTTCCTTTTTACTGAAGGAATTATTGACTGAGGATGAAAAAAACAATGTTTGACTGCCACTCAATTCAATACTGCACGAATCAAGACAACGATCACATTCTACAGTCACACTTCCGGAGAGGGCCATTTCAGCAATCAGAAGATCTGCCCGTCTGTCTGCATCAATATGAACATGAATATCTGAAGCCAGAATACCGGATTCAGAATAATAGGAAGTAAAAAACTCAGTGTCAGGGTGAAAATCAAAAGAATGGAGGCCATCGACCAGCCCCGCATATCTTATTGTAAACTTTTCACCTGAGTGTGACATTGCTTTTTTATTTTAAACCTGCAAAATTAAACTTTTTTTCTTAAAACAAAATCACTATTGTCCCTTAAAACTAAATAATTTCTTGGGTATGTAAATAAATTGTTGAAAATCAACGAAAGAAAATTTCTAACTGTAAGTTCATAGTCTAATAAAGATTTCACAAAACATGTGGTTTTCCTGATTTACAAACCGATACGGTTTTTTGAAGGACAATAGTGAAAATAAAATAAAAAAGCCGAAAATTGCCTAAAATTTTTTTAGGATTGAATTAACATCATTTTAGCAGTGTCAGTATGTCTGATGTTCGTTTTTTTCAGAAATCATGATTTTGATTCTGATTTCAATGTGAATTCAGGCCTGGCTCATAAGTTTTTAAGGATTTCAAGAGTGAAATCCCAGAATTTTTTCACGGTAGGAATCAAAAGTCTTTCGTCAGGACTATGGACACCTCTGAGTGTAGGGCCGTATGAAATCATATCCATATCGGGATATTTTTCACTGAAGAGTCCACATTCAAGTCCTGCATGAATAGCTCTGACAATAGGTTTGTGTCCGTAAAGTTTTTCCCAGGCAGATTCTGCAATTTTCAGAATTTTACTGTTTGGATTTGGTGTCCAGCCGGGATATCCGTCACTGTGTTCATAATCGGCACCAGCAAGTCTGAAAACAGATGCTGCCATATTGCAGATATTTGTTTTGGCACTTTCAACAGAACTTCTTTGACTAGTGGTGATCACAATTTTATCTCCCTGAATTTTTACTGAAGCCAGATTGGTAGAAGTTTCCACAAATCCTTTGATATCCTGAGCCCATGCAATGACACCATGAGGCATGGAATAGATCAGGTTCAACAGATTCTTCTGCAGTGGAAGTGAGAAGACTGAAATCTGAGGTTTTTCCTGGATTATGGTGAAAGAAACATCAGGATCTGTTACAAAAAGTTCTCTTCTGTATATTTCATGATATTCGATGACCAAAGTATTGAGCAATTGTGATTTTTCTGTAGGAACACAAACAATTGCGGCAGCTTCACGGGGAATGGCATTTCTGAGATTTCCTCCATCAATCGTTGATATGCGAATGTCAAGTTCATCCTGATATTGCCAGAGGAAACGACAAAGAATTTTATTTGCATTTCCACGTCCCTTTTCAATGTCATCGCCTGAATGACCGCCTTGAAGACCTCTCACACTGAGTTTGAAAAACTCCACCCCTGAAGGTGCTGGATTTGTTTCTAAATTCAGAGTTCCCATTGTGTCTTTTCCCCCTGCACAGCCTATGAAAAATTCTCCATCATCTTCTGAGTCAAGGTTCAGCAGAACTTTACTTTTTAAAAAACCTGCTTCCAAACCGAAAGCACCGGTAAGCCCTGATTCTTCATCAACAGTGAATAGGCATTCTACATTACCACACTGAACATCAGGATCAGTGAGAAGTGCAAGCTGCACAGCCATTCCAATGCCATCGTCAGCACCGAGTGTTGTCCCCTTAGCTTTTACCCATTCTCCGTCAATGTATGGTTCTATTGGATCAGTTAGGAAATTTTTCTCAATATGACTGTGTTTTTCACAAACCATGTCCATATGACTTTGCAATGCAACCCATGGTTTTCCTTCCATGCTGGGAGAGGCATTCCGGCGGATAACCACATTTCCGGTTGCATCCTTTTGACATTCAAGTCTGTGAGACTTTGCAAAATGCTCAAGCCAGGCAATGATTTTCTCTTCATGTTTTGATGGTCTTGGGATTTGAGTGATTTCATAGAAAAATTTCCAAACAAGTGAAGGTTGCAATTGAAGCAGTTCGTGTGACATATCTGTTGATTTTTTGTGAATAATAATTTTTCCCACTTAGGAAAAATCAGGTAATTTTAGGGCAAATTTACAAATAATGAGAAATAAATCACTTTTTTGGGCAATTTTTTTTGTTGTTTGTATTCAATTTCAATTTGCTCATGCACAATGGACACCTTCAGGTGTTCCCGACCCCAAGAAACAGGGGAATTCTTATGTTTCTGATCCTGATGGTTTTCTTGATGCAGAAACAATCAGGCAATTGAATGGAGAAATTGCAGAAATAGATGCTCAGTCAGGTATTGAATTTGCAATTGTCATGCTCAATGAAATCAGTTATGAATGGGAAGTGTTTGATTTTGCTGTTGAACTGTTTACAGAATGGGGGATAGGGAAAAAAGACAGAGACAACGGCTTACTTTTGCTGCTGGTGATGGATACCCATGACTGGCGTTTTGTGAGCGGATACGGTGTGGAAGGACTTTTTACAGATGCTTTGCTGTGGAATCTTGGAGATCAGTATATTGTGCCTTATTTCAGAAAGTCAGATTATGCCGGAGGTTTGACAGCCGTCACAGCAAAAATTAAGGAAATTGCCACAAGTGAAGATGCGCAGATCATGGCAAAATATTATACTGAATATGAATCATGGTGGGACACATGGAGAATCTGGATGTGGGCACTGTGGGGACTGTTTTTCCTATATGGGATGATTTCATTTCTAAGAAAAAAGAGATACAGTCCACCCACAAAAGTTAAACTTTATCAGGTTGAAAAAGATCAGAAACATTCGCGGATTATTCCGGAAGGAAAGCAAAAAGTTAATGTGTGGGCTGAAAACAGAACATTGAAATTTATTGCAATTTATATGCTATCGGCTTTGATCCCTGCATTGTCAATGTATTATGGAGAAGTTTTATCAAACCCATCAATGAATTCCTTTATCGGATTATATGTGTATCTGCTAATCTTATCATTAATAATACAATGGAGGATTAATAAGAATGTAAAGAGTATTTCAAATGACAATATTGAGAATTTTTTTACACTGAGGTCTGCCAATGAACTGATCGGACTGAGAGTTTTTCTTTTTCCGGTTCCGTTTCTGATTTATTATTTTATTTACAGATATCAGCTTAAATCACTGAAAACAGGAAAAGTAAATTGTCCCATTTGTAATACATCTGCCGCTCAGGCTACTCCTGGAATGTATGAAGAGATTCTGAAAAAGAACCAGTTATTTGAAAGGAAAATCAAAAGTGTTGATCATCGGCTATATCAGTGTATGAATCTGCATACTGTTGAGGTTCCTTTTCCAGGAAGAAGGTATTCCGGATTCAGTGAATGCAGCAAATGCGGAACCAGAGCAAAGCGACAAACCCGAAATAGGACAATATCCTCACCAACATATTCATCGACAGGGAAAGGAGAAAGAGAATACACCTGTGAATTTTGCGGAAATAAAACGTATTCTACATATGTTATTCCAAAGCGAACCAGAAGCAGTTCATCCGGCGGCAGCAGATCAGGTGGTTCATGGAGTGGTGGCGGAGGAGGTGGCTCATGGGGAGGTGGCAGCACAGGCGGTGGTGGAGCAGGTGGCCGTTGGTAAAATTAATGAGCAGTATGTAAGATCTTTGTTAATTTTGCAAAAAAATGATTAAATTTTTTGGGTTTATGAAAAAAATGTTGCTTTTTGTCCTGATTTCTGCATGTATTGTCTCAGTATATGCGCAGTCAAAAATTATCGAAGGTACTTATCTCTTTCTGAAAGATAGTGATGGTAGCGAACCCAAAGAAGATGCAAGAATTACATTGCAGTTTCTCTCAGGTGAATTATATCTTCTCGCGGTTATGCCCGAAGAAACTGTTGAAGATAACGGAAAATATACATTGACCAATGGAAAACTGACAGTGATTTTTGATTCCTTTGAATTTGGATGTAGTAAAGCTGATTTCACTTTTCAAAATGGAATACTGACTCTGCCATTTTCAATCCTTGGAGGTGATGGGAATGCTTCTGACTGGAAACTCATTGAGTATGCACACGGATCTTCAGCAGATGGAGATGGAGATGGAGATGGAAACGGTGACGGAAACGGAAATGGAGAAGGAGATGGTGGCGGCGATGGTGATGGTGATAACAATAGCGGGGATAATGGTTGGGATTATCCTGAAGATCAGGATATTGCAGATATGGGCAAACCCCGTACTGTTGTTCCTGATCAGGGGAAGACCTATCCTGAAGATCATTTTCAGGGCAGATGGTATGGACAGGGCTGGGGCTGGGAAGTGAGGTTTAAACACACATCAGGGGATTTTGTTTCTCAGTTTTCTGGAATCAACAAGGGAGATCTACCCTTTGATAATGAGAAAATTATCATGTCGCTTATGGTTCAGCACGGCACTTCATTTTATTTTAATGTTGATGAGCATGGGAATATTACCGGAGAGGGGATGATTATTTATAATCTGATTCCAAATTTATGTGCAGTAGCTGCATTGACAAATTCAATCAATCAGGTGATCAATTTGTCTGAAAAGGTTGCCGGTTTATTTTTGTTGAGTGGCAAACTTGGACAGGCATCGGTTCAGGACTTGTCCAAAACTTTTCTGGGAATGGACGGCCAGCTTGGGCGTGCAGCCAAGATGGGATGGGAAGTACTTGAGAATAAGGGCTATTCATTTTTGGGAGATCATCTCGTAAATAAGGTGAAAGCCCTTGATATCTCTCACGCACAGCGTGAAGCCATGTGTCAGTGTTCTGCCGGAATTCCTGCTGTCGGAGCCGGGAACAAGGTTGGTCCTTCTACAGTGGATGAACTGATTAAAACGTTTGGTGTTGATGTTGCAAAAGCACTTTTTATGGATTTAGCAACCGGAAGTCTGCCGGGCGGTTTATTGTTATCAATTCCCGGAGTGACACAGGTGCAGTATTATTACAAAGGGCTGGTGAATGGTCCCGAAGTTAGAAATTTCACAATCTCCGGAAGAATTGATGGTTATGAGATGTATTTGAAATTTGAAAATGCAGACGGTGATCCTCAACTGTACATTGAATATCAGGTGAATTATCAGACAGATAAGAGCAGTTTTCCCATTTGGAGTCCGTTTCTTTCTGAACCCGGAATGATAGTTCCTTCGGGCACAATGACAGAATATGAACTTGAACAGTATGAGGTTGAACAGGAATTTGTAGATCCTGCAACCGGGAAAAAGCAGAAAATGAAAGTTCCCCGTCAGCGGCTTGTTTCTGAAGATGTACATTTTGATACTCCCTTTGCGGTGTTTAATGAAGCAGGAACAAAAAGAAATAACGTTTCAGTATGGCATGAATATGAATACAACTGGACAGCCTATAAATTCAACAAGAAAGATGAGTGATGACGGACATGCAGGGAGTTGTTGTTAAATCCACCGGCAGTTGGTATCTGGTCAAAACAGCTGCAAGTCAAATTGTTGAGTGCAAGCTGAGAGGGAAATTCAGAATGGATGGGATGAAAACAACAAATCCCGTTGCAGTTGGAGACAGTGTAATTTTTGAAATGAAGGATAATATCGGTTTAATCACCGGTATCGAAGAACGAAGAAATTGTATTATCAGAAAATCAACCAATCTTTCAAAGCAAAAACACATTATTGCTGCCAATATTGATTTGTCAGTACTCATTGCAACCATTGCTTTTCCAAGAACTTCCACCGGATTTATGGATCGTTTTCTGATTACAGCCGAAGCTTACAATGTACCTTCGGCAATAGTTTTCAATAAATATGATTTGTATGACGGTGTCCTTTCTGAAGTATTGAATGAATACATGAAGATGTATCAGGCAGCAGGATATACTGTTTTGGAGGTTTCAGCACTCACTGGCTTCAACATTGACAAGCTAAGGGAACTGCTAAAAGGGAAAACCAGTTTGCTGTCAGGGCATTCGGGAGTAGGAAAGAGCCATGTTTTAAATGTTCTTGATCCAGGGCTAGAACTGAAAACAGGAGATATTTCGGAATATCACCTGAAAGGGAAACACACAACCACTTTTGCTGAGATGCATACTTTGTCGTTTGGAGCAACTATTATTGATACTCCCGGAATTAAGGAATTCGGACCAGTGGATTTTGAAGCCTGGGAACTGGGACATTGGTTTCCCGAATTCAAGCCCTTGATCCCTCATTGCAGATTCAGCAATTGCACACATGTTCATGAACCCGGATGCGCAGTGAGAGAAGCCGCCCAAAAGGAGTTGATACATCCTATCAGATATAACAGTTATCTCAGCATCCTGAATAATGTTGAAGAAGAGATGTAGTAAGTTTCATTGATGACTGTAAATCAAGCTATTGACTTTTAGCATCTTATTGAAAAAATTTCATCAGGCAGAAAGCCTGATTTTATTAAACCAGATTAGTCATTAGGAGCATAGCGAACTGATGACTTAATTGGATTTATCCTCGAATTTGTTTAGATTTGACCGACTCATTAATTAATTTCTATAATAACAAATTCGGGACTTCAACCTGAGGTGGAGCGAAGCGGCACCTCAGGGAAAAAGCAGAACACAAAGCAAGCGCTCTGAAGGAGCAGCTTAAAAGAGCACAAAGTATGAAATACAATGTGAACAAATAATTTGGATAACGATTGTGCCATAATGTTTTTTATTTAAGCTGCCCTGTATTCACAATTTTTTTTATTTATAAGGAGTTCATGTGTCGCTTCGCTCTGCTCAGGGCGAATTTTTTGTTGTTTTCCTTTTGCCCGAAGCAAAGCTTCGGGCTGAATTATCTTCAGGCTTACAGCCTGAACAAACATCGGCTCAAATATACCCACTCGGGTCGGTATATATAATAAAGGTACGGCAAAAATAATTTTTATTAGTTAACATGAATAATCTTTAAAAGAAAAATATTATTTTGTTTTTTAATATATTATAAAGAATTCTGAATGGTTTCCTCTTGATATAAATATTGAGTCAGAATTGCATGGTTTCGTAAAATAATCTCCTATCATAATATATGAAGCAAGAGTCTTGTTTTCCTGATTTCTGGCATCAATTCGTAATTTTATTAATTCATTGTTTGAAATCTCCATATACAAACCACCATTAATAAAAAAATGCATAACTTTTCCTGTGTAACAATCCTCAAATTGAATCTGCGGATATTCTTTGTTTAGATTTTCTCTTCTTTTCAAAATAATTAAAAATGAAACTAAATTCGCAATTATGAATATCGTAATAATTGCAATAATTTTATATTTTTTTTCATATTAATTCAGAATTTTCGATACTAATAAGGCCAGTCAAAAACATATGTTTTACCATAATTTATTCCTCCTGAAAAAGTATAATTTGATCCTGTAAGAGACCTTTCCAATCCTATAAGGACGTTGCCTTTTGAATCCTGAGAATAACTAATAGAGGCAGATAAAAATTTATATCCACCTGCAACTTTGATTCTTTCGCTAGAAAAAGATTCCTTTTTTAAATCACTATAAGACCCTGTGTAAAGAAAACATGAAAGGGATGCTTCCGCTGATAAATCAAATTGAGCTCCAATTACTGGTTCCCAAAGCCCATACCATCCTTTGTCATCACCTGCATTAATATATAAAACCCCTAAAGTTAATGAACCAGTAGGCAAGTTCATTGACACAGTAATTGCAAAAGCAGCAACACCTTCAAAACCCTGTGTTTGAACAAAAGTAACAATTCTGTTTAGTAATTCATCCAGACTAATCGGATCATCACCCCCCGGACTCCCGCTCCCTTCTCCGCCCTCGCTCTGTTCTGCCCAAAGCAATGCCTCAAGATACTGGCTCTCAACGCCCTTTTGACCCATCATTTTCATTTGCAGAATTGCATCATGGCAATCTGTTGCAAGCTTCCCATTGATGGCAGCAAAATCCATAATTCTGTAGTGATATGTTTTCTGCATTCCAACTCCCATAAAACCACTCGGATCGGTATATCGTAGGGGATTATTTCTCACATAAGAATACCTGTTGTAATCCTGTGAGGAATTTGGATTTGCCACAAATGGATCTGAATTGAACATGCGTCCAACGATTGGGTCGCATGAGCAGAGATTGGAATTTGTAGTCAAACATCTTTTTTGTTTTGCCTCAGTCCTAAAGGAAGCCCAAAAAGATGTTGGAGTTTCAAAGCAGAAAGAAACACCAGTAGATGTATATGCAGCACTATGAAAAATGAAGTTCTTTGACAATTTGTTTGATCTTTTTGACAAATAAAATTACATAAAAAATTACATTCGAACCGTTTTCTCACTGCAATCAAACTGCTTTTCTACCCATTTTCCATTCTCATCCTTTCGAAATACAGATATTACTTCGGAACCGGATGGCTTGACTATGGAATCGCCGATTTGAATGTAGTTGAAAATCATTTCTTCGCGACCACCTAATTGAATTAAATTATTATTTTCTAATCGGATTTGAGGATCGCCAAACTGATAATCGTTTGGAAAAATACCCTCAATTATTCCGTGATAGCTTTGTTCAATCCAACGTTTGTGCCCTTTTTGATTAAAAATAAATCCGTACACTATAAAACCAATAAATGCAAGAATTAGAATTGAAAAATATACTTGTTTTACTTTTTTCATAATTGTACTTATTTACCACCAACCAAGATATGTTTTACCCCTGCCGTGTGAGCCACCATAATTAAACCCTACGCCCGTGCCTACGCTAATCCACCTAATAGCATTTTCATTAAAATCATATGCAAAGTACCCTTGCCCACCAAATATAAATCCTCCAGATATACTCCTAACATCTCCTTGTAATAGTTGTTTGTTAATTGAAGCAGGATTTCCAGTATAATTTGCAAAATTGATATTAAATCCCCAATCCACTTCAAGACCGAAACGTTCCTGTTCGGTTCGGGTGAGATATATTCCCGGGTCTCCCCGCGTTACCAAATTCACAGAATATGTCGTGCTGGCACCTGCGACAAATGTTGATCCCAGATTTATGTCAACACTAATCAGATCAGGAATATTTGAACCAATAAAATGATGATTATACATAAACATTACTTTTTCCTGATAGTTGTTCCAGTATGGATTTTGAATTGTTGTATTTTTGGCATTATCAAAACGATAAGAATTTGAATATTGAGCAGGCTTTTTATTTAAACCCGAACCCTTCTTCAGTTGCACACCTTTCAATGGAGGATCATCGCCATCCGGCAACCCCCCTCCATGTAAAGATCCAATTCCTGTTCCTGATATTCCGGGAGAATAGCTTTCAGGGGCGGCACCAATTGAACCCCCCACATATCCATCATTCAAGCCATCCCCATAAGCCATATCAAATCCAATAAATCCAAAATAAACCAATTCTGTTATTGAAGCCCATGATTCTTTCATGGAATATTTGAAATTTTTCCAGCGATGTTTTTTGTGCCCGAATGGATTACATGGCCCATCTCCATTCACAACATACCCACTCGGGTCGGTATATCGTAGGGGATTATTTCTCACATAAGAATACCTGTTGTAATCCTGTGAGGAATTTGGATTTGCGATAAATGGATCGGCATTGAACATACGTGCGAGGAATTATTTATAGAATATCTCAAACTTACATAAAATTTTAATTACACATAAACGGGATAAAAATCCAGTCCAAC
>CAYRXH010000023.1:0-30805 GCA_964428185.1 uncultured Bacteroidales bacterium
ACGGCATCGAATATCTCCCCGAAAACACAACACAAAACAATGCGGGAGGATTGAACTTTTGGAGACCATTTGGCAGCAGCGGCGGCTATAAGAACTTTGTGATGCATATTGCCGAAAACAGGAATGTGGGTATTGGGACTGGGAATCCGAAATATAGGTTGGATGTTTCAGGCACAGGTCGGTTTACTGACAATGTGGGTATTGGGACAGAGCCTGATGCTAATTTCAGGCTGTCAGTTTGTGGCACAATACGCTCAACCGAATGGGTTGTTTTTCCATATTGCTGGCCTGATTATGTTTTTTCCAGTGACTACAAACTAACACCTTTGAAAGAAAGAAAAGATTTTATTTACAGGAATTCTCATTTGCCATATATTCAATCTGCCACTGAAGTGGTTGAAAGTGGAGCAAATATGTTTCAGACAGTTGAAGGAATATTGCGAAATACCGAAGATATATATTTGTATTTGTTTGAAATGGATGAAAGAATCAGAAAACTTGAAGAAGAAAATGCAAAAATAAAGAAAGAAAACGATGATTTAAGAATCTTAATAGACAATATGATTCAATAAAAAAATGAAAAAAAATATATTGTTGTTTTGTTTGTTTTTGTTTGTGTCATCTTGTTTGATTGCACAAAAATCAATAGGAATAAAGTTTGGACCAGTTTATGAAAACATTAAATTCATACCTTATTATCCTTATTATCGCGTTGTAAACAAAGGAAAATTTATTGGAATTAACATTGAAACATTTTCCAAAGAAAAAATTTCTTTTCACAGTGGCATTTCATATATGGGAAGAAGTTACAATTTTCCAAGCCTTTTTGCCATGTACGGTACCAGCATGCATGCTAAAAGTGTTTTAATTGAGAACGGAATGAAATATTTTGTTTATAAAAACAATTGCAAAACCAAATTTTACTTAAACATAAATTTTTTATTAAACTTTCATTTTTTTGAAGGTTATTCTGTTGATGGGCTACAATTAATTCATAGAGTTAATGACTTTAAGCTGTATAATTTAATATTTTCTACTGGTGTAGGAGTAAATTTTAATATCAGCGAACGAATTTCTTCAAAAATTGAATTCAATTTTGGTATGCCATTATTTAGGAATAAGAACAATACTGATTTTAATGGATTGCTTGAAGAAAAAAACAAACAACACCCTCCGGTTCTGCATAATAATTTAGTTTTTGGTTTATCATATAAAATAAAAAAACATGAAAAAGAATAGATTTTTCCATAACATAATTTGGTTTCATTTATATGTGATTTTTTTAATAATACAAAACCATGCAGTTTGTGCACAAGAAATTTATTACTATTACGGTGATGAAAAAGTAAATCTAATTACTGATAGTACTTCATTGAAAGTTTTCTTTAAAGAAGAATTTGCACATTTAAATTCGCATGCAACTTTTACAGATATAATAATAAATAAAACTGTTTTACCAGATTATGATTTTGAAGATACAACCACAGCAATATTATACACTTCAGAAATCATATATAGTATACCTGACTTTTTGAAATCACAAGGTATCCAAATTAACATGCTAAAGGGATTTTCTTATGGTTATCGTACTTCGCAAGATGGCATTATTTTTCCTTCTCTTGTAGTTGCTTTTCGTTTAAATGAGGAGAAGAGCATTAATAGCTTACCAATAATTGATTTGCTGTCAAAGTACGATGCTGAATTCATTAGCAACGAATATGGAGTTTACTATTATGAGGTTAAAAATGTGCAGGATGCATTTGATTTGTCAAATGAATTATTTGAATCAAGGTATGTTTTGTGGAGTGAACCAGTGTTTTATTCAGAAATTTATAATGATAACGACCCTCTTTATTGGTGGCAATATTATTTAAATAACGTAGGTCAAGACATTGATGACGCAACTGGAACATACGATATTGATATAGATGCACCTGAAGCTTGGGATATTACAAAAGGAGGTTCAAGTATACGTGTTGCTGTGATTGATAATTCGGGCGTAGAAGATCATACAGACTTACGAGATGAACAAGGAAATCCAAGAGTATTAAGCGGACATACATCGAATTGTACTTTTAATTGTAACGGAAGTCCAGATATAGATACTGCTTATCACGGTAATGCTGTTACCTGTATAATTGCCGCTTCTCATAACAATATCGGTATTAAAGGAATTGCACCAAATATAAAAATAATTCCAATCTTATTAAGACCGACTACTAATATGATGAAAGACGCTAAGGCAATAGGGAAAGCATGGAATGATTTAAAGTCAGATGTCTTATGTTTTGCTATGAGGTATGTTAGTAGCCATAAGGTTATTGATGATGCTTTTCAAATTGCAAGAGAAAAAGGCAGAAATGGCAAAGGTGCAATTGTTATAGCCACATCAGGTAATACTTTCGGGAATGTTGCATTTCCTGGTTCTGTTAATGGAGTTATTACTGTTGGCGCAATTGACTTAAAGGGTAAAGAATTAAATGAATTAAAAAATAAAAATCAATGAAAACAAAAATTTTACTTATTCTTTTAATTAGTGGAGTTGGATATTACTCTTGTAAAAAAAGCGATTTAAGCCCAAATTGTTGGGGAGAATGTAAAGATGCTACCTTTAGTTATAGAGGACATCGTTGTGCTACTATAACCGGAGTTATTACATTTGAAGATGGAAAGAGTTATGTTACTCAAGACAGAATCCCAGTAGAATTTAGAAAGGATAATATAAAAGTGTGTATTAGATATAAAGATGTACAAGGTACATACCTTACTGCTGATTGCGAAACGCATGATGTGATAAAAATAAAGTGTATTCAGAAAAGATAAGGGAGTGTGAAAAATTTTGTGTAAACTCTGGGCAACTGAAAAGCTGAAACACCTTCTTCAAACTCACGAATTGAATGCCCTTACAATTGAGAAAAACGGCATAAAGAAACTGATTTATTAGTGCCCCCATTTCGAAGACGGAGTGTTTGCCGGGTATATTGAGTTATCTCTTGTGTTGCCTGATGAGATGCCACATTTTGTAAGAGAAGGTTAAATCTCCTGTCAAACTTTTGTTTGTTGTTTTCTCAATGACAATCTGATGACAAACACACCGATACTCAATAACACTACAGTGGTAGAAAAGCAAGCCACAAAGCCCCATGTTTCATAAATCCAGATCCCTATAATCGGGCCGGGCACTGCCCTCACTCCCGTAAGGAACAAATGAACATTCTGAAATCGTCCTGCATCCTTGTCTTTCCCGAAATATGCAGAACCGATATTCCAAAGCAAAGACATTGTTGAAGCAAATAATCCATGAAACACCAGAGCGATGATCATGATGTGATACATTTTGATATTGAAAAATTCAAAATGACTTGGAAACAAGCCTGTGATGATAACAAAAAGAAAATAAAAAAGCAAAGACAGAAATGTTATAACCCCGAATTTCATGGGGCCTATTCTGCCCAGCATTTTTCCCATAAAAGGAAGTACAGCAATGGCAATGATGTTATAGACATTCCGATAAAAAGCAACACTTGAGTAGTTCAAGTCTAGTATTTCTTTGTAAAACACGTTCACTGAAGGGGTTCCTATCATAAACGACAAACCGTAAAACATGAAGGCAATCTGAAACAACAGAAACAATCGGTTTTCCTTTAATGTCCCAGTGAGATCATTGATGGCTGTCTTGAAAATATTTACCCCCCTTGCTTTTGCATGCTGAAAATCCTGCTCCCTGATTTTAAATGGGATTTTTGTGAGCAGAAATGCCGAAATAATAGTAAGAAAACCTATTACAGGCAACACATATCTGTAAATTGAAGGATCATGGTCAAGCATAAAACCATAAATAAAAGTCACAACCATCATGATGATTTTATTCACAGAGGTGCTCATGCTGTAGAGAAATCCGAAATTATGATGCTGATAGCTGTTTTTCAGAAACAGATTAATATTGGGATAGATGAGCGGATTGGCAAGATAGTACAAAAAGAATGTGGTTAGAAAGATATAATGATACAAAGAGTTTTCAGGCCCCAGACTCCTCGGAAAAAAGAGCAACACAATCATTGGCAGCCTGGTAATGACAGCCGAACGTCGGATTAACTTCCTGATTCTGGAAGCACTTGTAAACAATCTGTTGACAAACATACTGAGCAGAAAAACAAGCATGCTGAACTGAAACAGAAAGGCCAACTGCATGGGGCTGCCGCCAAGGCTTTTAATAAACACAAACTCATTGAGGGCAAGCACCCCGAGGATGATGCCCTCAACTGAAGAATAGACAAGATGTATCTTGAAAGCTACTTTTTCCCTTGGAGCAAGAAAAAGCTTTCTCATGAATGATTATTCTTTAATCACTTCACCCTGAAGATAGAGTACAATAATTGGTTTTTCAGGATCATTGGTATGAATGGTGATGTTGTGGTGCTGTTGTCCGTTGCGCCCCTGGGTGTTGAACTTCACATTGATCTGGCTGGATTTTCCTTTTTTCAGTTCGGTCATTTCCGGTTCTGACACTGTGCATCCGCAACTGGGTTTGGTTTTCAGAATTTTCAATGGATCTTTACCGTCATTTCTGAACACAAAACTGTACTCAACGACAGTACCGCTTTTCACCTGTCCGTAATTAAATGTTTCGGTATCAAAAACAATTTTCGGGGCTCTTGCTTTCTGCTTTTCAGTCATAGTTGAAAAATCATAGACAATGTTTGCTGAAACATACAACAGTTTCTCAGGCATTTCAGTGTCATTGGTCACCAGATTGAATTTATCAAACACATACCCGAAATCATTTCGTTTCTGTGCATTATAGGTTATCAGAATAACACCTTCCTGATCATGTTTAAGCGTTTGCGGGATGATTTCTACTGTTAGAAAATCAGGCAAATCTTTTGTTCCGCTGATTGTAATATCAGCTTTCCCTCCATTGTAAACACCCAATGTGTCTGTTCTGACCTGGTTGTTGTTCATTTCCTGAAATGCCTGATGATTGGTTTTAAATTTCAGATTTCCGATCTTACTAGGGTAATTATCAGCTTTGGTTTTAGGCTTGGGAGTCACATTGCCCTTTATAGTAAGCACAATCGTAGCATTTTGCGGATCGTTTGAAGTAACAGATACCGATTTTGAGAATTGCCCGGGTCTGTTTGCTGGATTATAGGTTGCTTCAACAACTCCGGTGGCTCCGGGAGCCACAGATTCTTTGGTGTAGTTCGATGCTGTACATCCGCATGATGCACGAACACTGGTGATTGTTAATGGCTCATTTCCTATATTTATGAAAGTAAAAACAGCCTTCTGGGGACCGTCTTCCTCTTTAATAGTTCCGTAGTCATGGACAACCGATTCAAATTTGATTTGCGGCTGTGCCACGCTACTCAGTGAGCAAACCAAAACAACCAATAAAAGCAAAATTTTTCTTGTCTGTTTCATATTTGTAAAATTTTTTCAAAGGTAAAAAAAAATGAAATTGATAACTTTTTTTGTTCTAAATTCATTGAACGAGAGAAAGTCCCTCAAAATTGCCTGAACTCATATATAAAACCACTGTATTCCCTGTTATCAGTTCGCTTATTGTTTTCTGCATAAGAAAAACATCTGTAAATACTTTCATAAGCGGATTTGCAAATCCATGTATGATCTGTGTTTCATCAGGCATCCTGAGCTTTTTCATTTCCACAGCATGGGGACTGAAATATAGCAATGCCTCATCACAACGATCCATTGACCCTGCATAATGCGGCAGAAATTCCTGTGACAAACTGCTGTATGTGTGCAATTCAAGACACGCAATAAGCTTGTGGTCAGGATATTGCTGTCTTACTGCCGCAATGGTGGCTTTAACCTTGCTGGGAGCATGGGCAAAATCACGAAATACCGTCAGCTGATCATCTTCATGTATTTTGTTCAGCCTATTGTATGCACCTTTCCAGGTGGAGATGTGACTGTAAAAATCAACCTCACTGATCCCTGCTGCGCCACATACCAGTCGTGCTGCCTCAATATTGAGCAAATTATGATCACCGAATACATCAAGGCGGCACTCTCCATAGGGGGTTAACAGGTGGGTGATGCCATTCCTGATCTCGTGCGCAGGCAAATGATATGGTATTTTGCGGATATCCGGCCTGCTATTTTCAGCCACAATTCTCACTTCCTCATCCTCATGGCAATAGACTAAAGTTCCATCAGTTTCTATGAGGTCAGTAAAGATTTCAAACTGTTTTCTGTAGTTTTCAAATGTTGGAAATACATTGATATGATCCCATGCAATTCCTGTTACCACAGCCACATGAGGCCTGTAAAGATGAAACTTGGGGCGCGGATCAATGGGCGAAGTCAAATATTCATCACCTTCGATGATCATCAACTGAGCAAAATCGGAAAGTTTCACATTACCGTCAATTCCTGGCACAGCAGCACCCAAAAGGTAATCAGGATTTTTTCCACAGGCATTCATCACATGCAGAATCATTCCTGTCACTGTGGTTTTTCCATGGCTCCCACCCACCACAATTCTTGTCTTTGCTGCCGAATGCTCATAGATGAATTCGGGAAATGAAAAGATCTTCACTCCCAGTGCTCTTGCCTTTTCCAGTTCGGGATTATCAATCCGGGCATGCATCCCGAGAATCACAGCATCCAATCCCTTATTGATCTTTTCAGGAAACCAGCCTTCAGCATCGGGAAGCAATCCACATGCAGCGAGATTTGAGCGTGAAGGGTCAAAAATCTTATCATCAGAGCCGGTGACAGAATAGCCATTTTTATGCAGGACAATGGCAAGATTATGCATTGCAGCACCTCCGATGGCAATAAAATGATATTTTTTCATATACGGAGCTTATGAGTGACCCGAAACCGAACTTCGGGAACTGATATTTTGTAATCCATCAGACCGAGAACAACAAAATCAGAGATCATGCTTTCTGCTTCCTCAACAGACATTGATGTTAACTGAACAATATCATGCAGTGAATAAAATTTTCCTTCAGAAAGATGACTAAAAACCAGCTGTTCTTTCACATCAAAGACGATGGTCCGGTCTGTTGCTGCCTGCTTTTTTTTCCAGATCATCTCCCACAGCCTTCCCGCAGGAATATTCTGATCACCCGATCTCAGCCACACCTTCCACTGCTCATCTTCTGTGCGGGCTTTCCATAGTTTTGAACTGTCGGGAGCAACAATAACCTCCAAAACCTGCTTTTTTTCTTCAGGCTCCCAAAGTCTGAGTTTATACTTTATCTGTGGCTTGCAATACATCCCTGCAGCAGCATCCACCATATAAATCTCTTCTTCGGAACTGATCCCTGCAATCCTGCCGTTATCCTTTACACCAACCAGCAGGGTTCCGCCATCCGTATTAGCAAATGCCACCAGTGAACGTGCAATTTTTCTGCTGTCTGTGATGGCAAATTTAAAATCCAGCTGCTGATGCTCTCCCTGTGAAATCAACTTTAGCAAATATTTTAACTCATCGTTCAGCTTCCGGTCCATAGCAAACATTAATGAGAATGCAAATTTAAAGAAAAGGAGACAGCAGAAACCATTTCCCAGCAACTAAAACCAATATTAAGAACCTATTACCTGCTTAATCAATTAATTATTTCTGCAGTGTTTTCATTTTCTCATTCACTTCCTGCAGTTTGTCCATCATATTCAGGCGGGCATAGAGTGTTTTGAGTGACTGGAGTGTATAAATATCATCTGGAGTGAGTTCATGTGCTTTTTCCAGATAGGGAATTGCTTTACCCCAGAGTGCTTTAAATTCTTCCTCCATAGCTGCATACACTTTCATATCGGTAATATCCTGGGCAAGATCAAATATGCGGACTCCTTCATTGAAATAAAGAGCACCAAGATTATAGAAAGCATCAAAATATTTGGGATCAAGTTCAATAGCTTTTTCATAAGCAGCAATGGCATTATAAAGCATAGTTTTTCTGTCTTCATCAGAAATTGTATCCTTGCGGCTCATCTGATCATAATTGCTTCCCACAGTAAAATATAGAATCGGGTTTGTGGGATCTTTTTCAACTGCCAGCTGGAGTGTTTGCTGTGCTTTTTCAATATCACCTGTTGCAAGATAAACATTTGTTTCAGCAATGAGTATTCCAAGGTTATTTGGAAATTTTGTCTTACCACCTTTAATAACCTGCAGGGCTTTGTCATTTTCACCCTGCTCTTTGTACAAATTAGCAAGAGTACTATAAACCATGGGATTCATATAACTCATAATCACCAACTCCTTGAGATACTGCATTGCTTTATCAGTATCGTCAATCTGAATGGCACAGATGGCTGCATTATATGTAGCCAGTGAATCTTTGATACTGAATATTCCATTGATTTTTTTTGTTAGCTCGAATTCAACAATTGCCTTGTCAAACTGCTTTTTATTAAAGAGTTCCACGCCTTTGTTGTAATGTTGTTCTGCGATAATCAACAGTCCGATTTTTGCAGATGCAGGAGCAGCAGCAGGCTGAACATATTCGGGATCAATTTCAATACTCTTCTGATAGGCGGTATATGCCTCTTCCAGAGGACTTGGATGCAATTCCTTATATTTTGGTTGTTCAGTGGCTGAAATGGCAAGATACACATTTCCTCTGTAGAGCCATGTTTTTGCTTCACCCTGGGTTTGAGGATGAACACAGGCTGCATCGATATTTTCTTTAGCTTTATCAAGTTGTCCTGATTTCAAATAGTTGTAAGTGCTGACAACTTTTGCATTCTGAGCAAAAACAGTGATTGTGATGAAAAACAATCCTGCAATTACAAATAACTTTTTCATAATAAAACTGGTTTTTGTTTACAAAAGTAAAAGGTTTTATGAAATTAACAAACACTTTGCCAAAAATAAGGATGCAAAGTGCTGCATATTTCATATATAAATTTCTATCCTAAGCTTAAGTATCATCTTCTACATCTTCAGCATCTTCAGCATTTTCCATATCTTCAGTATGGTCATCATCTCCGTTTCCATTCTCAAGGTCAGTAGGATCAAGGTCAGGAAGTACTTCAGCATTGGGGTCAAGTTCCACTACTTCTTCTTCATCGTCTCTTTCCACACTGGCAATTGATGCAATTGAATCAGATTTTGACATATTGATCAGTCTGACGCCCTGGGTTGCTCTTCCCATGGTTCTCAGATCACTCACATGCATTCTGATGATAATTCCCGATTTGTTGATAATCATCAGATCATCTTCATCAGTCACATTCAGAATTCCCACAAGTCGTCCCGTTTTTTCAGTAATATTGATTGTTTTCACCCCCTTACCACCGCGATTTGTTATCCTATATTCCTCAATTCTGGATCGCTTTCCATATCCGCTCTGAGATACGACCAACAAGTCGGAATTCAGATCTGACACACAGACCATTCCTACAACTTCATCATCTTTCCCGGCAAGGGTAACCCCCTTCACTCCGCTTGCGCCTCTGCCCATGGGTCTGACCTTACTTTCATTGAAACGGATTGCCCTGCCTGACTTCAAAGCCATGACAATCTCATCCTGTCCACTGGTAATTGACGCCTGAAGCAACTGATCGTCTTCGCGGATATTGATGGCAATGATGCCATTCTGTCTGGGTCGGGAATAAGCTTCAAGACTCGTTTTTTTAATGACTCCCTTTTTGGTGCACATCACGATAAAATTGTTTGAAGTGTACTCTGTATTTGTCAGATCTCGCGTGTTAAGATAAGCCCTGACTTTATCGTTGGGATCAATCTGAATGAGATTCTGAATTGGTCGCCCTTTTGACTTTCTTGTCCCTTCAGGAATTTCATAGACTCTCATCCAGAACACCTTGCCCTTTTCAGTAAAAAACAACATATAATCGTGCATGGAAGCCACAAACAGATGCTCAACAAAATCTGAATCCCTGATATCGGAACCCTTATGTCCCTTTCCGCCCCTGTTCTGTGTTCTGTACTCACTCAGTTGTGTTCGTTTGATGTATCCCATGTGGGAAATGGTAATCACCATATCCTCATCAGCAATTGTATCTTCAATCCTGAAGTTTTTGCCTTCGTAGATTATATCAGTACGGGGTTCATCTCCGTATTTGGCTTTCATCTCGGCAAGCTCATCCTTAATGATCTGCATTCTCAATGATTCGTTGGCCAAAATCGCCTTCAACTTCTCAATAAGTTTCATCAGCTCATCATATTCTTCCTTCAGTTTATCTCGTTCAAGACCAGTCAGAGCACGCAGACGCATATCAACAATGGCGCGTGCCTGAATATCACTGAGTTCAAAGCGGTTCATGAGATTTTCACGGGCTTCATCTACGGTTTTTGAAGCCCTGATAATTGATATTACCTCGTCAATATGATCAAGGGCAATCAGAAGCCCTTCAAGGATATGAGCTCTTTTTTCTGCTTCTTTGAGTTCAAACTGTGTACGACGTGTAACAACCTCGTGTCTGTGCTCAACAAAATACCTGATAATATCTTTAAGATTCAGTACTTTGGGCCTGCCCTTGACGAGAGCAATATTATTCACATTGAAAGCCGTCTGAAGAGGTGAATGCTGATAGAGTTGATTAATCACAACATTGGGAATTGCGTCATTTCTGAGTTCGAAAACGATACGCATTCCGGTCCGATCTGATTCATCTCTGATATCTGTGATTCCTTCAACTTTCTTATCATTCACAAGATCGGCAATTTTCTTAATCAGTTCCGATTTGTTGACCTGATAGGGAATTTCAGTGACAATAATTTTCTCATCTTTTTCTCCCTCATTTTCAATTTCCCATCGGGAACGCAGAACAATTCTTCCTCTTCCGGTTCTGAAAGCATCCTGCACCCCGTCATATCCATATATAATTCCACCAGTGGGAAAATCAGGTGCTTTGACAAACTTCATCAGTTCATCAACGGTAATTTCATTGTTATCAATGTAGGCAATAATCCCATCTACCACCTCAGACAGATTATGCGGAGGCATATTAGTAGCCATCCCCACGGCAATTCCGGATGCTCCGTTGAGCAGCAGATTGGGAATTTTGGACGGAAGAACTGTTGGCTCTTCAAGGCTGTCGTCAAAATTCAGTTTAAAATCCACCGTTTCCTTATCAATATCCTCAAGCATCTCTTCTGCGATTTTCTGCAACCTTGCTTCTGTATAACGCATTGCGGCAGGGCTGTCTCCGTCAACAGAACCGAAATTGCCCTGACCGTCAACAAAAGGATAGCGTAAAGACCAATCCTGTGCCATACGAACCATTGTATCGTAAACTGATGTATCTCCATGAGGGTGGTATTTCCCCAGAACCTCACCGACAATACGTGCTGACTTTTTGTAAGGGCGGTTTGACATCACACCCAGTTCATACATTCCAAAAAGGACTCTCCTGTGCACAGGTTTAAGGCCATCTCTCACATCAGGTAACGCTCTTGAAACAATCACAGACATTGAATAGTCAATGTATGCGGTTTTCATCTGATCCTCGATGTTCACCTGTACTATCCTTTCTCGTTCATTCAAGTTCATAATAATTTAATTTTCAATAATTTATTCAGCAAGCTAGTATTTTTTAAGAATTTACGAATTTACAACAAAATTGCGAGATGGGGTGTATTTTCGGTCGAAAAAAAACAAACTTTTTTAAACAAATTTATGTTGAAAAAAACAGATTTTTTTTATGATATATCTTGCAACTATGGCATACTTTTGATATGTCTTTGTTTTTACGTCTTAATCGTTCTATATTTGTAATTCAAAACCTTACTAATGAACGCAAAATTTTCACAACAGGTTCAGGACATCCTCAGTTTCAGCAGAGAAGAGGCCATGCGTCTGAACAATGATTATCTCGGAATCGAGCATCTGTTTCTGGGTTTGCTTAGAGAGCCATATGCACTGGCTTTGCAGGTGCTGATGAATCTTGGAGTAGAGCTCGGAGAACTGAAACAGACCATTGAGAAGTTTATCAAGAAACCCCAGAAAAATCCTGTACTTTCAAAGTCTGGGTCCATCAGCCTGAACAAACAGCTTGACAGAGTTATCAAACTCACTTTTCTGGAATCAAAGGATTTCAAGAATGATCTAATACAGACAGAACATGTATTGCTGGCAATTCTCAGAGATGAAGACAATCTGATCTCAAAACTCCTTAGTGAATATAATGTCACATATCAGGTTGTTAAACAGGAGATTCAGGCAATGTTGTCAGGAAAAGAAGAGAAACCAAATCAGCCTAGCAGCGAATATCCTTTGGGAGGAGGTGGCGAAGAGGAAAGTGAAGAGCGCGAGGAATTCAGCAGCATGAAAAAGCAGGCAGATCCCAAGAGTAAAACTCCTGTACTAGACAATTTTGGTCGTGACCTGACAAAAGCAGCAGAAGAAGGAAGACTTGACCCGATAATCGGCCGGGATAAAGAACTTGAAAGGATTGCACAGATTCTTAGCCGCCGCAAAAAAAACAATCCTGTTCTCATCGGAGACCCGGGAGTAGGAAAATCAGCTATTGCTGAAGGTCTAGCTCTCAGAATTCACAGCAGAAAAGTGCCGAGAACCCTTTTCGGGAAACGGCTTGTCACTCTTGATCTGGCTTCACTAGTGGCCGGAACAAAATACAGAGGACAGTTTGAAGAGCGAATGAAAGCTGTACTTAATGAACTGGAGCGCAACAATGATGTGATCCTTTTTATTGATGAAATTCATACCATTGTCGGAGCTGGAGGAGCATCCGGTTCACTTGATGCATCCAATATGTTTAAACCTGCACTGGCAAGAGGTGAAATTCAGTGCATTGGTGCAACTACTCTCGATGAATACAGACAGTATATCGAAAAGGATGGTGCCCTTGAACGCCGCTTCCAGAAAGTGCTCGTTGATCCCACAACACCTGAAGAAACCGTTGAAATTCTTGAAAAAATCAAAGAGCGCTATCAAGACCACCATCTGGTAACATATACTCCTGAAGCCATTGAAGCATGTGTCACATTATCAGTGAGATACATCACTGACCGCGCTCTTCCTGACAAGGCCATAGATGCTCTTGATGAAGCCGGAGCACGTGTGCACCTGAAAAACATGAAAGTTCCACCCCGTATCCTGGAAATTGAAGATAGTATTGAAAGCATTAAAATCCTGAAAGCCCAGACGATTAAGAATCAACAGTACGAAGAAGCTGCCAAATACCGCGACGCTGAAAAAAAACTAATCCTCAATCTTGAACAGGCAAAAAAACAGTGGGAAGAAGAAGCCAAACATAACAGGGAACCGGTTACCGAAGAGGATGTTTCCGAAGTCATTGCAATGATGACAGGAATTCCTGTTGTTAAAATATCAAAAAGCGAAAGCAATAAACTTCTTGCCATGGAGCAGGATCTTGCCGGAGAAGTGATCGGTCAGGATGATGCTATCAAAAAGATTGTCAAAGCAATACGGCGCAACAGATCAGGGTTGCGTGATCCCAACCGGCCAATCGGTTCATTCATATTTCTCGGACCAACAGGTGTCGGAAAGACATTTCTGGCAAAAGTACTCGCCCGTTATCTGTTTGATGCTGATGATGCGCTCATCAGAATTGACATGAGTGAATATATGGAAAAATTTGCTGTCTCCAGACTCATTGGTGCTCCTCCGGGATACGTGGGATATGAAGAAGGCGGACAGCTCACTGAAAAAGTGAGAAGAAAGCCATATGCCGTTGTACTTCTCGATGAAATTGAAAAAGCGCACCCTGATGTGTTCCATCTTCTGCTTCAGTTACTTGACGATGGACTTCTCACTGACAGCATGGGACGTAAAGTTGATTTTAAAAATACACTTGTGATCATGACTTCCAACATTGGTTCACGTCAACTCAAAGATTTTGGTCAGGGAGTAGGATTCAACACAAGCACCCGTGAATCAGGTAAGGATGTGCACACTAAATCAGTCATTGAAAATGCATTGAAGAAAACCTTTGCACCTGAATTTCTGAACAGGATTGACGATGTACTCATCTTTAACAATCTTGAAAAAGAGAACATTGCAAAAATAATCCTCATCGAACTCAAAAAGATGTTCAAACGCGTTTCTGAAATGGGATATACCATTGAAATTTCAGATCCCGCCATTGATTTTATCATGGAAAAAGGGTGGGATCCTCATTTTGGTGCCCGTCCGCTGAAACGTGCCATTCAGAAATACATTGAAGACCCTCTGTCCGAAGAACTTATCAAAGGAAATCTGAAAGATGGTGTAACCATTATGCTTGAGTTGCATCCCAACGAAGAAGAATTGATGATTCAGATCAAGGCCGGAAAAGCAGTGAAGAAAAAATAGTTATTCGTTATTCTTATAGCTGCCAGTTTTGCAAGATGATAACTAGTATCTACCCTTTACTCATTCCCAAACTGAATCAGAAAAGCTTTGATAAACTGGTCAATATCACCATCGAGGACAGCCTGCGGATTTGAAGTTTCTACCCCTGTTCTGAGATCTTTAACCATTTTGTAGGGATGCAGAACATATGAGCGTATTTGTGAACCCCACTCAATTTTTTGCTTTTGTCCTTCCTTAATTGCAAGCGCTTCCTTTTTCTTTCTCAGCTCCATTTCATACAATTGTGACTTTAACATTTGAAGGGCTTTTTCACGATTCTGAATCTGAGAACGGGTGACCTGACATTCAATAATTATATTGGTTGGAATGTGTCGCAATCGCACTGCTGTTTCAACCTTATTCACATTTTGCCCTCCTGGACCGCTGGAACGGAATGTATCCCATTCTATGTCAGACTTACTGATCTGAATTTCAATGCTTTCGTCAACAAGAGGATAGGCATAGACGCTGGCAAATGAAGTGTGTCTGAGATGCTTGGCATCAAAGGGAGACAACCTGACAAGACGGTGAACTCCATTCTCAGATTTCAATCGTCCATAGGCATATTCACCTTCAATTTCAAGAGATACATTTTTAATCCCTGCCGTATCTCCTGAAAGCAGATCAAGTTCTGTCACCTTAAAGCCATGATTTTCAGCCCACCGCAGATACATTCTCATTAGCATTTCAGCCCAGTCCTGGCTCTCTGTACCCCCGGCTCCGGCATTGATTGTGAGAACAACATTCAATTTGTCTTCTTCATCATTAAACATCCGGAAAAATTCCATGTCTTCGAGCTTCTCAATTGCCTTATCCCACATTTCTTCCATTTCCTGTTCACTTGCCTGATCTTCGCTGAAAAAATCAAAGACCACTTCAATATCTTCATAGGCTCTAACAGCTTCATTAAAATTTCGTACAGTGGATTTTTTTCTGTTCAGTTTCCTCACAAATAACTCAGCATTTCTCGGATTATTCCAGAAATCTTCCTGCAATGTTATTTTTTCTTCTTCAGCAATGAGTTTTTCTTTTCCATCAATGTCAAAGAAACCTCCTGAGGGCATCAAGCCTCTCCTTTAAACCGGCAATATCACTTTTATATTTCATAATTTCAGAAATTCATTGACAACCCTGATCACAAGATCATATTCAAACCCTTTTGAAAGACCAAATCTAAGCAAACGGGCAAACTGATCCTCAGAATCTGACTGCTGCAAAGTTACACCTTTTTTGCTTATCACATTCCTCAGAACATTTATATATTCATCAGCATCAATCGCCTTTAGACAGTCTTCTGTCACCTGAACTGATATTGCCTTTGCCCTGAGTTCAGCCTTTATTTTTATTTTTCCCCAGTGATTATATTTCAGTTTTCCTCTCACAAAAGCCTCAACATATCTTTGTTCGTCAAGAAATCCATCATTTTGCAATATATTGATTGCTTTGTCAATTTCCGGTTTCTTCATCCCGGCTTTATGCGCTTTGATTCTTACATCCTGAGCTGTTCTTTCCTGAAACGCACAATAAAGTTTCAGAAACTCAATCCGGCTTTGAAATTTAGTTTTTTGATTCTTTTCATACATACTCTAAAGATGAATCTCCTCTCCTTTGGCATTATAAAACCGGTACTCAAGAAAATGATAGGATGAGGAAGCAATAACTTTTATAGGTCTTTTAAACATTCTGCTCCATTTCCATCTGATACTGAAAATTCCCTTGGTGAGATAGGCATAAACAAACGGGCTTACCATCAGCGTGAGGCGTGATTCATTCTGTTCCCTGAACAGATACTGTATTTGACTTTTAATATCCTCAATAAATAAAATATTGGGCTTGATTTTTCCGGTACCCTCACACACCGGGCAGTGCTCCCTCACATCAATATTTGTTTCAGGGCGCACTCTTTGTCTGGTAATCTGTACAAGTCCGAATTTACTCGGTGGCAAAATTGAATGCTTTGCCCTGTCTGCCTGCATGACTTCGCGGATGCGGTCATAGAGTTTTCTTCTGTTTTGCCCCTGGTTCATATCGATGAAGTCAATAACAATAATCCCCCCCATATCTCTTAATCTGAGTTGACGGGCAACTTCGGCTGCAGCCTCCATATTCACCTCAAGAGCATTGGCTTCCTGATTTTTTTCATCGCTGTTCTGATAGCCGCTGTTTACATCTATAACATGAAAGGCTTCAGTATGTTCAATAATCAGATAAGATCCGTTTTTAATGAGCACCTTCTTGCCGAAAGAACTCTTGATTTGCTTGTCAATTCCGTTATGCTCGAAAATATTTACTTTCCCTTTGTGCAATTTGACAATTTCTTCCTTATCGGGAGCAAAAGAACGGATGAATCCCTTGATGTCATCAGCCATCTGCGGGCTGTTCACAAAGACATTATTAAATGATTCATTGAGAATATCCCTTAGTATTGTAAATGATCTGCCCAGCTCACCATGCACTTTTACAGGGGCCTGCAGTGCTGGCAGACGCGAAATCATATCATTCCACTTTGCAAGCAAATCGTTGAGATCTGCATAGAGCTCGGCCACCTTTCTGTTTTCAGCAACTGTACGTACAATAATTCCAAAATTATTAGGACGAATGCTTTGAACAAGCCGTTTCAGTCTGTTCTTTTCATCATTATCTTTGATTTTCTGACTGATTGAAATTTTATTGGAAAATGGGACAAGCACTATGAAACGCCCGGGAAATGACAATTCACTTGTCACTCTGGGACCCTTCGCAGATATGGGTTCCTTGGCTATTCTCACTAGGATTTTATCTCCAGTATGAAGAACATGATTAATCTTTCCGTTTTTGGGAATATCATTTTCAAGAGTAAATGATGATAGATCAGAAGTTCCTTTTCCTGAATGAGCATTCCTGATAAACTTGTTGCTACTCTGAATCTGCGGACCCAGATCAAGATAATGCAAAAATGCATCTTTCTCATATCCGACATCCACAAATGCAGCATTTAGCCCGGCTATGAGTTTTTTTACCCTTCCAAGATAAATATCTCCAACCGCATATTCATTATCATTGTATTCCTTATGCAGTTCTACAAGTTTCTTTTCTTCCAAAAGAGCTATTACTACCTCTGATGAAGAGCCATCTATTAAAAGTTCCTTATTCACGATAATTGTCAGAGATTAATGGTTCATTGTTGATTCTCTCCCCCAGAGAGCAAACCTCCTGACTTAAAAATCAATAACACAAACGAAATCCGCTCTGCCGGACGCTATTTCTTTTTCTTATGACGATTTTTACGCAGACGTTTTTTACGTTTGTGGGTTGCCATCTTGTGCCTTTTTCTCTTCTTTCCGCTTGGCATAGTTGTAATTTTTTAGATAAATAAATCGTGAAAATTATTTGGTTTTGTTTTTTACCTCAACCATAAACGTCTTTGCAGGCTTAAATGCAGGAATATTGTGTGCAGGAATAACAATGGTGGTTTTCTTTGAAATATTTCTTGCTTTCTTTTCAGCTCTGGTTTTGATAATAAAACTTCCAAATCCTCTCAGATATACATTTTCTCCGTTGATCATTGAAGTTTTTACAACTTCCATAAAGTTTTCAACTACAGTCTGTATCGAAGCTTTCTCGATTCCTGTTTTCTGTGCGATTTCTGCAACAATTTCAGCTTTTGTCATAATTCAATGCTTTTTTTAATATTAATAATTAGTTACTTAATTTCAAATCGGGCTGCAAAGATAGAATAAAAATTTGTTTCTCAAAATTTTTTTTCAAAAAAAATATTTCTATTTTATTCATAATGAATGAATTTAATACAACTCCCAGCCTTAAACAAAATTCCTGATGTCCTGAATTTTCTCAAACAAATACTCAGTAAAAAAACTTGTATTGAAATAAACCTTAATTTTGGCTGTAGATTTTTTTTGTTTTGAACAGCATTAAAGGATTAGCCGGACAAACAGCCATTTATGGAGTCAGCAGTATTTTAGGCAGACTGCTGAATTACCTGCTTGTCCCTCTTTATTCAAGAGTTTTTTTGCCACACGAAGCTGCAATCTATGTTGAAATGTACGCCTATGTTGCTTTCTTCATTGTCATACTGACCTATGGGATGGAAACAGCTTTTTTCAGAAATTATCAGAACAGTGAACAGAAAAAGACAGTTTTTTCTACCACACTTTGGTCCCTGATTTTCACATCTGCTCTCTTTATGGCTGCAGGTTCATTGCTCTCGGGACATATCGCACAGATCCTGCGATATCCTGACCACCCTGAGTACATCCTGTATTTTGTCTTTATTCTTGGCCTCGATGCCATTAGCACCATCCCCTTTGCAAAACTGAGAGCCGATAATAAATCTGTACAATTTGCTGCTCTGAGAATCACTAATATCTGCATCAACATAGGACTGAATCTCATTCTGATTCTGTGGTTCCCAAAGCTTTTTACTTCAACCGTAAATGAGAGTATCCGACACTTTGTTTCTATGTTTACAGACGGGAAAGCGGATATCAGTGCCATTTTTATAGCAAATCTTGTTGCAAGTGCAGTAACTTTGATTTTGCTTCTTCCTGTCATGTCATGCGCTGGATTTACAATTGACCGAAAATTATGGAAAAAAATGCTGGGCTATGGCTTTCCGCTATTGATATTTGGTCTTGCGGGTATTGCCAATGAAACCATTGACCGTATTTTATTGAAATTCCTACTGCCTCAGGATATTGCCATGCATGAACTGGGTATTTACGGGATGTGCTTTAAGATTTCAATTTTTATTTCTGTGTTTATTCAGGCTTTCCGATATGCTGCCGAACCCTTTTTCTTTGCACGGGCATCAGATAAAGATGCCGGAAAAACTTATGCAACAGTTATGCATTATTTCGTTCTCGTTTTGATCACAATATTCCTGGGAATTATGCTATATATTGATGTTGTAAAATATTTTGTGGGGGTAAATTATTATGAAGGACTGGGTGTGGTTCCAATACTTCTGTTCGGACATATTTTTCTCGGAATCTATTACAATCTGTCCGTTTGGTATAAAGTCACTGACAAAACTCGGTATGGTGCATGGTTCAGTATCGCCGGTATGATTGTTTCACTGAGTCTGAATTTTGCACTCATTCCGGTACTTGGATATATGGGTTCAGCCTGGGCAAATTTTACTTGCTATCTTGTTATGATGCTTCTGTCCTATTTCTATGGACAAAAACACTACCCTGTCCCATATAAAATTCTGAAGTTTATCTTGTACCTCGCCCTCTCTCTTATTATCTATGCAGCCAGCACGTTTATCATTTTTGATCATAATGGAGTTCAAATGGCATTCAACAGCATACTCTTTTTCACTTTCTTAATCATTGTTTTTTTGAATGAACCTGAAATAAAAGCAAATATTCTCAGAAAAAAAATAAACCTGCAATGAAATATTTTTCTCTTGGTCTTTTCCAGACTTTCTTCATCATTTCAGTCATCTTTGCACAGGAAAATGAACTTATGACTCATTTTGAAGCAGGAGGTTACAATGTCACACCAACATACTCACAAACCATTGAGTTTTGCAAATCACTTGACTCTGTTTCATCAATAATAACTTATACAAGCATCGGCAAAAGCGCCAGAGGTAAAGACATCCCCCTCCTTATTGCTGACAGGGACGGCTTCTCTGATCCTGCTCTCATCAGAAGCAAACAACGTGGCATATTGCTTATTCTCGCCTGCAACCATCCCGGAGAACCGGACGGGAAAGATGCAGGACTTATTCTTTTCAGAAATATTGCACTGAACAAGCCTTCCGAAATACAATTGCTTGAGCATTACAGTATCATATTTATACCTGTGTTTAATGTTGACGGTCACGAACGTTTTGGGCCATATACAAGGATCAATCAGAACGGACCCAAAGAATCGGGGTGGAGAACTACTGCACAGAATCTGAATCTGAACAGAGATTTTCTGAAAGCTGAATCTCCTGAAATGAAAAGTTTTCTTGTGTTTTATCATCAATGGAAACCTGACTTCAGCATTGATTGCCATACAACAAATGGAGCTGATTATCAATATGTTGTAACCTATGCCATGGAAACCGGCCCTCAAACTGACCAGGGCATTGCCCAATGGACAGCAAATGAATATCTGCCGTGGATTGAAAAAAAAATGAACGAAAACAACTATCCTGTTTTTCCGTATATCGGATTCAGGAAATGGCATGACCCCCGTGAAGCAATCATGCACAGACCATCTCCTGCTATCATCTCCAATGGATATTTTGCTGCATCAAACCGCCCCGGACTGCTTATTGAAACCCATATGCTGAAGCCATACAAGCAAAGAGTGGAAGCAACATATACAATGATCAGATTAACCCTGGTTTTTCTGAATGAACATAAAGACGAACTTTCTCAACTAGTCATCAAAGCAGATGAAGAAATGACATCAGAAAACTTTATCAAAAAAGATTTTCCGCTTGTTGTCAGGCTTAGCAATGACTCAACAATTATTGATTTTTTAGGTGTTCGTTTTGAAACTGATAGCAGTGAATTATCCGGTGGCACCTGGTTTCATTATTTCCCCGAAGAACCTCAGATATGGAAACGGGCTTTTTTTTCAACACCTGAAGTAAAAACAAGTGTCAAATTGCCTGTTGCCTATATCATACCCCCCGAGTGGTCAGAACTGGCACAAAGAATATTTCTCCATGATGTGGATTATTTCAGACTCACTGAAGCAAAAGAATTCACTTCTGAAAATATTATCTTTTCAAATGTGCGATTTGAAAATAAGACATACGAAGGGTGTACGAAACCTGTGTTTGAAACAACAAAGTCGGTGAGCAAAACCGCATTTCCTGCTGGCTCATATATTATTCCTGTCAATCAGGAATCAGGGAGGATCATAGCCTTACTTCTCGAACCTGAATCACCCGGCTCTTTTGTAGCATGGGGATATTTTAATGCCATTTTTGAGCAAAAGGAGTATTCTGAAATGTATATCATGGAAGAAATTGCAAGAAATATGATCTTGGAAGGTCCCACCCTGAAAGAACAATTTGAAACAGAAAAACAATTAAATCCCGAATTGTATAATAATCCATGGAATGTTTTAAACTGGTATTACCAGCGTTCTCAATGGTTTGATAATCATCTGAATGTTTATCCTATTGGCAGAGTAATTAATTAGTGATTAGTGGATGGTTGAAGTCTGAATATTGTTGACCACTTCTTGTCAATTTTCAACCAAAATTGCAGAGAATACATTTTGATTTTGAGCAGCTTTCGTGTGAGTACATCAATTGATTTTAATTTTCAGCCTTACAGTTTAGACAATGGATCTATTGGTTCAAGCACAGGCTTGGGACTAACAACAGCTTTGTTTTTCCATTTTCCGGTTCGGTAATAAATCAGTGAAAAGGAATACCCGATAATCCATGCAACCGGGATTCCCCACCAAATGCCGCTTGTACTCATAAACCCTGAAAAATAGTAAGAAACCGGGATTCTGATAAACCAAAGGGCAAACAGCGTTATGAACATCGGAACCAGAGTTTCTCCGGCTCCTCTCATGACACTCTGCACAAGAAACATCGAGCCAAAAATAAGATAAAAGCCACTGACAATGAGCAGATAATCACTCCCAATTCTGATGACTTCCGGGTCTTTATTAAACATCATAATCAGTTCATTCCTGAAAAGAATACATGCTGCAGATATGATTATGCTAATAATTGCATTGATTTTCCAGGCCGACCAGTGGCCTTCTCTGATTCTTCCAATGTGTCCTGCACCAATATTCTGGCCTACAAACATAGATAATGCTGCTGAAAGATTGAGAGCCGGCAACACTGTAAAAGTATCAATTCTCGAAACAATGGTAAATGCAGCCATTGCATCTGTACCAAAATCACTGACAATTCTGATTAAAGCCATTATTCCCAGTGCGACAAAGGTTTGCTGAAATCCAGAAGGAAGTCCGATCCGAAGACTATGCATAAGAATTTTCCTGCTGTAGCCCAATCCCCTGAAAGAAATCCTGATAATAGGGTGTTTTCTGTTTACATACAATGCGATAGCGATAAAAGGCAGGCACTGTGAGATCACTGTTGCCCATGCAACAGATTCAATTCCAAATCCAAAGCCTGCAACAAATAATAAATCAAGTCCGATATTTAGCAGAGTGCTGAACAACAAAAAATACAAAGGTGTTATGGAATCACCAAGGCCTCTGAGGATGGCATGTGTACTGTTAAAACCAAACATAAACACAAGTCCGGTAAGATAAATTCTGTAGTAGGCAACAGTATCATTAAAAATTTCATGGGGTAACCCAAGAATTCCAATCACAGGCGAGGCTGTTAAAACTCCGGCAACTGTAATAAAAAGAGCAGTAACAGTCACAAAAATATAGGTCGTATCAGAAGCAAGTCTTACATTATCAAACTGTTTGGCACCGTAAAACTGAGAAATGACAATTGATAATCCCGAGGTAATTCCGATAATCAGTGAAACCAGTGCAAAAATGACAGGATGAGATGCTCCCACCGCTGCAAGAGCTTCCTTGCCAATGTAATTTCCAACCACAAGGCTGTCAACAATATTATACAGTTGTTGAAAGACATTGCCGATAAGCATAGGCCAGACAAATTGCAACAATTGTGTGGAAACATTTCCTTTGGTCAGATCCTTCATCATTGATGAATTTCACAGAAGTTGCAAAATTAAGAACTTTACAATTGCATCTGTTGATTTATTGCAATCAGAAATCAAAAAAAATATTTGAAATAATTGCCTATTTCATTTGTTTATTCATGAAAATCTTGTACGTTTGCAACAGAATTATTTGAACTAGCAGATTATAATCAATAAATTTTTTACATCTATGAAAAAACATAATTTTAGTGCAGGTCCTGCAATTTTGCCAAGGATCGCCATCGAAAACACAGCAAGTGCAATTCTGGAACTCAATGGTATCGGGATGTCACTCATTGAGATTTCTCACAGAAGCAAGGATTTTGAAGCAGTTTTAGATGACACGGTAGCTCTGATGCGAGAGCTTCTTGATCTGCCTTCAGATTATCACGTATTGTTTCTAGGTGGCGGAGCAAGCACCCAGTTTGCAACAATACCCATGAACTTCCTTAAAACAAAGGCTGCATATCTTGATACAGGTGTTTGGGCCAACAAAGCTCTCAAAGAGTCAAAAGGTTTCGGTGAAACCGTTTGTGTGGCATCCTCAAAAGACAAGAACTACACATACATTCCCAAAGGTTATGAAGTTCCTGCTGATGCTGATTATTTCCATATTACTACCAACAATACAATTTACGGGACTGAGATCAGAGTTGACATTGATTCTCCTGTCACACTTATCGCAGATATGTCTTCTGATTTTCTGAGTCGTCCCACAGACATCTCAAAATACGGCATGGTTTACGGCGGTGCACAGAAAAATATTGGGCCTGCAGGGGCTACATTTATTCTCCTCAAAGACAGTATGCTGAACAGCATAGCCACAGAAGTGCGTCATATTCCAACCATGTTTAACTATAAAACTCATGTAGAAAACGGCAGCATGTTCAACACTCCTCCTGTCATGCCCATTTTTACTATCAGAGAAACTCTGAAGTGGCTAAAATCACTGGGAGGACTCAGTGCCATGGAAAGGATTAATAAAGACAAAGCTGCTCTTCTTTATGATACAATTGACAGCAGCAGAATTTTTACAGGAACAGCTGAACCCGAAAGCAGGTCTCTGATGAACATCTGCTTTGTTATGAAACCTGAGTATGCTGAAAAAGAAGAAGCATTCATGGAATTTGCCAAATCCAAAGGCATGAGTGGTATAAAGGGACACCGTTCAGTGGGTGGATTCAGAGCTTCAACCTACAATGCACTTCCAAAAGAAAGTGTTCAGGCATTGGTTGATTGTATGAAAGAATTTGAAAAAAATATCTAGTGAATTACGGGAACTTTTGTGATATTAGCTCCCGGTTTTTACAACAAATAATTAAACACAATTGATATGAAAAAAATTTTGCTTGCAACAGAAAAACCCTTTGCAAAAGTGGCAGTTGACGAGATAAAAGAGATTATTGCACAGGGAGGTTACGAGTGTGTGCTTCTTGAAAAATACACCGACAAATCACAACTTCTACAGGCTGTATCAGATGTACACGCAATTATTTTCAGAAGTGACATCATTGATGCAGAGGTCATTGAAACTGCAAAAAACCTTGAGATAGCTGTCAGGGCAGGTGCAGGTTATGACAACATTGATCTGACTGCTTCTTCAAAGAACAATGTGGTGGTAATGAATACCCCCGGCCAAAATTCTAATGCAGTGGCTGAACTGGCAATTGGAATGATGATCTATATGTCGCGTAATTTTTACAGTGGTTCAACTGGCAGTGAACTGAGCGGAAAAACATTGGGAATTCATGCATACGGATATGTTGGAAAACTGGTTGCAAAAATTGCCAAAGGCTTTGACATGAAGATTTATGCATTTGATCCATTTATCCCTGCAACAACTATTGAATCTGATGGAGTAAATGTTGTCAACAGTGCAGAAGAACTATACAGCACATGTCAGTACGTTTCTCTTCATATTCCGGCCAATGAACAGACAAAAAAATCCATCGGTTTTCAGTTGTTAAATTCCATGCCTAAAGGAGCTACCCTTGTCAATACAGCCCGCAAGGAAGTGATTGATGAAGAAGGATTGATGAAGATGTTTGCAGAAAGAACAGACTTCAGGTATGTATCTGATATTGAACCATCATGCAAATCTGATATTGATGCAGCCTACGCAGGACGTTATTTCTTCACTCCCAAGAAATGTGGAGCACAGACAGAAGAAGCTAACGTAAACGCAGGACTTGCAGCAGCACGGCAAATTGTTAAATTTTTCCAATACGGAGACAAAACATTTATGGTTAATAAATAATTAATTATATTCGCAAAAATTATCTATTAATCAAGCGAAAACTACTATGGAAACTAAAGAAAGACCATTCAATTTCTTCAGATTTGAAGATTTACGCATTTATCACAAATCTCTGGATTATATCAAATGGATTTATGTAGCAGTTGCTGACTTCCCTCAAACCGAGCGTGATGAACTAGGAAGGAATTTTGTGAAAGCAGCTACCAACATAGCCGTTTATATTGCTGAAGGCTCAGGGAGGAATAAAAGCCAGTTCATTTATTATCTGAAAATGGCTAAAAGTTCCATTCGTGAATGTGTTGTTCTTTCAACTATTGCTCATCAAAATGGGATGTTATCAATTGAAAATGAAGAAGAATCAAGAAACTTCCTGATTGAAATATCCAAAATGGTTGGTGCATTGATCGCTTCACTGCAAAGAAGCAAACGCCCAGGTGAAGATGAAGAAGATGAACACGAAGGTGACATAGATCTGGTTTCCCCCTCAAATGATCCGAATCTCTATTAAACTCAATTAAAATTTCTAACATATTATGGCAGTATTGAAACCCTTTAAAGGACTACGTCCTCCAATGGATATCGTCGAACGTTTATCTTGTTTACCTTACGATGTTATGAACAGCGAAGAAGCTGCAAGAATGGCTTCAGGAAAAGAAGAGTCACTTCTTCATGTTACCCGTGCTGAAATAGACTGTCCTCCAGGAACAGATACACACAGTGCAACTGTATATAACAAAGCCGTTGAAAATTTTAACAAAATGAAGCAAAACGGATGGCTCCGCATAGATAATGAAGCCAGATTCTACATTTATGCCCAAACCATGAACGACAGAACTCAATATGGCATTGTAGGCTGCGCATGGTGTGAAGACTACTTCAACGAAGTCATTAAAAAACATGAACTGACAAGACCCGACAAGGAAGATGACAGAATGGTGCTCACAAGATATACCAATGCCAACATTGAACCCGTGTTCTTCACTTATCGAGCAGTTCCTGAAATAGATGCCATTGTTTACTCCATTGTAAAAAATCAAAAACCTGACTATGACTTTGTTGCAGAAGACGGATTCGGCCATCATTTCTGGCCCGTCCTCAGTCCTGAAACAAATAAAAGAATAGAGGAATTATTTGTTACAAAAGTTCCGTCCCTGTACGTGGCTGACGGACACCACCGAACTGCAGCTGCAAGCCGCATTGGTCGTGAAAAAGCCACCCAAAACCCGAATCATACAGGAAATGAAGAATACAACTACTTTATGGCTGTCAACTTCCCCGACAACCAACTGATGATCATTGACTATAACAGACTCGTGAAAGACCTGAACGGAATGACAACCGATGAATTTCTTGAAAAACTGTCGCAGGTGATGGAAATTGAAAAAATGGGCAAGGAAATCTACAAACCTGTCAAACTTCATGAATTCAGCCTGTATCTTGAAGGAATCTGGTATAAACTGAATGCCCGCCAAGGAACTTATGAAGATAATGACCCGATGAAAACACTGGATGTGAATGTGTTATCGCTTCATGTACTTGATAAAATACTTGGCATTACTGACCTAAGAACCAGCAAACGTATTGATTTTGTCGGTGGAATCAGAGGTCTGGGGGCTTTGAAGGAAAGAGTTGACAGTGGCGAGATGAAAGCAGCATTTGCCCTGTATCCTGTATCAATGAAACAACTGATTGATATCGCTGATACCGGAAATATTATGCCACCAAAGACCACATGGTTTGAACCCAAATTAAGAAGCGGGCTGGTGATACATGTCCTTGATTAATTAGTTTTTCCATGTATACTTTCAGGCAGCATATATAAAAATCAGTTGATTAATATTTTTACTTAACTGCATGAACTTTTATAATACTGTCAAAAATTTCTTGGGTGTATTAACCACAATAATTTTTCAACTTCATTTACAGCTATTATCTTTATCTTCATAATCAACCATAAATGAAAGCCAGTTATAGTTGTACAATCCCTCAAGTAAACGTTCTTTTTTCTGTTCGGGTGTTAGCGACTCATATTCCAGTTTGGCTCTGAGATGTTCCTGTTCAATTTTCAGTCTTTCTTCTTCTGCCTTTCTGCCATATGTGTCCATGAGTCTGTTTTTTAGAAAAGGAGCGGCCACATTGGGAAAAAGTTCAAGCAGCAGTTCATCTTTCTCATTTTCTGCAAGTTTATGACCACCAAACTCCGGAAAAACCGGGTTCAATTGCTTCTGATATGAAGAAGTATCGTAGGGAATTTCAACAGCATTGCCGGCAATTTTCTCACGAAAATCAGGATTAACAGGTATCGGTGTTTTTCCATAACTTCCCTTAACGAGGTTTACAAATTGAGTGTTGTTATTTGTATACCTGGGGAGCCCCTTGTTTTCATCTATAACACAATTTACAGCCTGCACTCCTACAATCTGGCTTGTGGGAGTAACCAAAGGTGGGCAGCCTGAATCATGTCTGACCTCAGGGACAATTTCCAATACTTTATCCAGCAAATTTTCAAGTCCCAGTTGTTTCAGCTGGGCAAGCATGTTTGTGTACATCCCGCCAGGAATTTCTGCACGCCTAACCATATCATTCGGAGGAGGAAATCCAAACCATTTATCAATTGCATGGGTGGCCTTGAGTAAACGTTCTTCATCTTTCATTTGAGCTGCTTCAATTGCTTCATCAAATAACTTTTCAACATCAGCCGGAAGAGTATCTTTTGTCACATCAAATATCCGGGGAAACTCTTTATATGTATCAAATTCTGAAAGTTCCTGCCTGATATGAATCAGTTCTTTATTAATTGTATTTACAACTTCCATATCAATCTGCAAATCAATATTTAATTTTTTGCAGAACAGCCAAATTAGTTCAATTGCAGGTGCTGCCGAACCGCCTGCAAACGACCAAATACAAGTATCAACAATATCCACCCCGTAAATTATAGATGTGAGTACTGATGCCAGACCAAATCCTGGGGTACTGTGTGTATGGAAATCAACCGGTACTTTCAGTTCCTTTTTGAGTTCGGGTATGAGTTCCCATGTTGCTTGAGGTGACATGAGACCTGCCATATCTTTAATGGTTATCATGTCAGCGCCAAGGGCTTCAATTGACTTTGCCTTATCAACAAAATAGGAAGTAGTAAAGACAGGTTTGAATTTTTTCTCCCTAGTGACAAGCCCGAAAAATCGTTTCTCGGGTTTGAACTTCGGATCAACTGTAAAACACACAGCTCCATCTGCTATGCCGTTATTTTCTTTTACATATCGTATGGAACTTTCAAGATTTGAAATATCATTCAGCGCATCGAAAATCCTCATAATGTCAACGCCAGATTTAACTGCATGTCTGTTAAAGCCCTCTATAACCTGCTCAGGATAGGGATTGTATCCAAATAAATTACGTCCCCTTGAAAGCGCAGTAAGTTTTGAATTGTCTCCTACTGCTGCTTTTATCTTTTCCAGCCTATCCCATGGATTTTCATTAAGATAACGCATCACAGAATCGGGAACAGCACCACCCCACACCTCCAAAGCATAAAATCCGGCAAAACGGTAGTATGGAAGCACCCTGTCAACCTGTGCCTGGGTCATACGTGTGGCAAACATGGATTGTTGTCCGTCGCGTAAGGTTAAGTCTCTGATTAGTAATGTTTTTCCCATTAGGATATGTTTTATTCAAGAAGACCAAAAATACAAATATTTCTGACATTCTATCAATTTTATGCGGAAATTTTTTAGTGTCATGAAAATTATATCATTGATTTTTCTGTCTGATAACAATATTGTCCGGGAAAAAAACATTAAAAGTTTGAAAAGCCTTGAAAATATTGTGTTTTTGAGATTCTTTTGCAAGCTGGGCTAACTTATGAAAATGGCAAATTTGTATAATATAAAACTCTCACATTCATAATATTATGTTTTGAATAAGAGTTATTTTATTTTTCTCGGACAATAGTGGACTGATAATAAACAAACCTCCCCGCTTGTCACATACTTTGTATTTCTATTCTTGAATGCTTATGATTAATTTTGTGTCCACTGAAAAAACAGAGTTTTCATGGGGTTGTTATGAACATACTGTCTCCAATCAACTTCGCTTCTGAGTATTTAAAATTTTCCACAGACATATCAAAAACCTGCAAAGTTTTCACCAAGCCGCCCGATGCAGTTTACGAATAAAGATTAATTTTTTAACCCAAATCCGTCATTGGAATTATTTGATAGTTATTTATTTGTCGGTAGAATCTAAATCTAATGCTTTCATAACTAGTAAGAAAATCTTACAGCAATAAAACAAAATTTTTTAATAGATATACAGCATCAAAGCTATTGACAATCAGTATGTTACAAAAATTATTTTCTAATGACGGTCATTAGAAATAATGAGTCTAATGACGGATTTGGGTTTAATCTTCTGCATCCTTATCATTGACTGCAATCATATATATGTCATTTTTAAATGCGGCAATATCCTGAGGAATTACCGGCAAAGGAATCAACCAATCAAAAGTTAAATCCTCCCTGAACTTTGCCAGACATAGCTGGTATTTTGAAGAGTAGGAAGCGGTATATTTTCCGTTGACCCGGATTCTTCCGCAGTTGCTTCCAAGAAAATACATATTGTTTGCATCATCAAAGATCTACTCACAGACAACAGCTCCGGTTGTAGCCTGAACAGGCAGCACATTCTAAGGGTTCAGGTTAAAGAAAAACAACGCAAAAAGAATGATCAGTAATCCAATATTTTTAATGATTTCCATATTTTGTGGTGAAACACAAAAATACAAATATTTGAACAACAAAATCAGAAATCAAATTTATCAGAACCTGAATCTGTGATAATCCCAGGCTCTGAACTGTTGCAGTTTCAGTTCTTCACGTACTTTTTCGGCTAAAATGACAAATATTTTCAGATTTTGTGCTTCAAACCAACCTCTGGCCATTTCAACGCCCCTGCATGCATCGGCAAATATAACATAAAATATAAGTTTATTTTTTTTCAGCCAGGCAATAGCAACATCTTCTCCATCGATTGCATCACTAAGTATTCCCAATTCTGGATATCCGTTTTTCATCAGCCACGCAAGTGCCTCCTCATCAGTACGAATGGCATTTGCCAGTGCTGCCAGCTCTTTGTATCCGTTATTAAGCAAAAAATGGAAAAAATCAGATTTGCCGTCAATGGCTTCGCCAAATGCCAGAAGCACCTTCACAGGATATTCGTACAAAAGTATTCGCTTTCTCATTGCTGTAAAAATACAAAAAATCAATAAATGTGAATGTCACAGGATGGAATATACTTTTTCAATATTCCGGCTGCCTTATTCAATTCTTCAATGCTTACTTTCTGCAGGGAATCCAAAGGAGTACCCCTGGCAATGGAATAAAGCATCAAAGTTCTGGGATCAATCTTCTGCAGATGTTCCCCAATCTTCTTCAATTCTTCTTCAGTAGTATTGTTGAGCTCTTTTCCCTCAATTTCACCTTTTAACAGCAGTGTCTGAATGATAAGTTTGCCGTTGAATTTCTGCAACATACTGACAATTTCTTCAAGACGAATGTTGCTGTTGGGCT
>CAYRXH010000024.1:0-166 GCA_964428185.1 uncultured Bacteroidales bacterium
CAGGCAGTACACTCAACAATCCGAGTATTGCCAATCCCGTGGCTTCACCATCTACAACAACATTATATTATGTCACTGCCACCGAAGGTGCTTGCGAAAGTATTGACTCAGTTCTTGTCACTGTAAATCCCCAGATGGATGCCACAATCACTTCAGGAACAGCTTA
>CAYRXH010000024.1:266-30593 GCA_964428185.1 uncultured Bacteroidales bacterium
CATTGCAGCTGGATGCAGGTGCAGGATATACAAGCTACAACTGGAACCCCGCAGGAACTAATCAGACCTATGATGTGACAACCGCAGGTACTTATGCGGTTACTGTTACCGACGGCAACACCTGTCAGGGAACAGACCAGATTCTTGTCACTGTAAATCCCCAGATGGATGCCACAATCACTTCAGGAACAGCTTATTGCAATAATGATGCTTCCGTTCCCTTCACTGCTGTGGATGGTGGCGGCACATGGACGGGCAACAGCATTTCCTCAGGAGGCGTCTTTGACCCCGTTGCTGCAGGTGCCGGAGTTCACGAAATCATTTACACCATCGGTGGAATGTGCGGTGATGCCGACTCGGTGGATGTGACGGTGTATGCTGCTCCTTTAATCTACCTCGGGGCTGACACCACACTTTGCGACGGCAACACATTGCAGCTGGATGCAGGTGCAGGATATACAAGCTACAACTGGAACCCCGCAGGTAGCAATCAAACATATACTGTCAATTCAGCCGGAACCTATCAGGTCAGTGTGACAGATGCCAACAGTTGTCAAGGAACAGATGAAATTGATGTAGCTTATACCCCACAATCAAATGCTGATATTACAGCGAGCAGTCCTTTCTGCAGCAATGACAGTCTGGTAAGTTTCTCAGCGGTTGATCTAGGAGGAACATGGACAGGGAATGGTATTACCAATCCTACAAACGGCACTTTTGACCCATCATCAGCCGGTGCAGGTACCCATGAGGTAATTTACACGATAGCAGGTCTTTGTGGCGATGCGGATACAGCATATATTGAAGTTTTTGCAGCACCTGAGCCTGATCTGGGCTCAATTACGCAGATATGCGAAGACAGTTCTTTCACCCTTGATGCCGGTGGCGGATATGTTTCATACAACTGGTCACCATCAGGCAGTTCACAAACCATGCTGGTTACTACAGAAGGGACATACAGTGTGACAGTAACCGACAGCAACGGATGCAGCGAAAGCACGTCAATTACAATGACAGTAGAGCCTTGGGCTGATGCAAGCATCACCCCTTCTGGTCCATGGTGTGATAATTCAGCCACAGTGACACTCACAGCAGCTGAGGGCGGCGGATTGTGGTCAGGAACCGGAATGAGCAGCAGCGGTGTATTTGATCCTTCTGCAGCAGGTTCCGGAAGTCATCAGATCATTTATACCATAGCCGGGCCCTGCGGGGATGCCGATACTACAGATATTCTTGTCAATGAGTCTCCTCTGCTGACAATCAATGTGACTCCCGAAACATGTGAAGGATCTAATGACGCTATCATGGAGTTGAGTATTTCAGGCGGGACATCTCCCTACGATGTATTATGGAACAATGGTGCAACGAGCCTGCTCCTGGAAAACCTCATGCCCGGCACATATTCAGTTGTTGTGACAGATGCTAACACATGCAGTAAAACAGCGCAGAGAACAGTGATTGCAGCAACTAACGATTGTTTTGCAGCCAATGTATTTCTTCCCAATGTATTTTCACCCAACGGTGACGGTGAAAATGATGTGCTGTATGTGAGAGGAGAAGGCATTCAGTATCTTGAGCTGATCATATATAACCGCTGGGGAGAGAAAATATTTGAAACCGCAGACCAGAAAAACGGATGGGATGGCACATACAAAGGGATGAAAGTGGATGCAGGCGTGTACAGTTATATTCTGACAGCAGAATTTTCAGGAAATGTGACCAAAACACTCCAGGGTACTGTAACTGTAGTCTATTAATGAGAAATTATCAGAGGTCTGCTGATCACTTTACCGCTTGAGGAATAAACATTGATCATGTAATATCCTGCCGGATAGTTTCTTGTTTGGATTGTCAGTGATCCGGTAAAATCATTCCTGAACACAGAATTTCCTTTGATATCTGTCATTTCAAGTGTTTGTTTATCTGAATTCTCAGTGAGAACAGCCACAAATTCTGAACAAGGATTAGGAAACAGTATAAGCTGTTCATTATTTGTCTGATGTGTCAAACCGGCCGGAAAGTTGGTCATTGGGAAACTGGCATGAGAAGGGTACTGACTGCTGCACCAAATGATATTTGAGGCAATCAGGGTATCTCCAGCCACATACATGGCACCTCCGTTATTGAGATTATTGTCAAAACGGGGATAATTTGATGAACTGACATTAATTCGTATTTTATGGCCGGGCAGAAATGTATGCGCAATATCATACAGATTGATTTCAATCTCATACACCTGACCGGCTTGCATAAACACGGTATCATTGACAGTATATCCTTCTCTGAATCTGGCACGCATAATATCATCCCTGAGAATGATTGAGCGTTGATCGGGATAAACATCAGTGAGGCGGACAGCAAAGTCAGTATCAATACGATCGGATGACACATTAAGAATAATTTTGATCCGCCCTTCAACGGTGACGGACTGAGAAAGTTCTTCGGTAGAAAAGACGACAATATCATTTCGTGATTCTACCAACGGACTCTGATCATAGGGTCCCTGAAGCAAATCCTGCCTGAGTGTCATACTCCCGACAGTGGGTGAAGGATCTGCAGGATCATAGAGATAGTTTCTGAATGTATTTGATGTCAGCGGAGCTGTTGATCTGAGGCTGCCATCGTCATGCATATACAGTGTCACTTCAGAATACTGATGAGCTGGCCACTGGTTTGTTCCGTGCCATGTCATAGGTCCGGGCATAAAATAGTGAATAACGGGTTCATTTTCCCAGTTGTTTGAAATGTTTCGAAGATAAAAGTCAAAGAAATTGAGTGCCAGAGAATCGCTCCAGCCAGCAGCTTCAGGAAAATAGAGCTCTCCCTGTTGTCCTGTTCCCACCTGAGCAGTTCCGAATCCTCCATGTGCCCAAGGACCGATGAGCATTTTGTGTTTATCTCTTACGCTGAGTGGTGCCTGAGATTGCAGTCCCTCAAAAAACTCAAGCATTACCTGAATATTATGGTCATACCATCCAGCAATCATCAATAAGGGAATTTCTATTTCGGAGGGATAAAAGGTATTGCTTTCGGAATATAACCAAAGGTTATTGTAATGAGGATTAGCAAGCAGAATTGGTGACAATCCGTATCCCAGATTATCCAGTTGTTCCACATATTCTGTACGCATAACACCACCTGGGAAATATTCCAGATATGAAAATTGAGGTGCCGCAACCAGAGGTGCCGCACAGATGTGTGAAGGATGCTGTTCTCTGGCAGTCATATATTGAACCCTACCAAGAGCAGAAGGACCCCAGGTTCCCACTTTCCCGTTTGACCATGGCTGTTGTGATATCCACTCAATCACGTCATATCCGTCTTCCCCCCTGTTTGGTTGAGCAATTGCAGCAGCAGCAGAGCCATAGAAGCCTCTCCAGTCAACAATGACAAAGGCATAGGGACATGCAGCCAGATTAGTTCCAAAACCCATTGGTAGTCCCAGACGGTATAAGAGCCGGTTGTATGGGGTTTGTATAAGAATTACCGGATACTGAACAGCACCTGTGGTATCAAACATATGACAATCGGCAGCAAGAAACAAACCATCCCGCATGGGAATCATCCGTTCCATTGGCTGAAGTATCTGAGCATGGTTCATAATTGAAAACACACTGAACAGCAAAATAAACAGTGATTTTTTCATAATTCAATTGTTTTAGACACTAAAATTACACCGAAATTCTCTAATACCCTATATAATAAAAAAAAAAAACTGCCTCCTCAAAGAAAGCAGTTTCCACAAAATATCTGAGCGAATTTATCTCATATCAGTAATCACCACACCCGGATAATCAACCTTGTTGAAGGTAAAACGTGAAGGGTGAATATTGGGATTTTCGTGAAATTTGTCAACCACATAAGTATATGTACTACCATTTTTGTCATAGATTGTGGAACTAACAACCATTTTGGCAGCCTTGTCAATTTCCAGTCTAATTTTGAAGAAAGACTGTGTTTTATTGGGAGTCAGGTCAACAACCTGAATAGTTTTTCCACCTTTGGGCATTTCCTTAATCAGTTTGGCCTTGTAGTTTTTATTATAAGCAGTGAGCATTTTCATTGGTGTATTATCATCGTTGGGATCCACATCATTGATCTGCACTTCATTGGCATCTTTGAAATATGTCCACACTGTTACTCCATCAGAGATCACGAGCTGATCGGCAATATACAGTCTGTATTTATCGCCTTCAATATAGATGGAACCTTTTTTTGATTCCTTGATTTTTTCAGCAGTATTTTCCATGATATAAGTAAATTCAATGCGCATGGTTTTATAGGACTGCATTTTTGTACTAACACCATCAAGAATTGCTTCTGCCGTTTTGTCTTTAACCTGGGAAAATGCATGGCTAGCCGGAATAATGAGGGCCAAGAGAAACATGAGTTTTTTCATAGTAGAATGTTATGTTATTTTTTAATTGTTGTAACTATTCAATAATTGTTCCAAAGTATCCATATCTTTAATCAACACTTCACGGGCTTTACTTCCTTCAAATGGACCAACAATCCCAGCGGCTTCCATCTGATCAATGAGTCGGCCTGCTCTGTTATAACCAAGTTTAAGCTTTCTCTGCAGCAATGATGTAGAACCATGCTGGTTCTGAACTATCACACGTGCAGCTTCAGCAAACATAGGATCACGGTCGTGAGGATCAAAATCCTTCATTCTGTCACCTTCTTCATCTATAACTTCAGGCAGTTCAAATGCTGTGGGATAGGCCTTCTGACTTCCGATAAATTCAGCAATTTCTTCTAGTTCGTAAGTATCAATAAAGGCACACTGTAAACGGTCCATTCTGCTACCGTTTGAAAGAAGCATATCTCCCCGTCCGATGAGTTGATCGGCGCCACTGCTATCAAGAATGGTTCTTGAATCTACTTTTGCTGATACCCTGAATGCTATTCGTGCAGGGAAATTTGCTTTAATCACGCCGGTGATGATATTGACTGATGGACGTTGTGTCGCAATCACAAGATGGATGCCAACAGCACGGGCAAGCTGTGCAATACGGGCAATGGGACCTTCAATCTCCTTTCCGGCAGTCATGATCAGATCAGCAAACTCATCCACAATCAGAACAATATAGGGTAAAAACTTATGCCCTTCATTGGGATTGAGCCTTCTTGACAAAAACTTTTCATTGTATTCCTTGATATTCCTGACATGAGCGTCCTTAAGCAGATTATACCTCTGATCCATTTCTATGGTAAGCCCTTTCAGTGTTCTCACAACCTGAGATGTATCTGTAATAATTGCATCTTCTGTATCAGGAAGTTTTGCAAGAAAATGTCGTTCTATCTTTGCAAACAATGGCAGTTCCACCTTTTTGGGATCCACAAGCACAAACTTCAACTCGGCAGGATGCTTCTTATAAAGCAGTGATGCAATAATCGTATTCAGACCAACAGATTTTCCCTGCCCTGTGGCACCGGCCATGAGCAGATGGGGCATTTTGGAGAGATCGGCAATATAGGGTTTGTTGTCAATGGTTTTTCCCAGAGCAACCGGTAGGTCAAAAGATGTATTTTGAAAATCTGAGCTGGCAACAAGAGATCGGAAAGAAACAGTTTCCGGATTTTTATTGGGAACTTCAATACCTATGGTTCCCTTGCCTGGAATGGGTGCAATAATTCGTATTCCAAGTGCGGAGAGTGACAGAGCAATATCATCTTCAAGATTTTTAATTTTTGAAATTCTTACTCCAGGGGCAGGGACAATCTCATACAGTGTAACTGTGGGACCAACTGTTGCAAAAATCTTGTCAATGCTGACCCCATAATTCTGAAGTGTTGTTTCAATCCTCAGTTTGTTTTCCTCAAGTTCTGCTTTATCAACAGTAATAGCTCCTGAGCCATGTTCCTTCAGAATATCTATTTTGGGAAAGACATACGATTCAAGATCCTTACGCGGATCATACACAGATTCAATAGTTCCATAGTCAGCTCTGTGTTCATCTTCCGATTCATTCTGTCTATATTCGACTATCAGTTCATCTTCTTGATTCGTTATTTCAAATGGAACTGTTCCCATGTAAAACTCTTCTTGCTTGTCTTTTTTGGAAATCATTGTGTGTTCATCCGAATCGACAACTTGTTCAACAGTTTTCTGTTCGGCTTCGTTTTCCGTTTCTCCTTCATTGGATTTTAAAACAAATTTCCGGGCATTCTCCTCTTTCGTTTCTTCAGGCACATTGTCTGGAGTTACATCAGTTAAATCCTGTACGTTATCAGGCTGTTTCCTTCTTTTTCCCAAACTTTTCAGATATTCGATCATCTTCATATAAAACCCTGGAGTTGTAAAACTGATAAGAACAACTGCTCCAAATACAAGAATAAGTATTAATCCTGCAAGGCCGATAATGTTTTTGAAAAACAATGCTGTCTGCACACCAATTGTTCCGGCCAGAATGGTCATATCACCGGATGAGAAGACTGTACCGAACAAAAGCGAAATATAAATAATATAGAGTAACAGCAATGTCACAATGAAATGAAAGCGTTTGAAAGAAAATGCAAGTAAACGGAGTCCTATGAGAATAAAAACCGGAATAAACAGGAAGGAAGCAATGCCAAACCAACGCTTAATAAACACATAAGCGATCCATCCGCCAAAATTTCCTGAGACATTGGATGAAGACTCTGCTTTGAACAGGGCATTCCAGAATCCGTATTCAAAAATATGCTCCTCTCCTTTCCATGTTTTGAGAAATGAAATAAAAGCTACAGTCATCAGGATTGCAAAGAGCATCAGAAAAATTCCTGTAATAGTTTTAAATTCCCTGCTTTTAAGAAATGCGGGCGAGGAGGCCACAGACTTTCCGGAAGAGCCTGATTCCTTTTTCAGTTGGTTTTTTACGGGAGGTTTGGTTTTCCCCATTACAGAATGATATTCACTTTAAAAACGCAAAAATAATAAAAAAGCTGTCAAAACTGACAGCTTTCAAATGATATATCATCAACAAAGTTTTTAACCGCCAAGCATTCCTTTGAACTCATCCCAACTGATTTCTTCAAAATCACTGGGGATCATAAATTCAGTGTCTTTCACTTTTGCTTTCTTGGCTTCTGCTGCAGAATAAATAATTTTTCCTTCTTCGGTTTCCATGATATACTCAAGCGGATATCCTATAAGTCCGTCAAACTGCTGAGCAAAGTTCATGGCAGGAGTTCCGATCTGAGTTGTGTACCAAACAACAGTAGTATGCTCTTCGTCATACTCATCAAGAGTGATGTATTCAGCTTTTTTGCATTCAAAACCGACAATGGTTTTTGTTTCATCAATATAATTGATTTTGGGTTTGGCCTTTTCACCGATTGATTCCATTGCAGCCTCTTTGGTCATTTTTGAATACATTTTCTGTCCCATGGCATTGACAAGGATGAGGGTGCTTGAATCAGCGGCATTTGTTATGGTGACCAGCGAAACGCCCTGTATTAGGTATTCAGTTTTGGTTTGGGTTTCACTCACCAGCACTGTAAACTCTTTGGGTTGCATAGATAAGGTGGCAGCGTCCCAAGTGCCATCATAAGTAATTGAGAATGTGATTGTTCCTGTAAACGGTTTTGCTTTTTTCTGTGCAAAACCGGTACTTAGACCTACCATCAGCAAAACGACAACCAATGTAGTGAATTTTTTCATTGTAAGATATTTTAATGGTTAATAATCAAATTGAGATATAAACGGGCAAAGTTAGCAAAAATTATGACAATGTATCACTATTGTCCGGAAAAAAACATTAAAAGTTTGAAAAGCCTTGAAAATATTGTGTTTTTAAGAAACTTTTGCAAACCGGGCTTACTTTTGAAAATGGCAAATTTGTAAATATAAAACACTCACATTCAAATAATTATGTTTTGAAAGACGTACTTTTTAATTTATCGGGCAATTGTGACAATGTATTTAAAAATAGAAAACAGTGTATTTTTAACGACCAAAGGAGATTGGGGTGGTATTTACAGGATAACATTTTGTAATAAAAATTGATATGCTAATCTGTAAAGCGTCTTTGATATTATTTTAAAAGGCAAAAGCACTCTTGCGAGTGCTTTTGCGGTCCGGACGGGACTCGAACCCGCGACCCCATGCGTGACAGGCATGTATTCTAACCAAACTGAACTACCGGACCGTTTTCCGATTGCAAAAATAATATAATTTTTGATATACAAACATCAATTATTTAAATTTTTTATTGATTTTTTGGTGCCTTGTGTGTTTTATTATTAAAAATCAAATGAAAACATTTCTTTTTATTGTAGAAAAATTATTTAATTTTGAAAAAAACATATTTAATATGAAAACCATCAGAATTATCTGCTCCTTTACTTTAGTTACGATGATGACAGCAGTATCCAACGCTCAGGAAAGCATTTTCTCACAAACTATCGGTCTGGGATATAATTCATACTACAGTGCCAGTTCTCTTGGTGTTATCTATGCTCCAAGGGTCCGTTTGTTTTATGTGGGAAAAGAAGCCAATATCTCTATTGGTACCCATCTCAGCGGAGGATATGCATGGCATTCATTTGAACCTAAAAAAACCTATTTTTATGAAGCACCTCTTGTGCTTGAGTGCAACTTCGGAAAGGGTTCAGAACCCAGCACACGGTCAAAAACCGGTGGTTTCGTAGGAATCGGTTACGGAATCAACCGGAACGGAAGTGAAAAAGCCTGGGGTAATGACAGTTTCAACGCTGACGGAATAGTATTTACCTTTGGTGTCAGAAGAATTGTTAAGGACATTCCTCTGGGCATCAGAATGCAATATTTATACAATCTGGAAGAATCAGAATACAGTATATGGGGATTCGGACTTCACTATTTCCTGGGTGAACTAGATTAATTGGCGAAAAATCTGCAACTCATTTATTCTTCTCTCAGCCATTCATTATGGCACACCATCACATCATCATTCTCAAAATCCCTTAAATGAAGGCCGTTACCGTTGCACCATTTAAACTCTTTACAATCCTTACACTTCCCTACCCTTGTCCAGCTCCGGTCACGCATGACCTGATACCTGTTTTGCCACACATCCATAAAATCATCATTATATATATTTCCCTGAACCACTTTTCTGCTGTTGTTGGGACATGCTGATATTGAACCATCATTAAGTACTGAAGCAATATTAATTCCTGCCCTGCAAAAGAAATAGCCTGTCCTCACTTTTCCTTCAAAGGCTCCAAGGTAGCCTTCACAACCATAACTTGCAATAATCTTTCGCTCTTCTCTGCATTCTTGAATAAATATCATCAGTTCCCTGAACTGTTGCCCGCTGATAAAAAGATCCCTGTTTTCCTTGGCTCTGCCTATGGGCGATATTGTAAACAACCTCCAATGCTGAACTTTGAGTGATATTAGTAATTCTTTGATTTGCATGAGTGTACTGAAATTCCTGGCATTAACACATGTCACCACATCAAAGGCAATATTGGGTGTAACTGCAGCCAGGGAGATGGCCTCCACAGCTTTGGCAAAGGATGTTTTTCTACCTCTCAGCCAGTTGTGATCTTCTTCAAGCCCGTCAAGACTGATTGTAACAGACCTGAGTCCTGACTTCAACAACTTCTGAAAGCGTTCTTCAGTCATCGCATAGCCGTTTGTAACCATTCCCCATGGGTAACCCTGTTTGTAAAGTGCAAGTCCCACCTCTTCAATATCATTTCTCATGAGTGGTTCTCCACCAGTAAGAACAATCATGAGTTTGTTGGGATTGTAATGCTGTCTGATTCTTTCAGTCACCTTCAGAAAATCTTCAGCAGGCATATCTGTAGATCCATCATCGGGTGAACAGTCACTGCCGCAATGCTGACATTTGATATTGCAACGAACTGTGCATTCCCAGAATAAATAGGTCAGATCATGCAACTTTGATTGAACATTTCTGTATTTGCTGAAGACGTTCAGAGCCATTCGCTGCCTGAATGAGGGATGAAACTGTCTTTTCATTTTACTCCTGGGGCTTCACGGGATCAACAGTTGTATTGTATTGCTGGTAGTTTGTCCCGTATGCTGTAGCAGGTTCCATGGGGCCGGGAGCATGTTGAGGGACCTGCTTTTCAGTTGCCTGATTTTTTGTATAATTACCCTTTGTATCAAACTTCTCTTCTTCAATAACTTCTTCTTCAACGGGCATTTCCATCCAGTCCTCATCCTGAGCTCCATACTCAGGAGCAAGCATCCTGTCATCATTTGCTGTTGCCGTATCCGAAATTGTTGAATCATCAGAATTCTCTGTACTTCTTGGTTTACATCCACTAATCATCAGGAATAGAAAACCAAAAAACAAGACCATAATTCTGTAAAATCTTATCATTAAATGTTTTGAAATTTTTGCCATAATTGTATTATCTGATTGATTCTGGGGTGTCGTAATTGACAGGAACTCCATATTCGGGCTGAGGATAATCCTCCTCCTTATCACATGCTGAAAGAACCGCAAGTACTATTACAATAAAAATCAGATGAAGCCTGATTAGAGATTTCTTCATTATCAGATTATTTTTTTTTATTGATTTCAGACAAATGAGAGTCTTGAGGCTGAACCTGTTTTAATTCCATATTTACATAGTCAGAAGCATTCACTCCGTACATGGGTTGAATTGGTTGCGGTGGATCCTCCTTATCACATGAACTGAGAAAGGATAAGAGTGCTGTATAAACAAGTAGCATCAAATAGGAAAACAAAGATTTTTTCATAAAACCATAATTTTTTATCATTCAATAACGCAAATATAACTCATATCTTATTCATTTCATAAAAAAATTACCATTGTTCGACAAAAAAACCATAACGGTTTAAAAAATCAGTAAAGCCAGATGTTTTGTGAGATTTTTTTTAGATTGAGGTGTAGTATTCTTTTAAAAATTTTCTTCTATTGATTTTCCATCAATTTTTTTGTTTTAGACCTGAAGGATGTAAATTGCTGAAAATCAATTAATCATTTGGGAAATGAGGCTAAAATTGATTGAAGCAATTAGCAAGCATATTCAATTTCAGAATTTTATCGAACATGGCTGTATAAAATATTATCTTCTGCTTTTTTCCCACACTTCAAGGTTTTTTGGAATGCCATCATGGATTTCAAATCTGACAGCTGTTTTTACTGTATGAAATCCAGTATTCCCGGCTGCACCGGGGTTTATTACAAGGCAATTATATTTTTTGTCAAAAACAACTTTGAGAATATGACTATGTCCGCACACCACCAAACCGGGTTTTTCGGTCTGAATTAACTGCTTTGCCACTTTAGAGTATTTCCCTGGATAACCACCGATGTGAATCATAACTACTTTCAATGACCCAACCTTAAAGACCTGAAATGCAGGAAACTTTTTCAGGACTTCTCCCCAGTCAATATTTCCATACACAAGTCTGACAGGTGCAATAGCATCCAACATTTCAAAAATCTGATAATCTCCCACATCTCCGCAATGCCAAATTTCATCCATACCATTAAAAAAATCCAGAATACCCTGCTCAAGATGAGAATGGGTGTCAGAAATCAACCCAATTTTCATGAAGTTCATTTATAACAAATTACTGTTGGCAAGTTCTTTCAGCAATTTGAGCCAGTTTTCACTTTTCTTGCCAGTTCTTACAATAATCAGATTTTTGTCAGGGTGGACATAGATATACTGGCCGAGGAAACCGATGGCACAAAAATCTCCTTCTCCAACGATCCACCATTGATCTGCATAGGACATTTTCCCTTCAACAGAAGGTTTTCTTGTTCTCACCCTTTCAATCCATCTTCTGGAAATAATCTGCTTCCCTTCCCAGTTACCCCAGTTTAGGTATAGTCTACCAAATTTTGCATAATCCTGAAGACTGGCATTGATCCCACAAAATGCTTTAAACACTCCATTCTTCCGGTCATAATTCACTGTAGCATCATGCTCCATACCCAATGGTTTCCATAATTTTTCTTCAAGGTATTGTTCAGTAGGTATCCCTGTAACTTTTTCAAGAATCAAACTCAGTAATAATGTATTCACACTCACATATTCAAAATCCTTACCGGGTTCACTTCCGGTTACCATTTTCCGAAGATACCTTTCAAGATGCCGGCCATAATAAAATTTGGCAACGTCCCCAAAAGGGTTGTAATAATTCTCATTGTAGGAAATGCCCGATTTCATATCGAGCAAATGATTGACCGTAATGTTTGCTTTTTCAGGATCTCCATCCCAATAATCAATATATTTTGTCATTGGATCATTGGTGCTACTGATCTTTCCTTCATCTATGGCAATTCCGATGAGCGCTCCGATAAATGATTTTGAAACAGAAAATGAAGAATATATTTGATCCTGTGATTTTCCAAAATAATTTTCATAGATTATCGTATCATTCCTGATTATCAAAAATCCTGTTGTTTTAGTTTTTTTATGATATTCTTCAAGATTCACTGGCAAATCACAAATTTTATCAGAAATCTTAAATGTATCAATATTCAATGCTTGATCAGATCTGCTGAATCTGAATACATACAGAGGATTGTGATTAATAATAATCTGTGGGAAAATTTTGTAATCATTGACTCCTGCATAATTGTATATAAAATAACGCCCCACATGACAGGAAGTAAGAAAAGATAGTAAAATAGCTGCAATCGTAATCAGTCGTTTCATAGTCATTTTTTTGTATGCCGAAATTACTGGATTTTTCTCAATTTTCTGTATTTTTGAAAAAAATTTATGAAATATACAATTTTTTTTCTGGTTCTTTTCTTCAACTGTCAATGTATGAATATTACAGCTCAGTCTGATGAGATTCTGAAAATCAGAGAAACATATTATGAATACAACAAACGCATTGAAGAACAGGGAGATGACAGTGCCAGGAACTTCCTTTAAAAATTGAAATTAATTATACAATTACTTAAAAGAGCTATTGGACCGGTTTATTATGAAATTATATTCTATTATGATCGCATTTAAACTGATCAGGCTGCATATAATTCAGACAATTATACTCACATTCTTAGAAAAGTAATTTATCCTCAGGAATCAGTATGGCAATTGCACAAGGAGTTCCTGTTCAATTCAAAGGGAGATCTCATATTCTGCTGCGAGAACACATTGGCATTCTGGTCTTGCAAAGAACAGCGCTTTTATTTTAGCAACAACAAGCTGATCACGGAAGTATTTACCGAAAATTCTGATTTTATAGGTGATTCTGCTATTTGTCATTTTGGCACCAGAGATACCGAATCTCTTACAGCTATAGTGCATATTAAAAAAACTGAACGAACAAGTAAATTGACAGAAAATTGATTAAATTTGCATCATGGAACTTCAAAAAATATACAACGAGAATTGTTTAATTACAATGAGCAATATGTCAGACAACTATGTTGACTTTGTAATCACATCACCACCTTATGACGATATAAGAAATTATAATGGCTATCAATTTGAATTTGAAAAAATTGTAAAAGAATTGTTTCGTATTACAAAACAAGGAGGAGTAATTATTTGGGTTGTAGCTGACGCAACAATTGACGGAAGCGAAACAGGAACTTCGTTTAAGCAAGCGTTATTTTTTAAAGAAATTGGATTTAGATTACACGACACAATGATTTATTATAAAAATAATCCAATGCCTCAAACAGGGAATAGGTATCATCAACATTTTGAATATATGTTTGCTTTTTCAAAAGGCAGTCCCAAAACATTTAATCCAATTACAGAGCCTACAAAATATCAAGGACTTGCCAATATGAAAAATAGAGGACAGAATGGTACTCTTGATTATGAAAAGGTTGAGAGAACAACAGAAAAGAAAGTTGGCAATGTCTTTTTCTATTCAGTTGGGGGTGGAATTTCAACAAAAGACAAGATTGCGTATAACCATCCTGCTATTTTTCCAGAAAAACTTGTTGCCGACCAAATTAATACATGGACTAACGAGAACGATTTAGTTTATGACCCTTTTATGGGAAGCGGTACTACGGCTAAAATTGCACATTTATTAAAACGGAAGTGGATAGGTTCTGAAATTTCTAAAGAATACGTTGAAATTTCAGAAGAAAGATTAAGAGAACATACAATGAATAACTTATTTACAGCAACATAATATGAACTTAGTTGAAAGAGGTTCTCAAACAGCAAAAGACGGCTTTAATAATGAAGACGATATAGTTAGAAAGTTTAATGATTGGAAAAAAGATAAAGATGCTCAAGCATGGTTAATCTTAATGAAATATAAACTTTCAGAAATTGATTATGTTGAAGCTGTAAAAATATCTGGTTACAAAACTGATATCCAAATACAAATAACCATAAAGCTCAAGAAAGCGATTGATGTTGAAAATTTACAAGTTAAATTGGTAAGAAATCCTAAAGGATTTTATCAAATTGATAAGCAATGGGTTGATAAATACGCAGAAATGTGGAATATTCCTTTACAAGTTATTTCAATTCTAAAGCGATTTACAGGAGAAGAAAGACCTACAATTAAAAAGCCAAAAGATAAAAGAAGGATGTTTGCAAATGAATTTTCTGAAGTTGAACAGAAGCTAATTTTAAAATGGTTAAAGAAAAATCAATCATTAATTGTTTCAGACGTTTTGAAAGGACAGGGAAAATTTGCAGCAGAATGGATGCTGGTTGCACAAAAAGTAGAGAAAAACGCAAGGTGGATTCTTAAACCAATGAATTTTTGTATGAATTATTTCGGGAATGGAGAAATAGAAATTACTAACAGAGGAAATTTTAAAATTGGTAGAATTACAATGCAAAGAAAAGGTGGTGATGGAGGCAGAGATACTGCAAAGATGTTGCAATTTAAAATTAATCCAGCAGAATTGTTTGACAATGAATAAAATAAGCACTATAATAAAGGCTAAAATCAAGCGGGCGGAAAGTGGTGATTTGAAGGACAGTACAACGCATAAACTTCATCGTAAATGGACAGCGAAGTACTCATAAATGCCCGCCAGCTTTTAGCCTCAAACCGCTGAAGATATCAATGTTGCTAACGAAGTCCAATATAAGGCAAAACAATATTTGGCTATGTTTTTATCAATTCAATGAGCTAAGAGACATGAAAAGCACTTTGTTTTTTCTGATTATTTTATCAACTGTATTCAGTGTACATTCACAGACAGCAAACTCCTATTATGATTCAGGCCTCGAAAAAATGAAGAACCTTCAATATGCAGAGGCAATCAAGGATTTCACTAAGTGTCTTGATATCAGTCCCTATTTTTATGAAGCTAATGTTGACAGGGGCAGATGTTATCATGCCCTTGGTAAACATAAGGAAGCAATGGATGATTTCAATGCAGGACTTGAAAAAAGGAAAGACTATCCACAGGGGTTCTACTACAGAGGCAAATTATACATGGATCAGAAGAAATATAAGGAGGCCATTGTAGATTTTTCAAAAGTTATTGAATTGAGACAGTATTTCTATGATGCTTATGTGGATCGGGCTTTCTGTTATCTGGAAACCTCACAGCCACTGTTGGCACTAAAAGATATGGACAAGGCCATCGGCATTGAAAAAAAGGATGCCGAACTGGTGATGAAACGAGGCATGATTTGGGCAACGATGGACTCCTCAAAGTTCGCTTTTGTTGATTTTTCAGCTGCCATTGAAATGGATCCCGACTATGGAGAAGCCTATTATCAACGGGGAGTTATTCTTGAAAAGACAAAGCGCTGGCAGGTTGCATCCGAAGACTATTCCAATGCCATTAAATATGGATTTAATCCTCGTGATGTTTATGAACGAAGAGCCCGAATGTTTGAAAACATGAAACAATGGAGTGATGCAAAGGCTGATTATGACCATTTGATCAATGTCATGGGGCTGAAAGAATCAGGCTTATACAATGCACGTGGTATTTGTCTGATGGAAATGGGCGACTACGCTTCAGCGGTAAAAGATTTCAACTCTGTACTTTCACGCGACAGGGAAAATGAAGATGCTATTATCCTGAGGGCTAACTGTAATATTGTCATGGGAAAAGGCAACACAGCTCTCAATGATTTTAATAGGGTTCTCAATATGAATCCGAAAAATGCTCTGGCTTTGCAATCAAGAGGAATCTTATATTTTGAACAGAAAAAATATGATCTTGCCCTTGAGGATCTGAATAAAGCCATAAAGATCAACCCTACTGCCACTGCGTATTTTTACAGGGGTGCCATTAAAGACATAAAAAATGATTCCAAAGGAGCTTGTGCCGACCTGAGTACTGCTGCAGAAATGGGTCATGAAGAAGCACAGAAACTGAAAGATAAAATCTGCAGATAATTAATCTCTCTTTCCTAATAGTTTTTCATATAAATTTGAAAAAAATTGTCATGAAAAAATATGCCATAATATTCATATTTCTCACTTCCGCATGCTTTGCACAAATTGACATCCGGATCACCGAAGTACCCTATGTTGCACCAGCCCCCATACTCACCCGTCTGAGCTTTGAAATGGGCGGCAAGCAACCATGTGAAGTGGACTCAGTAAGCACTGTGAGGAATGCAAGGTCCCAGTTCGGAATCAGCTTTGGAAGTATTTCAACCAAAGACAGCGATATTCAGGCTGAAATGAGAATAGCCTACCGTCTGACCGATCTCTCCAATCTGAAAATTTCCGGAATTTCTAAACATCAGGATTTCAATATCCTTCTGGGTGGCAGATATTTTCCAAGATATCCTACCTTTGGCCTGAGCAATAAAACACCCGTCAGAATTACTCTTGCTGCTCTGGGGGGGCTGAATATGCGGGGACAGGGGTTTGCAGACCAAATGGCCATTGATGTTATTCTTAATGCAGGGTTTGTCATCTCCCAGAATGACAATCCATCAGGTATTATGCTTGAGTTCCAGTACCGCCCTCTGGGAAGCAATGCCTTTGGTATTCCGCTCCTCCTTCCCTCCTATATATTTGCACTCAGTTGGCTGTTTGGTCCCAATTAAGAAAGTCACCATGAACTATGATGTTTCTGAACTATCTGTTTTTTTGAACAACCTCAATCAGGCAATTAAAAACGATATTTTTGTCAGACTGACTCTTTCTGAACCCCTGGATCAGCAGAACGACATGAGGAAGATTATTGTCAGACTTATCTTTGTCAGAAACGATCTGAATCTTGGCTTCACATTCAGACAATCAAAAAAAGATATTACCAAGAATTTTTCAGTCCGGGAAGGAATCACTCACATAAGAAATTATGCTGAAGATCAGTTCAGAGTTCTCCGCTTGTTTACAACTGAAAACGACTATCATCTTGAAAGGAATAAAAAATCATTCAGTTTGAAGATTCTGCCGCCTCAGTTTATCTCAGTCCCTGATCGAAGTCATGACAAACAAAAAAACCGACCATTGGATCCATTGAAAAAAGAATTTTTATATTTTCTGGGTATCACAGACTCTCAGGGAAAAGTTCTTGCCAAATCTCAGGATAAATTCAAGCAGATCAACCATTTCATTTCTCTGTTAACGCCACGGCTCGGTATATTCAAAGAGCTAAATGCCATTACCGTAGCCGATATGGGCTCAGGCAAAGGGTATCTTACTTTTGCATTATATGACTATCTCTCTTCAGTTTTAAAACTTGATGTGGAAATGACTGGTGTGGAAATGAGGAAAGAAATGGTAGAATTCTGTAACGATGCTGCAAAACAATGCCGGTTCAGCAGATTAGGGTTTGTGCAGAATACTATTGAGGAATATCCAGTGCATTCGCTTGATCTCCTTGTTGCGCTCCATGCCTGCGACACAGCTACAGATGAAGCCATTGCTAAGGGCATAAGAGCTGGAGCAAAAATCATAGTAGTGGCTCCTTGCTGTCATCATCAGATACGAAAAGACATGGAGAAATCAAAAGGTTCACATCCTCTGAAAAGCATCACTCAATATGGAATATTCCTTGAAAGACAGTCCGAAATGATTACAGATACTATCCGTGCACATATTCTTGAATATTTCGGCTATAAAGTGAATATCAACGAATTCATTTCAGATGCTCATACCCACAAAAATATTTTAATCATTGGAGAATATTCAGGAATAAGTGAGAAAAAGAAAATGAAAGCCCTTGAAAATATTAAGCATCTGAAAAAAACCTTCGGGATAATGATTCATGCCCTTGAAAAGAAATTGGAGCTTAACTTTTAACATTTAATATTAAGAAATTATCTATATTTTTGTGAATGCCCCCCTTTTGTTATGAAGTCCCTGTTTGTTTTTTCTGCTCTGATCAGTTTGATTGTATCATCATACGTACAGCAGGATTCAATTATTGATTACATCGACGGAAAAAAATATGAAATTGTGTAGATTGGCACTAATTAGTGGAAGGCTGAAAGCATGTTATACCATTCTGATTCTGATTCCCGTTTGGTTGCTATTATGACTTATCAATTTACTGTGATGTCTTTAGTTGTTTGTAAACTCTGGAAATTGCAAAAGGTGCATTTCCATCGGGCTGGCACTTTTATTCTCTTGTCGAATGGAACCAGAGCATAGATTATCATGGCAGTATAAACCCAAATCCATCATTGGAATTATTTGATAGTTATTTCTTTGTCGGTAGAATCTAAATCTATTGCTTTCATAACTAGTAAGAAAATCTTACAGCAAAAAAACAAAATTTTTTAATAGATATATAGCATCAAAACCATTGACACTCTAAATGTTACAAAATTTATTTTCTAATGACGGTCATTAGAAATAATGAGTCTAATGACGGATTTGGGATAAAAGTGTCAACTTGTAAAATGAAAATCTCTGTTTTAGAAATTGCCTTCTGAAATCAAATGTGGAGAAATCAGGATTTAATGCACTTTCCAACGGATAAATGATTGAAGAAGGTCGTTTTGAACTGAAAGGTAGCAATGCATACTGGTTGTTGTCAAGTCAGTATAATGATACTGCCAACTTGGTATTTAGGCTTGATTGCGAGTTTCCTGGCATTTTAAAATTCGATTATCACAAAGATTCATGCTTTGATGTATGTGTGTCAAAGATTAAGCAATCTAATTCGGACAAAGCCTTTTATCCGGAAAAAATATTTATGCTTGTTCTATATTCAGTCTTGGAATCATAGTTTTTATTCCCGCATAACTTCCATTTAAACAACAAGCCTAAAGCCATTGAGATTATCCATATAAAATTCAACATTTGGTTATCTTTGCACCATGTCAGCTGAATCATATATTCAATCATTTAAAATCTGGCTTCAACTTGAAAGGGGGCTCTCGGCAAACAGTATTGAAGCATATCTGAGAGATATCCTTCTCCTTGACCGCTATCTGCGGGAGTATGAAAATTCAATATCCCTATTACATGCAAATTACAATATTCTGGGAAGGTTTACTGAATGGGTCAGCCAGTCAGGTCTGTCACCGAGAACACAAGCACGGGTAATATCCGGACTCAGGTCATTTTATGGATTTCTCTGCTTGGAGAAAATTATGGATGAAAATCCTACTGAACTACTTGAAACACCAAAATTACCATCAAAACTCCCTGATACATTAAGTTTCGAAGAAATAGAACGCATGATTGCATCCTTTGATCGAAGCAGTTATGAAGGAGAAAGGAATGTCGCAATTATTGAAGTGATGTATGGTTCGGGACTTCGTGTTTCAGAAACAGTGAACCTGAAAATTTCAGATATCTTTTTTGCTGAAGAATTTCTGAGAGTCATAGGAAAGGGGAATAAAGAAAGGTTGGTTCCGGCCAGCAGAATATCACTTGATAGGATTCAACACTATATCAAAAATGTGCGGGTGCATCTTGATATTAAATTCGGAAATGAAGACTATGTCTTTCTGAACAGACGTGGATCAAAACTCACACGTAACATGATGTTTCTGATTGTGAGACAGGGAGCATCCAATGCCGGAATTCGCAAAGCAATTAGTCCTCACACACTGAGGCATTCCTTTGCAACTCATTTGATTGAAGGCGGGGCTGATCTACGGGCCATTCAGGAAATGTTGGGGCATGCTTCCATTACAACCACTGAAATTTACGTACATATGAGTAACGAATATCTCAGACAAAATCTCGAGTCATATCATCCCAGGTATCTTAACCATTAATTAATATGAAAACAAGTTGTTTTTTCTTTTCATTTGCTTTTCTTCTTTATTCTTAATATTTTTGCAGGCTTTTAATAACCATTGCTGAATGATTCCTCGCACTATAAAAACTGCCTTAATATCAGTCTTTTACAAGGACGGACTTGATACGATTGTTACTAAACTTCATTCTCTTGGTGTTGAAATAATATCAACAGGTGGCACTGCAGCTTTTATTGAATCACTTGGAATACCTGTTACAACAGTAGAATCACTAACTGGTTACCCTGATCTTTTTGGTGGACGGGTTAAAACCCTCCACCCCACCCTGATGGGAGGTATATTATTCAGAAGAGATAACAATGAAGACCAACTTCAGGCTTCAGTCCATAAGATTCCTTCCATCGATCTGGTTATTGTTGATTTGTATCCCTTTGAAGAGACGCTGAAAAAAACTTCGGATGCAGATGAAATTATTGAAAAGATTGATATCGGAGGAATAAGTCTGATCAGATCTGCGGCCAAAAATTATCAGGATGTAATGATTGTAGCTTCCAGAAAGTATTACAATGAATTTTTTTCAATTCTGAATGAAGCGGGAGGAACTACCAGCTATGAGCAACGGAAACTTTTTGCAAGCTATGCTTTTCAGGTTAGTTCAGGATATGATTCGTGTATTTTCAGATATTTCAATGAAACAGCCGGCATCAATGCTATCAGACAGAATTTTGATGATCATACTGTTCTCAGATATGGTGAAAATCCACATCAGAAGGGAATCTACTTTGGAGATATCAGTGAGTTGTTTATACAGCACCATGGCAAGGAAATTTCCTATAATAATCTTCAGGACATGGAATCAGCCTGGGAGCTTGTTTCAGAGTTTTCTGATCCGGCTTTTGTCATAGTTAAACATGGGAATGCCTGTGGTGTTGCAGTCCGTGAAACAATTGCTGATGCCTGGAGTACAGCACTATCATGTGATCCTCTTTCTGCATTCGGAGGCGTTCTGGCTGCAAATCGTAATATTGACGGCGAAACAGCCCTCAGAATGAATGAAATATTCTTTGAGCTTATCATGGCTCCGGGATTTACAGAAGAAGCCTTAAACATATTGAAATGTAAAAAGAACAAAATCATTCTTGAGATGATTTCCCTGAAAATGCCTTCTGCTTTGATAAAAAGTTGCTTCAATGGAATACTCATGCAGGACAGGGACAATCAGAAGATCACCCCTGAACAGTGGAAAGTGGTCACCAAAAGGCGGGTTCCTTCTGAATTGTTTTCCACACTGGTGTTTGCCAATCAGATTGTTCGGCATACAAAATCAAATGCAATTGTGTTGGCAGGCAACCGGATGTTGTATGGTAGCGGAATGGGTCAAACATCACGGGTTGATGCTGTGCGGCTTGCCATTGCCAAATCAAAAGCCTTTGAGCACCCCTTGAATGGAGCAGTCATGGCTTCTGATGCATTTTTCCCATTTTCTGATGGAATTGCAGAAGCAATCAAAGAAGGGATTGAATATATTATCCAGCCCGGAGGTTCAATTCGCGACAATGAAGTTATTCAGTTCTGCGATGATAACAATATTGCAATGATTTTTACCGGCATCCGACACTTTAAGCATTAAAATACAAACGATATGGGTTTATTTTCATTTTTTACAAAAGAAATCGCAATTGACCTGGGAACGGCCAATACGATTATCATCCACAACGATAAGGTGGTCGTTGACGAACCTTCAATAGTGGCCATTGAGCGGTCAACGGGGAAAATCATGGCTGTTGGGCGCAGAGCTATGATGATGCACGGAAAAACCCACGAAAATATTAAAACAATCAGACCATTACGGGATGGTGTCATCGCCGATTTTCAGTCTGCTGAATTCATGATTAGAGAACTGATTAAAATGACAACCCAAAAAAAACCACTTTTCCCTCCTGCTCTTAAAATGGTAATTAGTATCCCAAGCGGGATTACTGAGGTTGAAGAAAGAGCCGTCAGAGACTCTGCTGAACAGGCAGGAGCTAAGGATGTCCGCCTCATTCATGAACCAATGGCAGCAGCTATCGGTATCGGAATCGATGTGCTTGAACCAACCGGAAATATGGTGGTCGATATCGGTGGTGGAACAAGCGAAATTGCAGTCATTGCTCTGGGAGGCATTGTTGCCAATAAATCCATTCGTATTGCAGGTGATGACTTCAACAACGACATTGAAGAATACATGAGAAAAGCTCATAATATTCATATCGGTGAAGTCACTTCTGAAAAAGTAAAGATTGAAGTCGGATCAGCACTCTCAGAAATTGATAATCCTCCACCCGACTATCCGGTGCACGGAAGAGACATGCTCACCGGTATTCCTAAAGAAATTCTTGTGAGTTATTCAGAAATAGCACATGCACTTGATAAATCAATTTCCAAAATTGAAGCAGCTATTGTCAACACACTTGAAATTACTCTTCCTGAACTCTCTGCAGATATTTATAACACCGGAATTTATCTGGCTGGTGGAGGTTCACTGCTCAGAGGACTTGCAAAAAGAATTCATCAGAAGACCAAACTGAAAGTTCATGTAGCTGAAGATCCCCTTCGCGCGGTTGCGAGAGGAACTGCCATTGCACTGAAAAACTTTGACAAATTTCCTTTCCTTATCAAATAGTGAAATTCTGAACCATGCAGAATATTTTGAATTTCATCATCAGAAATAATTTTGTATTGCTTTTCCTGCTGCTGGAATTCTTATCTTTTTCTTTGATTGTACGTACAAACTTTTATCAGAAATCCGTCGTTTTCAATTCTTCAAACACAGTGGCTGGTTTTTTTCTAAATTCAATTACCTCTGTCAATGATTATTTTTATCTCAAAGAAATAAACCGGCAACTGGTTCAGGAAAACGCCTATCTGAAATCAATGCACAAGTCAAGCTTTGTCTTCGATTCAAGAGACAGATTTGTTCACAAAGACATAGTTTATAACAGACGTTATACATATCTTCCTGCTGTTGTCATCAATAATTCAATTGGCAGAGTCAATAATTATCTGACACTGAATGTTGGATCAAACCATGGCGTAAAATCGGGAATGGGAGTTGTTTCACCCCTTGGAGTTGTCGGTATTGTTAAACAGGTTTCTACAAATTACTCATCCGTTTACTCTGTTCTTCATTCAGATACTAAAATTTCAGCTAAAACAGGAACCGAAGAAATCATCGGAACAGTCATATGGTCTGGAAAAAATTATCGAAAAGCTGAACTGAAAGATATTGCAAGACATCACACCATTGAGATCGGAGACAGCGTATTTACCAGCAATTTTTCCAGAATCTTTCCCTCTGGAATTCTTATCGGAACTATAAGTCTATTCAATATTAACAAGGGGTACGACTTTTATGAAATTGAAATTGATCTCGCTGTTGATTTCAGTCGCATTTCAGAAGTCTACGTGATTATTCAGCATATCTCTGAAGAGCAATTAATACTGGAAGAAGAAACCCAGAATGAATAATATTTTAAAATATTCGCTTGTACTTTTTTTGTTGCTTCTCGTTCAGACAACACTTTTCAATCATATTATCATCGGACATGGAATTATCATTTTTGTTTATGTTCTTATTATTCTTATTCTCCCACTGAAGACACCCGGCTGGGCGCTCCTGTTGATTAGCTTTCTTACAGGTTTGGCTATGGACTCAATTTTCAACTCAGGAGGAATACATGCCTTCTCAACAGTCCTCACTGCTTTTGTCCGTCCTCTGTTTCTGAAAATTCTCACCAATCCCTATGATCTGGAACTTGCTTTCAGTCCAGGGATTCGTTCATTGGGTTTTCTTAACTTCTTGAAATACTCATCAATATTGATTTTCATCCATAACTTTTCAGTGGCTTTTCTTGAAGTATTCAACTTTTCAAACTTCTTTTTCAATCTTCTCATTGTGCTGATCAATTCAACGCTTACACTCCTTATTTGCCTGATGCTTGAAGCATTATTCAGAAAAGAAAAAACACGAAGTCTTTAAAAAAAAAGGTTGTTCAGTGTATTGAACAACCTTCAGAGGTCTCGTCCGGAATCGAACCGGAGTAGACGGTTTTGCAGACCGGTGCCTAGCCGCTCGGCCACGAGACCGTTTTTGAGAATGCAAAAATAGAAAAAATCCCGTTAAAAACGAAATAAATATAAAATTTTCTTTCTTCTCAGATTTATTTTGACCCTGCTCCCGCTCTGACAGGAATATTCAACATCACATTTTGCTTAATGATCTGTCCATTGGCCACAGCCGGAGCAAATTTCACAGGTTTCAGCAATCTGATCAATTCTTCATCAACTCCGTAACCTGGTGAACTGAGAACCACAAAACCACTGAGAGTACTGTCAGGCATCACATCAAAAGACAAAAGCACAACCGCATTGATGTTGTTCTGCTTTGCTTCATCAGAATACTGGATATTCTGGTAAATATAACGGTAGAAAGCTTCCTCTCCCTGCGGATAGTGTGCTTCCTGGTTATAATCAATTTTAAAATTTACATCATAGGGATTCTTCCCGTCCTGTTGTGCATAGGTCTTTGAAAAAACCAGCACCAGAACAAAAGACATCAAAATTGTTGAAATTGGTTTCATAATTTTATTAATTTTGGATGTTGCTGCAAAATTACAAAAAAAAACTGTTGTGTTGTTAAATAACCCATATAAAAGATTCATTTTAACATTTTTATATGTATTTTTTTTCTTTTATTATTCCTTTTCTCAATCTAATGATTCCATAAATTATTGTTTTCTTCAATCAGTGTATGATAATAATATTGAAAAAACTATTGATTGTATCAAACATGGTGCCGAAATAGATTTCAGATCAGTTGATAATTCAGGTGCTCTGCATTATGCTGTTGCAAATAACAATGCTTCAATGGTACTTTTGCTTGCAGACAATGGAGCAAATCTTGAACTCAGGGATGAAAATGGGTATTCACCCCTGCTCTTGGCTTGCGCGAGAGGAAATGATTCGCTGGCCTACCTGATGATCACTCTCGGAGCTGATGTAAATACGTCGAATGTCAGAAAGGAAACATCTCTTCATCTTGCCGTCCTTTCCAATAATTTCACTCTTGTAGAACACCTCCTGTTTTTTCATGCAAATCATGATGTTTCTGATTTTGAGGGATTTACTCCTCTGCATCTTGCTGCATATATTGGGTCTCTTGACATTGCTCAATTACTCATTCAGTATGGTGCAAATCCAGACAAACCCTCTGCAAAAGGTGATTTACCTGTCTTTCTTTCAATCTCTTCTGGCTATACAGAAATGACAAAGTATCTGCTCTCAATTGATACTAATTTCTTTTACAGAAACCTGAGCGGGCTGAATGTTTTAGATATGGCACTGATGAGTGGTAACGAAGAAAATATCCGTACAATTCTCAATGTATCTGACAGCGTCTGGAGCCCTTTGAAAAATATCAGAGATTCCATAAATACTAAAAAAATCTGGCCTCATTGTCTGGTTGAATACAACAAACAGTCAATGTCAATGCTTAGAAAATACAATATAAAGCGTCCCTTGTATCCTATCTTTTCTACCACAGCCTTCAGATGGGGTTTAAACTGGGGAATCAATGACCTTTTCTGGATATATGGAATTGATTTTAATGAAGTAAATTACAGAACGCATGCTTCCTTAGGCTTTGGCACCAGATTCTGGGGCAACAGATATTATTTCTCAGGAGATAATGACACTCTGTATCTTCTTCGCGAATACAGATCTTTTCTTTACTTTGATCTTAAAAAAGATTTTCTTCTCTACACTTTTCCTCAAAACAGAAGTAGGCTTGAACTGATTGCCGGCATGAAATCAAACTTTGTATGGGCAAAATACAGCGGCTTAAAGGAAAAGGAAAAATTTCATCCGGATTTGATACCTGAGGCAGGAGTCAAGATTGAAAAAAGAGCTGTAAGTTGGGAACTTACATATCAATACTGGAAATATGGAGGAATAAACAACAACCCACATCTTTTATCCTTGTATTTCACAACTGTTTTATCTCATTTTAAAAAGTAAGCATGAAACAATCTCTTTCATTTATTCTCATGTTCATAGTATTATTTTTGCTCATATCCTGTGATCCGCTTGAATGGGATGACTCTTGCTATGAAGAAAAACCGGAAGAAGGCCTGCTCTATTTAAAGGTGACCTGCAACAATGATCATGACTCTGTTCCTGTTGCTGTATATGAGGGCAAAATTGAAGCTGGCAAACTATTATTCAGGGACACAGTGTACAATGATACCATCTCCTATTGGCTTCCTGTAAACACATATTATACTGCATCTGCAACCTATAAAGAAAATAATGAAACCGTTGTTGCCATTGCCGGAGGAGAAATCCGGACAATCCTGAACACTGATGATTCTGATGCATCAGACTGTTGGCAGATTCATCATGTATCACTGAATTTAAAACTTAAATAAGGGAAATCACCTTACTTTTTTCCGGGTGTGGTGATTGATAATAATCTCAAAAAATTCGGAATTATAGAAATTTGAAAAATTCAGATATTGTCTGTCCTTCGGGTCTTTTTCAGGGAAAATATCCACCCCGAATTCTTCAAGGATAATTCTCCAGATGAGTTCAGAACAATAGAATTCACTTGGATCATTCAGATCAAAATTATGATCAAAAGGAATCTTCTGATCCAGATAATACTGCACCTTTTTACTTATTATTTTTCCTGCACCTTCGGGTCCCTTGAACCTGACAACTATAAGGGAATTGTAATGACTTTGAGAGATAAAGGGTTCAAGCGGTTGATCCTGAACTCCGTCGCACTCTGAAATGGACTGTGAAACAGTATGAATTACTCTGTAATTTGTATCATCAACAACGACAATTGCGCAGTGGGAAATGGCATATTCCTCTTTCAGAGTTTCAACAATTGCATCACTCACCAGCCCGTAACCATGACGGAGAATAATATCTCCATCCTGAATAAGAGCATACTCTTCCTTTGATAGAGTATACACTGAAAATTTTTGTTCCTGCTCAGCACGAAAATCGTACGTAAGCAGGAACAAAAATATCGAACTTAGAAGAATAGCGATTGAGAAAAGAGTTTTTCTCATCGATACTGTCGAATATTATTATTCAACAACTTCTTCAACAACTTCTTCAGTAGCTGCAGAATCTACAGGAACGTCTTCAATAACTTCGTCTGAAGGAGATTCTTTTGGCATGTCTACTAACCAAGCTTCACCCTGTTTTACGAGGTTGATGGTAGCATCTTTACCGTTTTCTTTGTAAGTACAAGTAGCTTTTTCACCTTCTTCTGTACATTTCATATCTTCAATTTTCAGTTCTTCAACTGGTTCATCTGAAGGAAATGATTCGAGGAAAGAGATCATCTGCTGAGTTGCTTCTGTTCCAAGTTTTTTTGCTTCAGCATACTCTTTTTTGTTCAGGTGCTGGAGGAATTTTTCAGCTACAGCTTCGGGACCGTTTTTGCTACCGCAGTTTGCAAGAATAACCAATGCCATTGCAGTCATTAAAATCTGAAATACTTTTTTCATTGTTTTTGTTTTTAGGTTAATATTGATTTGTTAACAAATGCAAAAATAAAAACAATTTTTAACATCTATTCACATTTTTTTCGTTTTTAACACTTTTTTTTTGATGTTTTTTTATAATTTATATATAAATTTGATATTCAATTACTTATAAATGTTGCTTTTTTTGCTTCTTTGCAAAAAAATGAATTCATCGACGAAAATTTTAAAACAATAACCCATTTTTATAGTATGTATGACTTTTACTCACATCTTCAACGTTTGTATTGAGAGTTTTACTCCCGATGAGAGGTCCTACAGTGTGTGCATCAAGCGGTATTGATTCAAGTTGTTTCAATGATAACTCCAGTAACTGTGAAACGTCTGAATCTTCAATCCATAGTTTCTCAAAATCCTGATTCAGAATTACCGGCATCCTTTTTTTTGTATTATGAATATCACACATTATTCCGGTTGCCGGTGCAGTGATAATTGAAAAACTATTGAACACTGTACCTTCATCCGGGTCTGTCCATTGATCCCATATTCCGGCCATAGAAAAGATAACTGTGTCTTTTACTCTGATAAACCATGGAATTTTTTGAGAGCCTGTATCCTGCCATTCGAAAAAACCGGTGGAAGGAATAAGACACCTATTTGATAGAAGCGCATTTTTGAATGATGATTTTACAGCAGCAGTCTCAATTCTGGCATTATAAGTCAGGGTTCTTATTTTTTTTGCCTCATTGAAATTAGCAGTTGCTGCAGGTATCAACCCCCAATGATATTGCTCAATGTGTGATGGATCGGAATTACTTATCACCGGCCATAATGGATTGGCAAAGGCTGAATGATGGAATATTGGCTGAAAGGAAGAAGCATCAGAAAGTTTTGCATCATATCTGTTTTGAAGGGTTTGTGCATCAGCACTCATGGCATTGTGAAAACACATACATCTAAATTTTAATTGTAATAATATCACTCCATTTGGTTGTATAATACGGCGAAAGTTGTTCCTGCCGAAGTTTCCACTTGCTTCTGTTTCCCAAAACAGCAAGTTTTACCTTGTCCCGGCCATAGCGTTCATTCAGGCTGTCCATCACCTTCAGTGCCGAATTGTGCTTTGTTCTGTCCTGATCATCAAACAATGATGCCTGCACTGCATTGTCAGGAACAATTCCGCTTACAATTACTCCGGCTTTCTTGTAATAATAACCTTTTTTAAAAATCTTTTTCAATCCGGCCACTGCTATCTTTACCAGTTCAAACGAATCAGCACTTGCCACAGGAAGTGTTATTACAATGTTGCGTGCATACTGTGGCATGTCCTTTCTGTGCATATTTGTATGAATAAAGATCACCATCACATTGGCACAACTCTTCTGTTTTCGTAGTTTCCAGGCACATCTGGAAGCAAAATTGGCAACCGCTTCAGCAAGTGGCTGAAATTCATAAACCATCTTTCCAAATGAACGAGAGGTGCAAATGGTTTTCTTTGCAGGGACAACATCCTGCATTCCAATACAAGAAACACCTCTGAGTTCTTCCTGTGTTCGTAAACCTACAACTGACATGTTTTTGCGGATCCATTGAGAATCAGCATTCACAAAATCCCAGGCTGTATGAATTCCAGATTTTGCCAGCATTTTATTATACTGTCTGCCTATTCCCCATACGTCCCCCACGGGAAATTTCTGTAATGTTTCCTGAATATTTCCGGAAGCAATTGTATATATGCCCCCATTTGAGGGCACTTTTTTTGCATAATGATTCGCTACCTTCGCAATAGTTTTGGTTGATCCTATTCCAACACTCACTGGAATACCTGTTCCTTTGACAACTGCAGTTTTGATTTTCAGGGCAAATTTAGCAGGATCAATATATGTAAACCCTTCTAGAGAAATAAATGCTTCATCAATGCTATAAATTTCAATAACCGGGGCAAAATCAGATAAAATGTTCATTACTCGCCGGCTCATGTCTCCATAAAGCACATAATTGGACGAAAACACATTCACCTGATATTTTTCAATAATATCTTTAATTTCAAACGCAGGCTGTCCCATTGCTATTCCCAGCACTTTTGCCTCATTACTCCTGGCGATGACACAACCATCATTATTTGATAAAACAACAACAGGCTTCCCGTTCAGTGATGGATTAAAAACCCTTTCACATGAAACGTAAAAGTTATTGCAGTCAATCAGTGCATACATCAGGCTATACCTTATGAATTACATACGTAACTATTCCCCAGACAACAAAGTCGTTCCCATCTGTCACCTTCAGCGGTTGAAAATCCGGATTTGCAGGCATGAGCCACACATCACCCTTCTTATCAACTTTCAATGTTTTAATTGTAAACTCACCATCAATATAACACACTGCCAGCTTTCCATTTGCAGGTGCTAAAGACTTGTCAATCACCAGAATATCACCGTCATTAATCCCTGCATCCCGCATGGAATGCCCCTTTACCTTCCCGAAGAAAGTAGAATTGGGATGTTGTACCAGTGTTTTATTCAGGTCAAGACTGGGCTCAATGTATTCTTCGGCGGGAGAAGGAAAACCGGCACTTATTCCTACTGCAAAGAGCAAAGCAAGTTCAGTTTCTGTATCAGCATGGAAAAATTCCAGGTTCCTGTGTTCTGTTAGTTTTTTCAGTTTCATGAATATTCAGCTTGTTTTACAAACTTACATAAAATTTTAATTACACATAAACGGGATAAAAATCCAGTC
>CAYRXH010000025.1:0-30517 GCA_964428185.1 uncultured Bacteroidales bacterium
CAAAGGGTGAGGCTAGTTAAGGCAGATAAAAGAAATACATTCGATATTTAATGTATTTTTTATATTCCTCTAAAAAAAGTAAAGAGTAGAGAGTGCAAGTGGTGAGAAACTGCAATTTCTCTCTACTCTCTACTTACTCCTTGCTACTTTTTTTTTCATTGGCTTGCCTCGTTAAATATATGATTTATCCTGTTAGATTGTTTTTTATCTAACAGGACAATTTAACGGGGGTGAATGTAAATTAAAATGTTCATGTAAATTTGCAGAAATTTCTTTTGAATGACCACAGATCCTTTTTCTGACATCCGCCCCCTCTTTGATAATGAAGTCCCCGCAGCTGTTGAACGCATTCTGAAGGCAGGGCGAATAGAGAATATGCTTTCTCCGTTTCTTTCGGATGAGGAAGTGAAATGGGTTCTGTCATCATTATCTTCCATTCAAAGTGTTTATGATTTTCAGACACTTATTTCAAAGAAGATCCTTGAAGGAATTCTGAAGAAAACGGACTCTTCACTTGAGCATACTAATATTGACACTGTTCATTTCTCGTCCGGTCATCTGTTTATTTCAAATCACAGGGACATTGTTCTTGATTCGGCTTTTCTGGATCTTATTCTTCATTTGGCAGGACATGATACTGTTGAAATTGCAATAGGAAACAATTTGCTCATTGAACCATGGATAGTGGATCTTGTGCGCCTCAACAGGAGTTTTATTGTAAAACGTGATGTTCGGGGGAGGGAACTCCTGCTGGCTTCTCAAAAAATGTCTCAGTATATCCGTCATGCGATCTGTGAAAAGAAGACAAATGTATGGTTGGCACAACGTGAAGGGCGTGCCAAAGACGGAAATGACCGAACTCAGACATCGGTACTGAAGATGCTCAGTCTCGGAAATAGAGATATATCTGCTGTGGATGCCTTTAAAGAACTGAACATGATACCGATTGCCATTTCATACGAATATGATCCCTGTGATGTACTCAAAGCTGTTGAATTGTATTTGCAAAGTATTGGGGAACAGTATCAAAAAACACCTCAGGATGACCTGTTAAGTATGAAATTTGGTCTTCTTGGACTTCGCGGACGTGTGAGTTACGGATTTGCAGGAGAAATTGATTATGAATCATTGAATCTCTACCAGAATGCAGCGTTATTAACCGAACATTTGGCTGAGCGGATTGACGAGATGATATTCAAAAATATGAAGCTCTTTCCTTCCCATTATATGTCATGGGATTCATTTCACAAATGCAGAAAATATTCTCATAAGTATAATGAACAGGAAAGAACAGCTTTTGAAGGTCTGATTGATTGGAAAATAAACACCCTTGTTCCCAGTTTCAGTGGGAACATTGATTTCAGAATGCAGGTGTACAGGCAGTATGCTCAGGTTCTTGATAATGTGAGGTCTGTCCGCATTGACAAAGACATCGTTTAATTATTGCTTTGCTTTTTTTTCTTCTTTTTATCCTTGTTTTTTCTTGTAAAAAACTCACGGAGAGTGTCGAAATCTTTCCTATAGAATATACCAACCCCCTGTGTGTAAGGTGAATTTTTGGTAATGACGTCGATGGGGTTGGATCTGTTAAATGCTTTCAGACTGATCCGTCCGTCGGGAGTGAGTTTGTTTTCGATGGTAACATCGCCCAGCACATGTTGGTTTGAACCTGTTTCATTCCCGATCTGACTTCCTCCAACACCTACATTCCCTTCAATCCGTATGCGATCGTTGAATAATTGAGTGGAAACCATCACTTCGACTTCATCAGTAGTTAGTTCAGACCCGGGACGATAATTGATGCCTATATCAAAATCCTTGCTGATCTGCGACAACCAGTTGCTGAACTGATTTGAAATGAATTCCATTGAAGTAGTGCCAAGCCCCTGATAGGTCTGAGCAGTAAATGATGCCTCAGGTTGAACAAATGAATTCAAAATAAGAAGCGAAAAGACCTGTCTGTTCAGCTCCTGATCGGAGTTGATTGCTGTTTTTACAATATTCCTCGTGGTTTCATCCGACTGTGGCAGATAAATGTTAAAGGAAATATCCGGTGTCATCAGGTTGTTTTTTAATTCAAGTTCAAGGTTGACAGGAATTTTATTCCTGAATACATCAGAAGAATCGATCTGACTGACCAATTCATACAATCGCGTTCTGGTGGGATAATAGGTTTTAATATCAATGACTGCACTGTAAGGGTCTCCCTCCCATACAATTGTCCCTCCGGGGTATATGAAAAATTTCTTATTGATCACGTTTTCAAGGGTGAAAAGATAATCTCCGTCTGTGAGTTCAAGATTTCCAAACATGGAAAATTCTCCGTTCATATCATAACCTATTCTCAGATTCCCATTGGCATGCCCACGCATGATGTCTCCTATCTTAGGATCAAAAATAATCTGCATTTCAGCATCTGGTGTAACTTCAAGATCAAGATTCATTCTGAAATCAAGCTCACTTTTCTCAGTTACGGCGTCTGTTTCAGCACTCCTGATTTCTTTTGTAGATGTAAAAGTGATGAAGTTATTTTCATAGACACTTCCTGCGGCATCCATTGGAAGGAAAAACCGAGTGCCTTTTCCTGTTTTTGCAGAAACATCCATGACTATATCATTGGGCGTACCTGTTACATGGACAACGCCATCTGCAATAACTGTCCCATAAAAATCTTCATTATCCTGAGCACCGGTGTTCATAAAAATAAAGTCACCGGCAGTTTTCAGTCTGATGTTCAGATGAAAGTCGTTGAATGCCTGATGCTGAACCAGAACATCTGCATATGCTTTGTTACCCCTGATGTCATCAATTCTGAAATCTTTTGCATAGATTCTGTCTTTGTCAATATACAGACTATCTGTGATAAGAAATGATGTGTTCAGATAGGGAACATGTGCGTGTGCTCTTACAAGACTGATGGCTCCGTGAACATCAGGATCTTCAACGCCACCTTTCACAACAATATTCCCTGATGTGGTTCCGGAACGGATATTGACCTGCCCAAACATAAACGGATCAAGCAGCTTAAGGTCAAATCTTTTCAGAGCACATTTCATGTCAAGTTCGTTTCCTTTTCTTTCGATAAAGTAATTCCCCGTAAGTATCAATGGTTCAAATACTTCTGCATCCTTATATACTTTCAGTCTGATATCTGCAAAGACAGATTTCTCTTCATTATTATAAAGTGTTTCAACCGAAAAATCACCCCAGAAATGATTGTCAAACCATAAATTCTTGATGAAAAGATCGCTTGTGAAGTATGGAGAGCCAAGGACATTTTTCAGTTGTACTGATCCATTAACGGATCCGCGCATATCCAGGCTGTATTGTGAGAGAATGGTGTTAATATTGTCAAGTGTGAAATTAGTAAAAGTGATATTCAGATGATCATGCTTATAAGGAGAAGCAATACCATGAAATGAAACTTCCTGAGTATTGTTCTGGAGTTTTAAAGAATTGACAAGGATCATGTTATTAACCGAACGGATACTGTTTCCGGCAGGAATTGACCAGGTCTTATTTTGAAAAGTGAACTCTGAGGGGGCCAGATAAATGCATACTTCACCGGTGTCAGGAAATGAAATTGTACCCTTGAGATCACCGGCAGTGTTTGACACAGGATCATAGTTGTCCCAAAATGTTGAAAAGTTGATAACATCTTTATATATAACACCACTGGCAATAAAGTTTTCAATGAATATGCTGTCATTGTACGAAACCTTATCCGAATACAAGCTCAGGTAAATATTTCTTGTAAATGTCTCAACAGTGACCCTGGTATTGCTGGCGGTTATTCCTGAATAACTTACAGACCCTGAGGTGATATTTGTAAAAAGCACATTTTCAGCGGAGTTGAATTTTCCGTTCACATCAGTATTTTCCTCAATATCAAGTTCAGGGATGAATAAACCGGTGATGATATCAAAGTTTTTCAGGGTAAATTCAAAATTCAACTGATAATCTGTAGAGTCGTTTTTACTTTCTTCAGTTTCATCAAGATGTGTAATATAATCACCAATAAAGCTGTTTACGACCTTCTGAAGTTGTGAAAAATTATAGACGCCTTCGACAAAGCCGTCAGCGATATCACTTCTTACTGTAAGTCGTTTTTTTCCCTGATTCAGTGAATCTTGATTGATGCTGAGACTTCTTACATCCCAGTTGTTGGACCCTTCAGAATAGGATATTCCGGTAATCTTGGTCATCCCGAAAAAATTATCTACAGAGCTCCCTGAGCCGTGAAATTCAAAAACTCCGCTCAGGTAAGAAAGACTGTCATTTCTGTTGAGGTTAAGAGGGTTAAGGAAAGCTTCTTCAACGGATACAAGAAAACTAAAGGAAGGAAGCTCTTTGGAAAACCGGATAATTCCGTTAAAGTCGAGAAGCACATTGGGATCATTGACTACAAAATAACCATCAAAAAGTCCTTTGTCAATGTTTGCACGGATGGTAATTCCGGAATATGTATAGTGATTGAACGTAAACTGGTTGATCTGACCGTCAGCATCAACTTTGATCGTATTGACAGATGTGCCGCTTCCGTTGATATTTAAATCCGATGTGATAATTCCCAGTATATCATTCTGAAGGAGCGTTCCGATCTGGAAATCACGTGTCTGAAGTTTTCCCTGATATGAGGGATTGCCCTTTTCAGGCGTTTTCAGTGAAAGCTGACCGCTGATACCTCCAATATTTGAATTCAGATTGAAATCAGCATAAAAGCTGCTGATGAAACCTGTGAAATTCCCGCTAATATTAAATGTTGCTAGTGTGTTCACTTCCCGAAGTGCTTGCTGATCAATGCCCAGATCTTTTGCAATTCTGAGAACATCAGCAGAAGTTGTGGATAGCTGTTTAATGTTCAGATCAAAAAATGTATCTTCAATATCGGGCAATCCTGCAAGCATAAATCCCATATTAACAGTTGTGTTTCTCCCGGTTTCAAGTGTCAGATCTTTTGCAGAAAGATTGCTGATGCTACCGTTGATATTACCGGTGAGGTAGACTTTTGTTCTAAGTTCTGGGATTGCTGCTGAGAAATAGGCGATGTCAGAAAAATCAACTTTTGATTTGCGGAATTCACATTCCAGATTCACTGCATTTACAAAATCATTAAAATCCAGCGAAGATGTGTATTTCATCTGAATATCTCCATCCAGTTTGCTGTTATCAGACAATAGAATCATTTTTTGTGCATCAATTCCTGTATTACTATAAGCAAATTCAGACTGAAAATGTCTGAGTGTAAATCCGCTTTGCTCATAAAACCCCAGATTTCTGATGTCGGCAGAAATTGTATCAGAAATACGTACATTGGTTGCCAGAAACTCAATTCCGCTGAGTGATAAATGATTGAAGTCTATTTGCCCGGCAGGTGACTGTTCTTTATTGTAATTGTGAAATGAAAATTGACCTTCATTGATCTGAACATGCCTGAACATCAATTTCCAGGGTTCTTCAACTGTTGTTGTATCTTTCTTCTCGGGAGCAAAATAATCAAGAATAAACTGGAGATTACTTTCATCTTCTCCCTCATATCTGCTGAGATGAAATTTGGGTGCAATGATGATTGCTTTTTTGAAGAAAAGGATTTTATCACTGAATGAAATATCTTCAAAACCCACAACCAGTTTGTCAATAGTGGTCAGAGTCTTGTCATGGAGGTCGCTGATATGGAGATCTTCGATAACAATATCAAGATAAAAACTCAGTGAAAGCGATCCGATTTTTACATCCGTATTTAATTCTTCCGAAAAATACTGAGCAGTTCTATGAACAAGAAAGTGCTGTATCAGCGGTGTCCGGATCAGCATGATCAATCCTGCAGGCAGGCAAAGCAATACAATATAAAGAATTACTATTATTTTTGCAATTCGTTTCCACATATTACCGGACTTTGCCATACATGAAAAAAGTTAATATCCTTGCGGTTGAAACATCATGTGATGATACGTCTGCAGCTGTATTGCAGAACAACGTTGTTCTGAGCAATATTATTGCCACTCAGGAAATTCACCGACTGTACGGTGGTGTTGTTCCTGAACTGGCATCCCGGGCACACCAGCAGCATATTATCCCTGTTGTTGATCAAGCGTTAAGACATGCAAATATACAAAAAAGTCAACTTCATGCTATAGCTTTTACCCGTGGTCCCGGCTTGCTGGGTTCATTACTAGTTGGTGTTTCATTTGCAAAATCAATGGCTCTGACACTCAATATTCCATTGATTGAAACTGATCATCTCAATGCTCATATCTGGGCATTATTTCTTGATAAGCCCAAAAAAAAATTCAGTAAACCTGAATTCCCCTTTCTTGCTCTTCTGGTTTCCGGTGGTCATACAAGGATAGGTATTGTCAAAGGGTTTCTTGATATAGAATTTATTGGCGACACCATTGATGATGCAGCGGGAGAAGCTTTTGACAAAACGGCAAAAATAATGGGACTGCCTTATCCCGGAGGACCTGAGATTGATCGTTTGGCCGCGTTTGGAAACAGCAACAGATTTTCATTCAACAAACCAAATATTCCAGAGTATAATTTTAGCTTCAGCGGTCTAAAAACTTCTTTTCTCTATTTTATAAGAGATGAACTGAAAAAGGATCCTGCCTTTATTGATAAAAATATCAATGATTTATGCGCATCAATTCAGAATACAATTGTTGAAATTCTGAAGGATAAGATGATGATGGCAGTGAAAAAAACCGGTATCACGAATGTTGCAGTGGCCGGAGGTGTCTCCGCAAATTCTCACATGCAGAAAGTATTTAATGAATGGGGCAAAAAAAATAAACTGAAGATTTTTTTCCCGGAACGAAGCTTTACCACTGATAATGCAGCAATGATTGGAATGCTGGGATATTTGAAATATAACAAGCACCAATTCGCCGAACTTGATGCTGTGCCTTATGCGAATAATGACTAAACAACTGATAAGAAATGAAGAAACAAGGTATTTTTAAACTGTTCAACAGGAATTTTTGGACTGTAATCATTATGGAATTCTTTGAACGAGGTGCTTATTATGGAGTCATGTCTGTTCTTTCAGTATATATGGTATTAAGTAGTGATAATGGGGGATTGGGGTTTGCGAAACAGGATGTGGGACTGATCAAGGGGGTCATTACGCCCCTGTTGTATCTGCTACCCATTTTATCTGGTGCCATTGCTGATAAGTTCGGATACAGAAAAACACTGATGTTTTCTTTTGTAGTGATGAGTCTGGGATATTTTCTGACAAGCATGATGACTTCATTTACCGGAGTTTTTCTTGCTTTGTTGCTAATGGTCATTGGTGCCGGTTTTTTCAAGCCGATCATCTCAGGTACTATTGCAAGAGAAACTAATAAAGATACTTCAGGGCTCGGTTTTGGTATCTTTTACTGGACAATCAATCTGGGAGCTTTCATTTTTCCTCTTTTGGTTGTTCCCTATCTTAAACAGTTTTCATGGGCATATATTTTTATCATGGCTGCTGTGGCAACAGGCTCAATGCTGCTGCTCAATATTTTTGTGTATCGCGAACCTCCCCGCCCCAATACCGGTAAATCACTTGCTGATGCTTTAAAGGGTATTGTGCTTGTTTTGCTTGATTTCCGTTTTATTGTCATGATTGCCATCTATAGCTGCTTCTGGATTTTATATTTTCAGATGTTTGACACAGTGCTTTGGTATTTAACCGAATATATGGATATGACTCCTGTTGACAATACAGTAAATTCATTTCTTGCTCTGTTTGTTAACAATCCATCCTGGAAATTTGATGCCGAACATGTGACAGTAATCAATGCAGGGACCATCATTGCACTTCAGCTGCTGATTTCTGCATTGGTGAGAAAAACAAAAGCATTGCCAACAATGATCATAGGGATTGCATTTGGGACTATCGGAATGGCTGTTTTGGCCTTCTCAGACAATGCATGGTTGTTCATTGCAGGGATGGTGATTTTTTCAATAGGAGAAATGACGGCACATCCGAAATTTATTTCTTATGTGGGACTCATTGCTCCAGAAGACAAAAAGGCGCTTTATCTGGGTTATTCATTTCTGTATGGTGTTATTGGAAGTTCAGTGGGTGCGTTTCTCGGTGCATGGGCTTATGTTAAATATGTGGAGACAATGCACCGCCCCGATATATTATGGCTCATGTTTTCATCAATAGGGGTGTTTACAATTATTGGACTTCTGTTGTTTAACAGATTTCTGGCACCTGATCACAGAAAACCAAATAAATAGATAACTTCTTTTCACCAAGAGGATATATAAAGCAAGAACCGCGGCCTTTTGAGCCGCAGTCTTGTTTTGAGAGTAAACCTATGGTTAGGAGGTTATGGGGGATTTTAATTATTTTAAAATAGTAAGTGATCCGTGTTTTTCAAGTCCGTCTGAGAAGCGAAGCACAAAATAATAACTGCCATCAGAAAGTTTGTCTCCTGTCCAGTCATTTTGATAATCATTGGACGTAAATACAATCCTTCCATTTCGGTCATAGATGGTAAGCATCGTATTTGAATATTTTTCAAGCCCGTGGATGTAAAAGTAATCATTGATTCCATCATTGTTTGGAGTGATGACATTGGGCACGAGAATGTCGCAATGTTCACGTGTAACCAGAACGGAATCAAAATAAGTGTAGCAGCCGGTGATGGCCAGAACATACAGTCCCTGTTCCTTTACACGAATGTCTTTTGTAGTGTCGTAAGTCGGTATCCAGAAATAACTGTAGTTTTCGGGATTATCAATTTTTGGTTCAAGGTTAAGTGTTTGTCCGGAGCAAAGAACAGTATGTGAGGGCAATGTTTTTGATGGTTTGGGAGTGATGTTGACAACAGATGTGCTCGTAGTAAACTCAGAAGGATTATCCGCATTGATGATAGTAAGAGTATAGCTGCCGGAACTGCGCACAATGATAGAAGGTGTATTTTCACCGGTTGACCATATATATCTAAATCCTGAATTAATTTCGTAAGGTTTAAGTTCATACGCGGATTCGCTGCACACATATTCAGGGAGGGCAAAGTATGGGAGTTTTGTTGCCTCTTGTGTAGCTACGGGGTTTTTAATGACAACAGAGTTGTTACTATCCTGTTGAACATTTTGGAAATTTGTGTTATGTGAAGTAGTATTGATGGGATTGTAGGTGGGATTGGTATTGCAATACTGAGATCCGTTATTGAAATTTTGTGGTTGAGGATTCTGAGTATAGTTGTTGATATAATATGGAATTTTGGAGTTTGGAGAATAGGCATTCTGATTGGTATTGGAATTGGGTTCAGGATTTGTGAGGCTTTCGTTTGCGGCAAAATGTTGATCAATAATATAATAAAACTGATTGACAAGATGCGGAATGTTCTGATAATGAATGATAGTTGATTTGATTTTATCGGGTGTGACATGGGGGGCTACTTCGATGAGGAGTTGGTTTCCCTCGGGTGTGATGCTGACATTAGTAGTGTATAATGTGTTCTGGGGAAGATCGGGGTTGATGCGTATTAAAGTCTCGTATGCATTGTTATTGTTTGAAGTCAGTTGGGGTTGTTCAAATCCCATGTCTGAGAAATAGAGTAAGGTAGAAACAGCGATAATGATAACAAATGATGCTGCTGCAGCAAATTGAGGCTGCAAAACGGAAGAACCAATATTTTTGAAAAAAGTTTGAACAGGGTTGGCCTGAGGAATAAACTGAACCTGTTGCATGATAGATTGCTGAAAAGACTCAAAATATCCTTCAGGAGTCATAAAGGGATTCGTTTTTCCTATCTTGTTCAGATGAGGAGTTTGAGCATTTAAAGTGCTGTCGTCAAGTATTTTATGCTTAAACCAGGACATGTTATAGATAGTGCGGTTTTTTGAATTAGACATTTGGTATTTTGTGAAGTTTAATTTTCTTTCAGATATTTTTCAATTTTTTTTGCGGCGATATGATAGGTTGCTTTAAGAGTGTTGATGTTGGATTTAAGCACTTCAGACATCTGATTATAGTTCATGTTCTCATAATATCTGAGAAGAAAGACTGCTTTTTGCTTTGAAGGGAGCTTCATAATTCCTTTCTGAAGCTTTGTTTCAATTTCAGAAGCCTTAAAGTAAGAATCATCCAGAAGTTTCTGAGTTAAAAAATCTTCATTTTCAGAGTCAAGATGAATATTGTATTTTGATTTAGAAGATTTCATAAATGAAAGAGCTTCATTGGTAGCTATTCTGTAAATCCATGTGTATAATTTTGAGTCTTCTCTGAACTTTCCAAGATGTTGCCAAATTTTAATAAATACATTTTGCATAACATCGTTGGTATCTTCGTGATCAACGAGCATACGTCTTAAATGCCAGTATACAGGTTCAGTAAATTTTTTCACTAGCAGATTAAATCCCATCTCTCTTGTGTGAGGATCCGCGAATAGTTTTAGGATGTCGCTGTCGTTGATTTTTGACATAATAAATCAAACCTGCCTAAATGAACTGTAAAATTACAATTTTTTTCGGTGGATTATTTTTTTCTTATGATATCGTTGACTTTTTGAATGATATTTAATGAGTCAAGACCATATTTTTTCATCAGTTGTTCAGGTGTTCCGCTTTCACCAAATGTATCGTTGACCGCTATGATTGCAATTGGAGCAGGCAACAGAACTCCCAGAACTCTGGCAATGCTTTCGCCAAGACCGCCGTTGACCATGTGTTCTTCAGCAGTAACTGCGCATCGGGTTTTAGAAACAGATCTTATGATTGCTTCTTCGTCTAGGGGTTTGATAGTGTGAATGTTGATGATCTCACAGGAGATGCCTTCATTGTTCAGTTGTTCAGCGGCAATTAAAGCTTCCCATACCAGATGCCCTGTGGCAAAAACACTGACATCTGAACCTTCCCTCATTGTGATGGCTTTCCCTATCTGAAGAGGCTGATTTGCAGGAGTGAAATTTGCAATTTTTGGTCTTCCAAACCTGAGATAAACGGGTCCATAGTGATTATAAATTGCCATTGTAGCAGCTTTTGTCTGATTGTAATCACATGGATTAATAACAGTCATATTGGGGAGCATTTTCATCAGACCGATGTCTTCAAGCATCTGATGTGTTGCACCGTCTTCTCCAAGTGTGAGCCCTGCGTGTGAGGCACATATTTTAACATTTTTCACTGAATATGCCACACTCTGCCTGATCTGGTCATATACCCTTCCCGTTGCAAAATTTGCAAAAGTGCCGGCAAAAGGAACATAGCCTGCTGTTGCTAGCCCTGCTGCAATTCCTATCATGTTTGCCTCAGCAATTCCTGTCTGAAAGAATCTTTCGGGAAATTCTTTCTGGAAAGCGTCCATTTTCAATGATCCGGTAAGATCGGCACACAAAGCAACAACATCGCCATGTTGTTGTCCCAGTTCCAAAAGCCCGGCTCCAAATCCTGAGCGGGTGTCCTTAAATTCAGTGATGTCTGATGGTCGTATTTTCATGACTTAACTTTGATTATTATCGGTAGGACAAATTGACCCTGCTTGTTTTCAGGGATTCAATGGTGAAATATTTTTCAACAGTATAATAGGCTCTGTTGTGATGTTTGGCTCTGAAGACAGCAAGATACGATCCCGGGAGCAGCATAATCATTTCCTGAGTTCCGTCGGCTTTCAGATTGTAAAACCATTCTGGTTCATTGCCCCGCATAACATAAAGACTCCCAACTCCCGATGAAGGATAGTTGATCATCACTGTCCCCGGTACCGGAACTTCAACAGTCGTTGTCGTGCTTTGATCAATTTTAACCTTGTCAACTTTGAGTCTAGGGAGAGTTAGCATTTCAAGGTCATAATATCCCACAAGATACTTGTCTTTGCTGTTAAAGTTCTGGACATTTACTGTTTCCATTTCTCCATGCTTTCTGACTATATACTGATATTTTGATGAGGGAGCAAAACCGCTTTGCATTCTGACTTCAAGCTGCCCCTGGGGTGCAGAAATCGCAATGATTTTATGAGTGCCCGGCTGGAGTCTGAAAGTATCAGAATAGACAGGTGGTGTTGAATTCACCTTAATATAATAGGATGGGAGCGGATCAACAACAAGAGTATCTGGATTTCCATAAACGTTTATTGTATGCATCAGATGAAATTTCGGAGTACCTGAGATGGAATCATAAAAGGTCATGTTCACATTTGTTTCAGTGGGTTTTCCGTAAATGTCAAGCAAGTTGACCTGACAGGTTGTACTGTTTAGAGCCTGAGATATGACAACATTCAGTGCATTTTTAAAACCCTGTTCAGTGGAGCCATCGAAATAAGTTCCCACACAATCAAAAGCATCTTCGAAATTTTTCCCCACACCAATTATAAAGGGTTTAAGTACAATTCCCTGCTTTTGAAGTGCAAGTGAAATGGCACAAGGATCTCCGTCACATTCCTCTATGCCATCCGTGATCAGAATAATAATATTCCTGCATCTGTCGCATGGAGGAAAATCATTTCCTGCTGCCCCTAAAGCAAGAGCAATTGGAGTAGTTCCCTTAGGATTGGTGGTCTTTATTTTTAGTTTGATTTTTCCTGATGTACCCGGTCCGATGGGAACTTCTAGTCGTGTGTCATTACAATCCTGTGGAGGAAAATTCTTTGTATGGCCAAACATTCTCAGTCCCATTTCAAGATTGGGAATGTTTTCCAGACTATCCAGCAATTCTCCGATCAGACGGTTGGCAATGACAATCTTAGTATCACTTTGCCATTTGCCGTTCATACTGTAACTGCAGTCAAAAACAAAAAGTATTCTTGTTGTAACAACTGGAGGCTCTGATTCAGGTTTCTTTACATTCTGTGAATATCCAAGGAAAAACAGAGCAAAGAAGATTAAAAATGTAAAAATTATTTTTTTCAACATAGTTCTGATTTTTAATAATCTCCCAATGTTTCTTGCAACTGTGACAGAGCCTTCTCTTTCTCTTCATCATTGGGGGCTACACCGTGCCATTTGTGTGTGCCCATCATGAAATCAACGCCATACCCCATCACTGTTTTCATCAGTATAATCACTGGCTGTTCTTGCCTGCACAAAGAGGTTGCCTTTTTAAACACCTGAACCACTTCGTTCATGTCATTTCCGTTAGCATCAAGAACTACCCAACCAAATGCTTCCCATTTTAGTCTGAGATTACCCAGCGACAGGACCTGATCTGTGCTGCCGTCAATCTGCTGACCATTATAGTCAACAATGGCAATAATATTGTCTGTTTTTTTGCTACCTGCATACATGGCTGCTTCCCATACCTGACCTTCCTGTAACTCACCGTCACCCATCAGCACATACACAAGTCCTTTATCTCCTGAAAGCTTTTTGGCAACAGCATGTCCTATTCCAACTGATAATCCCTGTCCCAGACTACCCGAGGCTGCCCGTATGCCTTCCAGATGTTCAGCAGGAGTGGGATGCCCCTGAAGTCGGGAATTGATTCTGCGGAAAGTACTGAGTTCCTGCACAGGAAAATAACCCCTGCGTGCCAAAACACTATACCACAAAGGAGATATGTGACCGTTGGAAAGATAGAAAATATCTTCATTGTGTCCTTCCATTGAGAATGAAGCAGGATTGATATTCATAATTTCGAAATAGAGTGCCGTTACAATATCTGCAGCTCCTAGCGAACCCCCCGGATGCCCTGAAGATACTGCATGAACCTGACGTATGACATCTCTTCTAACCTGCGTTGCTATTGATTGTAATTCATGAATGCTCATTGTGAGTGTTTTTTCCAAAAGTATAAAATTCATTGCTATAGTTTGATCGATTGTTAATAAGTGGACAATCTTTTTTGAAAACTTTTCATACTTTCGCAAATAAATCATGAAGACAGAATATTTTGATATTCATACTCACCGGAATTTGTTACTGGAGGATAGTGTTTTATCAATCCTGAACTTTGATCCTGTAAATAACATGAAGCTCCATGATTCTGTCTGGTTTTCAACAGGTATTCATCCCTGGAATCTTCCACTTAAGAATTCGGAATGGTTCATGATGTTGATTATGAGGCTGATAAGACATGATCATTGCGTGGCAATAGGAGAATGCGGACTCGATTATTCAAAAAAAACGGAACCTTCAATTCAGATTTCATTATTTAAAAATCAGGCCCTAATAGCAGAAAATGCCAGACTCCCTTTAATTATTCATTGTGTAGTTGCCTTTCATGATTTATTAAAAATAAAAAATGAACTGAACCCAATTCTACCATGGATAATTCATGGATACTCGAAGAAATCAGTTGCCACTGCTAAGCAACTGATACAGGCTGGCTTTTATCTTTCTGTTGGGACAAAAGCTCTTGACAGCAGTTTTTCTGATGTAATCAGTGAGATCCCAATTGATCGTTTATTTATTGAAAGTGATGATTCTGATGTTGAGATTCAGGAAGTTTACAAAGCTGTCTCTTTGATAAAAAATATTGACTATGAGATGCTTAAGAAATCCATTAGAAAAAACGTAATGAGCTGTTTCTCTAAAATTGAAATACAATGAACTGGCAGGAACGTACAGGATTGTTGCTTGGCCCGGAGGTACTCCGAAAACTGTCAGATTCAAGAGTGCTTGTTGCAGGGCTTGGCGGAGTGGGAGGTATTGCTGCCGAAATGCTTGTCAGAGCAGGAGTTGGTAATATTACTATTGTTGATGGCGATTTTATCCATCTTACAAACCTTAACAGGCAGATTTTGTCTCTGAACAGTAATCTGGGGCAAAGAAAGGCTGAACTCTGGAAAACACGACTTCTGGATATCAATCCGGAACTCAGATTGAGTGTAATTGATGAATTTATTAAGGATGAACGCATGATTGAAATTCTGGATCAGGGATATGATTATGTGATTGATGCTATAGATACAATTTCTCCTAAGGTATTTTTGATTTATCATTCAGTGAAGAAAAACATTCCTGTGGTTTCATCAATGGGCGCCGGTGGGAAGCTGAACCCTGGACTTGTAGAAGTTGCAGATATTTCGAAATCACACACATGTAAACTTGCTTTAAGCATCCGTAAAAGGTTGCATAAGCTGGGTATCTATGAAGGAATCATTGCTGTGTTTTCAGGTGAAAGAGTACCTAAAAGCAGTATAATGCTTGTAAAAGGAGAATCCAATAAGCTCAGCACTGTAGGAACTGTTTCCTATATGCCCAATGTTTTTGGATGTTATTGTGCTTCAGTAGTCATCAGAAAGCTTGCAGGGCAAACCTTCTGATGGGCTAAAATTATGGTTATCTTGTGATGAGCAGTCGCTCAGTGTTTGAATATATTCTGCCTCGCAGATGGACAAGATAAGTGCCCTGTGCAAGTAAAGAAACATTCAGCTGAATCTTTTGGTCGCCAGCCTGAATTGTATATGTGGCTACTGTCTTTCCTGTCAGATCTGTGATGTCAACAGTTGTGTTCTTCATTATAGGAGCATCAAGATAGAGATAAACGATATCTTCAGCAGGATTGGGGAACAATGTCAGAGTATTGGTTTCAAACTCATACTCGTCAACTCCTGCAGGATTTACATAAATTTCATTTGTAAACACTGAGCATCCCTCTGCTGAAAAAATTCTGGCTTTATAATTACCTACCTGAATGACAACATAAGTGGCTGAAGTTGCACCTGCAATTGCATTGCCGTTTCTATACCACTGAACAGTTTGTCCTCCGGCGAGAGTAACACTTAAAGTGTTGCCGTTCTGCACTATAGTTTGTGTTGCAGGAGGTGCATTTACAGTAATATAATCGGGATAGTTCTGACTGGAAGTGCCAAAACTGTTGGTGGCTTCAAGCGTTACATCCCAAACGCCGGCGGTATTGTATGTTACAAGTTGAGAAGCATTGGTAGAAGTACCGGGAGATCCGCCTTCAAAAGTCCATTCTCTTGAAGTAATTGCAGGAGAAGACTGATCAGTAAAAGTGATTGATTCCCCTTCACAGATACTTGTCTCTGATGATGTGAATTCAACAGTAGGGGGAGTTGTCAGAGCAGTTCCTGTGATATTGATATTGTCAATAAAGAGATTGTTTCCGTAGTTGTTGTATGCTTCAAATTTTACAACCACATTGGAATATCCCACAAATGGAGTGAGATCAACTGTCTGACAATCAGCACCAACGGGTCCTGAACACCATTCATCGGTAATAGTAGGTGTAAATTCTGTAGTTGAAGTATAATTGGTTGCAAAAGTACCGCCACCGCCTTCACCCATACTCAGCACCCGTTGATATGTGACACCGCAGTTCGTTGAAACATAAACAATAAGTGAATCGCTGCTGCTTGTGTCATATCGCCTATAGGCATGTTTGAAATCCAAAGTTGCACTTGAATAGCCTGTTAAGTTCAGGGGAGGAGTAACCATCCCGTCTCTCTGCCCTGTGCTGGCATAATTGAAGAAATTCAGACGTGCAGCTTTGCTGCCAGGGACAGTTCCACCCACTGTGACAATATCCCAAGTTGTTAGAGCATCAGGATTGACAATTGTCCAGTTGTTGGTGGTGAAAACACCACTTTCAAAGTTCTCTGTAAAGGGCAGGGTAATACCGGTTGAGAAAACAGTAAATGTAGATTCAGATTCGTCATTGGCATTGTTTTCATCAGTTTGCCCGTTGGGATTGAATGTATATGCAGTGAACGTATGACCACCAGGTGAAGGACTGATAGTTGGAAGTGTCACGTTGGCAGTCTGGTTTGTGACCAGATTCCCTGTCCAGCTATAGTTCTGAATTGTACCGCCATCAAGCTGATATTTTATTGTCACTGATGTGAGGTTATTCATTCCGAAATTTCTTAACACAACCACTGGAGCAACACTACTGTTGCAAATAGTACCTGAGGGCTGTGTGATTGATGTGATCCCGGCGTCATTTGAAACAGCAGAGCCCTGCATACACAGAAGAGCTTCGTAAGCATTGATACGTCCTGATCCCAGTTTCCCGATATATGAAGGATTCTGTGCGTCAATATTATCAGCAGTTGTCAGCAGGCAGTTGATCACATCAGCCTGAGGCAAAGCCGGATTGGCTGAAATCATCAGTCCAACAAGGCCGGCAGCCAGTGGAGATGCCATTGAAGTGCCACTCATATAGCTGTAGCTTGTGTTGGGAATAGTGCTGGCAATATTGGACCCCGGTGAACTAACGTCAATCCATGTACCATATTGAGAAAAACTTGACTTGGCATCAGTTGAAGAAGTTGAAGCAATAGCAACAACATTATTGTATGCTGCAGGATAGAACATGGTTTCTTGATCGTCATTTCCGGCAGCTGCAACAAGTATGCAACCCTTTCCCCAGGCATAATTAACAACATTCTGTCCGTAGGTGCTTGCAGTTCCACTTCCCCATGACATATTGATCACTTCAGCACCATTGTCAGCTGCCCAAATGATTCCTTCATAACCTGCTGTCAATGCTCCGTCAGAGTCGCGCCCGATTTTAATAGGCATGACCGAAGTGAGCCATCCTATACTTGCAACTCCGATTCCATTATTTGTCTGTGCGCCCACAATACCTGAAACATGGGTGCCGTGTGCTCCGTCATTTCCTCCTGCAGGATTGGGGTTGTTGTCGTTTTCTGCAACATCATAGCCGGCAACGAGTTTGTTTGTCAGATCAGGATGTGAAGTGTATATGGCATTATCACAAACAGCAACAACTACAGAGGCTGATCCTGTTGAAATATCCCAAGCCTGTGCTGCCTGAATCTTGAACAGATGCCATTGATTGGTTGTGTTGTAGTATGTGTCATTGGGAGACAGAAAATGGCGGTGAAGGGGCTTGGGTTCGGCATATTCAATGCTTTCAATGGTTTGAAGAGCAGCAATTAACTCCCTGTTTTTGTAAATTTCTGAAAATTCAAGCTGATATGTATGTAGGAGTTTTGCATCATCAATATTTGGATACAGCCTCTTAACTCTGGTGATCCCGTATTCTTCAATGAAAGGATCCAGAAAAGTACTTGATTTAATGTCAACATAATACTTGTCTAACATTGGCAGGGAAATATTCAGTTCGGGCTTACATTGAAAAATAAGCACACCGTCCTGTTCCCATTGGTGAACAGTTTGTGAAAATGATGATGTGTTGAAAATTCCTGTAATGAATACTGTGGCAAGGATAATTCTTAATCTCATATTTGTATTGTTTTTTTAAATTGCTATTAATTAATTAGTTAGTCACAAATTTAATGATGATTAGTTTTATTGAACCGGTAAAAACAAAAAAACCACATAACATCATAATGCCATTTATTTTTCAAATATAATTAATTTTTGATTTATCAATATGTATGACATTCAGTTTTTTTATTTCGTTGCATGTTTTTTAACAGAATTCAATTTACATGATTTCAATATAAATGGATTCACAGATTCTTAATTTGAATATATTTGTAAAAAAAACCAAATGATTCTTTTTACTCCTGCAAAAATCAATATTGGCTTGTACGTAACTCAGAAGAGAAAAGACGGATATCATGATCTGGAAACTGTGTTTTTTCCTGTCCCACTATATGATGTGATTGAGATTGTCAAAGCCGATAGATTTGAAATCAGAGAATATGGAATCCCTTCAATGTGTGAACCTTCTGAAAATTTGTGTTTCAGAGCCTGGTTGCTGATGCATGAAAAATTTTCGGTACCTCCCGTTAAAATAAATATTCTTAAGAATATCCCTATTCAGTCAGGGCTGGGTGGCGGTTCTTCTGATGCTGTTGCTGTGCTAAAAGGATTAACCCAGTTATTTCATATAAAAACTGAATTAAATGATATTGCACTGTCAATCGGAAGTGATTGTCCGTTTTTTGTTGATGCTGTTCCCTCCTTGGCTTTATCAAGAGGTGAGAAACTAAAGCCTATAAGTGTTTCTCTTAAAGGAAAATGGTTGCTCATTTTTAAGCCTGAGTTTGGAATGTCAACATCAAAGGCATTTTCAGAGATAGTTCCTAAAGCACACGGACATCTTGCAAAAGATATTGTTCTTCCTCCTGAAAAATGGAAAAGAAAAATTAAAAATGTATTTCAGGATGTTTTTTTCAATCAATTTCCTGAAATCATTCCTGTTGTTGAAAGCATTGAAATGCAAAATCCCTTCTTTCTTTCACTCAGCGGTAGTGGTTCAGCATTCTTTGCATTAAATTCTGAGCCAATGAAAACTGAATATATTCCCGAAGGTTGGTTTGTATTTCAGGTTAGGCTTTAAAAATTATTGCTTTTTCAGAATTTCTGCTTTCTTTAGAATTTATTATTTTCGCAAAAAATTAGGATATGGAAATTTTGCAAACTATTCTTGAACATCGGACGATCAGAAAATACCGCTCACAGGCAGTTCCTGAAATTGTACTTCAGAAAATTATCGAAGCCGGCGTCAGAGCTTCCACCACTGGCAATATGCAGTTATATAGCATTATTATCACAAAAGAAGAGGAAAACCGGAAGAAAATTGCCCCGTTTCATTTCAATCAGCCTCTAGTTCTTCAGGCCCCGGTCTTACTCACCTTTTGCGCTGATTTTAACCGCTTCAACAAATGGTGCAGTGCCAGAAAAGCAGTTCCCGGATTTGATAATTTCCTTTCTTTTTACACTGCATCAATAGATGCTTTGCTTGTTGCCCAAAATGTAGCCATTGCTGCCGAGTCTTTCGGACTAGGTATCTGTTATCTTGGTACCACCACCTACAATGCAGATAAACTTATTGAATTTTTTAAATTACCCAAAGGTGTTGTCCCTGTAACCACTCTGGCTGTCGGATATCCCGATGAGGAACCTGAACTGACAGATCGCTTGCCGGTCGAAGCAGTTATTCATGATGAAGTGTATAAGGACTATTCAAATGATGATATTGATAAAATCTATAAAGATAAGGAAAATCTTATCCTGCATAAGAAACTGATTGAAGAAAATAAAACCGAAACACTTGCTCAGATATTTACAGAGAAGCGCTATACGAAAAAGGATAATGTTGCTTACAGTAAATCCTTTTTAAAAGTAATTGAAAATCAAGGATATATGAATAATGACGAATAAAACATCTTTTTATGAGCACAGATTTTCTGTTTTCTCATATAACTGGTTATTCAGATCAGTTTGTTCAGAAAATTCCCTCTGAGATAACTCTCGACATTTGCAACTGAAATTTTCAGTGTCTGTTTTAGCACAGATTTCACGAAGCCCTCTGATGGCTTCTGTGAATTCATCAAAAGCGAAATCAAGCCCGTAATAAATTCCGCCATTAAGTTCATAAGCCTGATAATATTGGTGGTATGAATTATCTTATTTGTCTAGCCGGTAGGATATTTTGAGTTCCATATCAAAACCATACCATGAAGAAAGATATACTTTATTGTTAAGTATCGGAAGATCTCCTTTGCCGCCATCACTGAGGATAATTCACTGATTGTCATCGTTTTGTTTCAGAAACAGGAAAAACTTTTGGCAGTGAGCATAGGCAGTCAATCTTGCTGCACAACTGAATTCAACAAATTTACTGACGGTAATTGTGTTTTCATTATAAATGCCTGAAACGTGAGTGTCAATTTTCAGGGTGAAATTTAGATTGTAGGTAGCCTTAATTGTCCCATAAACGATACAATCAGATGCAGAATCATTTCAGGTAGTGACAGTGGCATATAATCGGCTTTTGCATGGCATCAGGGAAAAAACAGAGAAAAGGAGAAAGATGGTTTTTTTCATGTAGTAATTTTTTAAAATTTAATACTTATTCACTGGGATAGAATGGAAAAAATGATGTAATTTTATAAAAATATTTGGACCATGTTGCTGATGAAAAAAATTAGTATTGTTTTGTGTGTTTTTTCTATGTTGTTGTTTGTTCAATGTCGTCAGGATGAGGATACGCTTCCTGTGTTTGAAATTATCCGGCCGTTTGAAAACTCCCAGTGGGCTGTCAATGATACTATAGATTTTGAAATTGAAAATAACAGTTCTGTGTTTATTAAACAGTTGAAAGTATGTGTTATTAATTCTTCGTTTGTACCTGTTACATCTGAAGATGTTTATGAGTTGACAGATAATTTTCGTAATTTTTCAGGACAGCATATAATAGATAATCAACAGATTACAACCGGAACACATTATTTAAGGATCATCATGATCGATAAAAACGGAAATTCTGCTACACGATACGTTCGTATCAGTATATCTGAAATACCCTTGAGGAGTGAAGCCCTGTATGTGGTTGCAAAGCAAAACAACAGTTTTTATAACATTTATCGTTGTGATTCATTTCCCCAGTGTGAGCAGGTTTTGTCTTTGTCAACAGATTTTTCTGGCTCAGCTGTTTCTTCGCAGGCTCAAATGTTTTTTATTTGCGGACGACATACCGGTCCACTTGCGGCCTATGACATTGATGCAGATCACCAGCTGCTATGGTATGAAGATGCATTGCTCAATCCACCCTTTCCCTGGTTTGAAGGAATTGACTTTGACGGAATCTATCTGTTAGCAGGATATTCAGATAATAGAGTAAAGGGGTTTCTCCCCGGAGGTTCTTTTCAGTTTGTTTTCGAACTTGATGAATATTACCCTCGTGTTTTTTTGCGTCATCACGATGATCAGCAGCAAAAAGATTACCTTGTCATTGGCGCAGCCCATTATTCAGGATTATCAAACCTGATCAGTGTTCATTATGATCTTTCCTATTCAAATATGCAGTTTTTAATGACCTCTTGGGAACCACATTCAATGTACAGTAAAAACCATGATGAAATTTATATCTTCGGAAATGAATCAGGGCAGGGTGTCATGAAAATATATAGTATCAGCAGCAACAATACTTATGTGTTGAAGTTGCTTCCAACCGGACCTCTTTATGATGTTGAGAGAATAAGGTCAGGGGTCTTTCTTATTTCACATGAACAGGGTGTATTTATGTATCAGAGTTCCACAAACAGCCTGACTCCATTTGGGATTTTACCAGGGAAGGGAACTTTTGCCTATGATGAAGTTTCCGGAAAATTCTTTTATGCTGATGGGGGGACAGTGAGTGTGATAAATTTTTTAAGCGGAACTATTGAAGGAAGTATTAACTTTGCAGATTCTGTTGTACAGATGCACATCCTTTATAACAAGTAAAATAATGACAACCAGCTTTGTACTAACTGCTGATGGTTCTGTAACCTTATATGCTTCAGCGTATGATGATCATTATCATTCAACAGGAGGGGCACTTACTGAAGCCGAACACCTTTTTATTCAGTATGGTCTTGAAGCAGCCATTGAAAAGAACAAAACAGTAAACATTCTTGAGGTTGGTTTCGGAACAGGTTTGAATGCGCTTTGCAGTGTGAAGCGGGTTTCGACATTGGATGTAAAACTTTTTTATACTGCTATCGAACCATATCCTGTTGAGATGAAATATATTGAGCTGTTGAATTATCCTGAAATTTTAGGAAATGCTGGGTTAAACAGGGAATGGCTCATGAAAATGCATCTTGCGTCTCATGCAGACGAGATTATGATTACAGAAAATTTCAGGTTTGTTAAATATTTTCAGGGAATTGAGGAGGTTCAATTGCCTGTTGATAATTATCAACTGGTGTTTTTTGACCTATTCAAACCGGATAGCAACCCGGAATTATGGACAGGAGAAATTTTCAGGAAATTGAATCAGGTATGCACTGAAGGTGCTATACTGGTTACATACAGCAGCAGGGGTGCAGTGCGAAGATCATTGAATGAGGCGGGATTTTTAACTGAAAAACTTCCGGGTCCGGGGGGTAAAAGGGAGATTACCCGTGCAGTAAAAAAGATCAGGAATTTGACAACAAAAAAAACAGATAATGCAGAAAACATTTGAAAAAATTGTTATCAGGGTGTATGCGATAATCATCCATGAAAACAAATTGTTATTGTCAGATGAATTCTGGTATGATACTCCCATGTCCAAATTTCCCGGAGGCGGATTGGAGCCTGGAGAAGGAATTGTAGATTGTCTCAGAAGAGAGTTGGTTGAAGAACTCAATACTGAACCTGTTGCATTTGAGCACCTTCTGACATATGAGAAACTTATTGCATCTGATTTTGTGAATGCCACACAGGTCATCCCTGTGTATTATATTGTAAAACTTGCAGATTATAATCAAATCAACGTTTCTGAATACAGGTTTGACTTCAGGAAGTTGGAAAATGGAGCAATCAGACACAGATGGGTTGATATTGAAAGACTTGATCCTATGGAATTGACATTTGCAGGTGACAGTGAAGCTTTTAAGATGTACAGACGAAAACAGGGTATGCCCGATTATATGTAATTTAAATGAACAACAGGAAGAAGAGAACATTTTTTAAAAGTACCGAACTTTATCATTATTATTTTAAAAGATCGGGGTTTTACAGGACATTGTTTTTCAATGTTCTTAGGATGTCAGTAGGAGTTGTTATTCTCATTGCTGCTTTTATTCTGGTGACTGAGTATATGCTGGATTTTGAAGAGAAATTTCAGAGACTGGTTGAAGTGGTGCCTCCATGGGTTGTATATGCAATTTTTTTCTTGTCGGATTCAGTATTTTTAAGCATCGTTCCACCCGATTTGTTTATTATCTGGGCAGAGAGTTTTGAATATAAGTTTCTTGCACTATTTTACCTCGGTACAGTTTCTTGGATGGCCGGAGTTCTTTCTTATTTTATTGGGAAGTGGCTGGCAAATATTCCTTTTATTAGCAGGTGGCTTCACCGACGGTTTTCCGGCTTAATGAAATCAGTAAAAAAATGGGGAACAGCATTTATAATCATAGCCGCACTTCTACCTATCCCATGGTCGCCTGCATTGATAGTTGCAGGAATGATGAATTATCCGTTGAAAAGGATGTTATGGGTGACGTTGACAAGATATATAAGGATTTTTCTTTACGGAATAGTTTTATACAGTGCCATTGACATTTTTTAGATTATTCGTCTTCCCATTCGATAATGACTTTAGGATTGTCTCCTTCCTTATGTTCAATGACCTGCTGCGTGCTGTCCTTTTTTGAACCAAATTCCTGTTTGAGAAGGTTTTTTGCTTCTTTGCTTTCTTTTTTCAGATTATCTATCGACTGGCTTGTGATTGATCGGATGTCCAGAGGAACAAAACGGGGATCATCAACTGTTCCGGTGACTTTAAAATGCCAAGTGAGCTGATTGTCATTGTCTTCGGCAATTGTGCCGTATTCTTCTTCGGCTCTTGGCTTGCCAGATCCTTGTCTGTTGATAAGTTCGGAAAAACGGATTTCGAAATTATAATTGATATTATTGCTGAAGTCATGAGTACCCTGCATTTCAAAATCCATCACATTTGACTGTATCGTCATTTCTGGTATAATAATTTCCTTATCCTGAATAACAATCTCATTGGTGAGAGTGGCAAATTCAACATTAGAAAAATCACGTCTTCTGAAATATTTTCGCAATCCGGACAAAGGTTCATAATTTATAATAGCCCCGTCAATGATTTTTATATGAGCAACGGCAGTAACTGACTCCATATTGATTTCAAGAGATTTGCTCCATTCGGAAGAGAAATGGACTGTGCCGCTCAAATGACCCTTGAGGTGTTTGTCAGTGAGGGAGGATTGTCCGAAATTCTTAAAATCAGCAAAAGCCATGGTAATATCAATATTGTTAAAACGGGACATCACTCTGAAATCTATGGTGCTTTCCTGACGTGCATCAATGATGATCTCAGCTTCCACAGTGCCGTCCATTGAAGCAAAAGACATGTCTCTCAGCAGAAGTATTCCATTGTTCAGTAAAAGGTGGGTTTTAACATTTTTCCCCTTGAAAGAATCATAGTTGATTTCACCAATCTTGAGTTGTAGGTCAAGTTTAAAGTCAGGGGAAAAATTAACCCAATACTTAGGCTGCTCACTGTCAGAATGATCTGCACCTGATGAATTTGCAGCAAATAATCTGTCAACATGAAACATATTTGAAGACGCTTCTCCTGAAATCTGAAGTTGTCCATCATGAAAAATAAGAAACGGGAAAATATTCGATGCTACTCCAGATAATGAAATATCAGAATTGCATGTAGCAAGTGAAAGTTCTTCAAGAATGAGATCCTTTTCACTGAAAACACCTGTTAGTTTGTGAATAACAATTGTCTCACTGAAGTTTCTGAATCTCATTTCAATTTGATCTGATTGTAGTTTTCCTGATGATTTTGCAGTTGTAAAGTCTGAAGACTTGATGTCGTGTAGGTGAGCGAATTCATTGGAAAATGAAATCTCACAATAGAAGCGTCCTCTCATTGATTCAATTTCCTTATAATCAATGAATTTCATTGCATCCTCAAGTTCAACTTCTGCAGCGAGCTCTGCTTTAATAATAGAACGGGCAAATCCTTCAACTGAAAATTTCCCGCTGATTGAGCCACTTCCCAGAACTGCAGAAAATGAACGGCATGATAGTGTAGCATTATCATGATTTTTCATGTTTGCACATAAATAATCCATGCTGAAAGATAGATTATCAAGAGTGATATCCTGACCATCCCTTTGAAATGTTCCGTCTTTGAGATTGATATTGATTGCCAATGATGGTAGTTGTTGTCTTGAAAATGGACCTTTGATAACTGCACTTATTGCAACAGTGCCAGACTGTTCAAACATTTCAAGGTCTTTCTGCACACTATCAGGAAGGAGTGAGGTGAAATCGGAGAGCTGACATCTGTCATTATGTGCAGAAATATCAATGAGTGGGGTTTCAGCATCAGTGTATGTTCCCTCAAAATATACATTGACATTCCCCAGCACCAGAAGTGCATCAGAAAAGGTATATAATTCATGCTCAATGTCTGCATTCATTTTTCCACTGCATTCCACAGGTATTCCTCTCAGAAAATGATAGTCTCCGCTTGAAAAGAATTCGGACTGCATTTCTCCTGAAAAGGACATGTCAAAAGTGCTTTCGTAAAACCTGCCTGCCATAATAAATTTATCAGCGATGAGTTTCATATGGACATCAGTATAGAAGTTTGCATAAAGAAATTCAAGCTGATCACAACGAACCCTGCTGAGAAGGAGTTCAAAATCAGACACTTCGGCTGTAGTGGTATCTGTTTTCCAGAAGTTATAGTTTGGAGTGCCATCGCTCAAAATTTTCAGGTGACATTTACTTTCTTCAATGTTCACACGTCTCAGGCGGTATTTTCCCTTGATCACATCCCACAGGTTAAATTGTAATGAGACCCAACGGGCTTCAATCAGGGTGTCTTGTCCTTGAATTTTATTGATGACTTCTGGAATAACAACATCTTCAAAAACTAAAGATACATAAGGGAAGTTGCGAAACAGACTCACGTCAATTTCTCTGACAGATATTTCTGTTAGCAGATGTTTGTTGATTTCATCAACAACAAAAGAACGGATTTTGTCTTTTGAAAGATGAATGTATAGGCTGAGTGCAAGAATCAGGACAACAAGAGAGCTTGTAATCCATGCAAATATTTTCAGGAACTTGCACAGGATTTTTTTGAACTGAATTTTCTGATTGTCATTCATCTTTTGAATAACGTTGAAAGTGGTTCCAGTAATATATTATTCTATGCCGAATCTTGAGGAATTAACACCACCATCATTGTTATCCTGTTTGTATTTGGAACAATCTGTTTCAATGATGGGGGGGGATGAAGGTTTGAAAAAGTCGTCAGTGCTGATTTTGATGGTTTTATCAGCATACACTTTCTGCATGAATCTTGCCCAGATAGGAAGAGCGGTGTTTGCTCCCTGACCGAGAGCTGTACTCCTGAAATGCACCTGCATCACCTGGCAGCCAACCCATGCTCCTGCAACAAGGTCAGGAGTGATTCCCATAAACCAGCCATCTGAGTTATTGTCGGTGGTACCGGTTTTTCCGGCAATGGGATACGTAATTTTATATCTGCCTCTGATTCTGCCGCCGGTTCCGCCATCCACTACGCCTTTGAGCATCTGAAGCATCACCCAAGCTGTTTCTTCATCAAGAGCTTCGCGCTTAGTCGGTAGAAAAGTCTGGATTGTGTTTCCGCTTTTATCCTCAATACGGGTAACTACAATGGGGGAAGTATATATGCCTCTGTTGGGATAGGTGGTTTGAGCGCCCACCATTTCCATGAGTGTGAGTTCGGGGACACCAAGTGCAATGGCATAGACGGGAGGAATATAACTTTTAATCCCCATGTTTCTTGCAAGATTGACAACTGCCTGGGGTGACATTTTACTGATCAGGTATGCTGAGATCCAGTTGATAGAGGCTGCCAGAGCACTTCTCAGTGAAACCATTTCCCCTTCAGGGACTTCCCCTGAATTTGAGGGTGTCCATTTTTTCCCGTTGGGAAGATCAATTGTAACCGGAACACAAGGAACTTCGGTACAGGGTGACATTTTTAAATCCCTAACAGCGAGGGCATAGACAAATGGTTTAAAAGTAGAACCAACCTGTCTTTTTGCCTGTGTGGCATTGTCGTATTTAAAATGCTTGAAGTTGATGCCTCCCACATATGATTTTACATGGCCTGTCTGCGGATCAATAGCAATAAAGCTGGCCTGCAGGAACCACTGATAATAATACACTGAATCACGGGGGGTCATCACTGTGTCAATATCACCCGCCCAGGAAAAAACAGACATTTCAGCAGGAATATCAAAAGATTGCATAATTTCATCTTCAGTATAGCCTGCACGTTTCATGGATAAATATCTGTCAGAACGTTTGATGAGGATATTTACCAGTTTTTCAATATCATCTTTCCTCATTCTGTAGTCCCATGGAGCATTTTTTACCCCCTTCCATTCTTTGTAAAATGCAGGCTGTAGATTGGTTTTCAGATGCTCAATTACAGATTCTTCAGCATATTTCTGCATTCTTGAATCTATTGTTGTGTAAATCTTCAAGCCGTCTTTGTAAATGTTGTAATAGGTTCCGTCGGGCTTTTTGTTTTTCAGACACCAGCCATAGAGAGGATTGTTGTCCCATTGATCCTTCGCTTCAAGATAGTGGTCACGGCTTGAAAAATTTTGTTCTACCGGCATTTTGGCAGTCATCATCATTCTGAGGTATTCACGGAAATATGTTGCCATGCCTGCAGTATGATCCTGAATCTGAAATTTATCTGTATTCACCGGAAGCTGAGACAGTGAATCAAATTCATGAGCATAAATAAAACCATAGCGTTTCATTTGTCCCAGCACTACATTTCTTCGTCGTTTTGAATTTTCAGGGTTCCTTACAGGATTATACCTTGTGGGTGCTTTCAACATGCCAACAAGAACAGCAGATTCCTCAATGCGAAGGCTGTCGGGTGATTTGCCGAAATAAGTGTGAGCCGCTGAATTGATTCCAAATGCCTGACTTCCGAAATCTACAGTATTAAAATACATAGTGATGATTTCTTCTTTCGAATAGTTTCTTTCAAGCTTTACGGCTGTAACCCATTCGCGTATTTTAATAGAAATGAGCTGAAAAAGAGAAATGTCTTTGGGTCTGTCAAACAGATTTTTAGCCAACTGTTGAGAAATTGTACTTGCTCCACCCTTTGATTGTCCGGTCAGCAGTCCGGAAATTGCTCTGAGCAATCCACGGACATCAATTCCCGAGTGACTGAAAAATCTGATGTCTTCAGTGGCAATAAGAGCCTGAACAAGATGATCAGGGAGGTTGGAAAATTCAACATTAGTCCGGTTTTCAATATAAAATTTTCCAATGAGTTTACCGTCAGCAGTGTATATTTCAGAGGCAAGATTGCTTCTTGGATTTTCAAGCTCCTCGAAAGAGGGAATTGGACCTAACATTCCCAGAGAAACCCCGAAAAAGAATAAAATAAAAAAGGCAATTAAGAAAATAAAAGTGATCCAGATGTACCTGATCAGCTTGTTTAATTTCAGAGTATTCTGATCACCTGACATAATCATTCCGGTTTAATTTTGACAACTTCAATACCTACAGTTGCAATTCCATCCAGCGACTCTTCCCTCATGGCCTGTTCAACAGTGAAAATATAAGTTCCCTTCATTGGAAAAAGAATATTTCTTTTGTAGAAAAAGTTGTTGTTGCGGTATCTTCCGCTTCCTGTGCCAAGCCACATCCCCTTGTTGTCTGTAATATACCCCTCAACAGTATCAATTTTCTCAACATTATCAGGATAAAGCACATGAACAAACAAAAAAATGTTTGAATAGGAATAATCAGTGGTGTTACGAATATGAATCAGAACATTGTATCTGCTTTGCAGGTCGTCAATGTCAACTTTAAACTGAAAGATATTGTCTGTTGCCCACTGTTCGTTTTCAATTGTGAAAGATTTTTCATAATGACTACCCGTGCATGAGCAGAGCAGCAAGAAAATAAATACAATACATCCTGTTTTGAGTTTCATATTACTGCTCGTCGGTGAGTCCCATTTTTTTTATGTCTTCCTGATCAACGGCATTCTCCATGTCGATATTGCCATCGGTCATTTTAGCAAAATCTTCAAGATTTGGAGGAAACGTTCCCCTTTTGTTCTGTTCGATAATCTGCCTGACAGATTCTGTGGATAAGCCCAGAATATTACTTCGGTCATCAGTGTATGTATACCACATGAGATTTCTGAAAATATCGGACTTAATATGAATACCTGTTCCCTTCTTTGTTTTAAGGTTGATGTTTGAATCAGGGAATTTTTTGAGTGCTTCTGCATAAACTGGGTATTCATAATTCAGACAGCATTTTAGTTTTGTGCACTGACCGGCAAGTTTCTGGGGGTTCAATACGATCTGTTGTGTTCTGGCTGATTGTGTGGAGACAGATTGAAAGTTGTAAATCCAAGCTGAACAACACAACTCACGGCCGCAAGGGCCAATCCCTCCCAGTCTTGCTGATTCCTGGCGGGCTCCAATCTGTTTCATCTCAACCCTGATTCTGAATTCCCGGGCAAGAACCTTAATAAGTTCCCGAAAGTCAACCCTGTCTTCGGCAGTATAATAGAAAATTGCTTTGGTTCCGTCTCCCTGATATTCCACATCATTCAGCTTCATGTCAAGCCCCAGTTCTCTAATAATTTTTCGTGTACGTTTCAGTGTAGAGTGTTCAATGTCAATTGACATCATCCATCTCTGAATATCAGATGTTTTTGCCTTTCTGAAAATCTTTCTGATTTCATGTTTATGAGGATCCACGTGTTTCTGAATCATCTGACGGATGGCAAGAAATCCGCAGGCAGTGATGATGCCAATGTCATGTCCGGGGCTTCCTTCAACGGCTACAATATCCCCAAGGCTGAGTTTCATGTCATGACAGATCTCAAAAAATTCTTTTCTGTTATTTTTAAAACGCACTTCAGCAAACTCCTTTTTAAAACCAAAAACTCCGGCAAGACAGCATCCCGGTTGTTTCATAAATGGGAATACAGCCATCTTGGAACAGGATATCAGTTCCTTCTCTGAAACATTCCCGTTTGGCCCGGGAAGTTTGTTCAGTCCCCTCTGCAGTAATTTCTGATAATTGTCCATGCTGTATTAATAATCGGGTGCAAACTTACATAAAATTTTAATTACACATAAACGGGATAAAAATCCAGTCCA
>CAYRXH010000026.1:0-29938 GCA_964428185.1 uncultured Bacteroidales bacterium
ACGGCACATAGAAAGGTAAAATCGCTCCCGAAGCAGTGATGGTTGACGCAGAAGTGTTGCAAAAAAGAGGGGATGTGATGGTGGTGAGATAACAAGTTATCTCATAGAAGAAATAAAATAGAAAATATAAGAAATTCGATATTTCCCATCACATAGTGATCCCTATGGGATGGGGACTCCTTTGGAGCATAATTAATAGGCCTATATACCTTATACCTATGTTGATTTGAAGATTTTGATTCAAAGATTTAAGGATTAAATAAGTGTATGTAACTGGTAACTGGTGACTGGAAATTAGTGCCAAGTTATTAATTACTAATCACTAATCACTAATTACTAATCACTAATCACACATTACCACCTGTCAGTTCGGGTAGATGCGAACCATAGGCTTCCCTTTGGGAAAGCATCGTATCGAGAACATGAAGCCACTTCTCGATACAACGACTCCGTCGTCACTCGAAGTGACACTTTAAGGTATTGTAATGTTTTTTTTTTATACACCATCCGCAAAAGCTGATGCCCCCCGAAATCACTATAGCACAAGATAATCCCTTAAATTATCCGAAAAAACACAAATACCTAAAAAAAATCAATAATTTTTTGTTTGTTTCAAAAATATTCCTTTACTTTGAAATCCCTCTTATTTAAGCAAGGATGAATCACGATTTCCGCATTTCTGTCAAACCAATTTTCAGATTTCTGAATATCAAGCGAAGAGATCATTTTTAATATTCTGCATTCCCCCCCTGTTTTTTTTAATTTTTTAATTATTTCAAAATCAATACATTATGGAATATCCCTTTGCAGAATCTTATAAAATCAAAATGGTTGAACCCTTGTACAGAAGCACAAAACAGGAGCGCGAACAATGGATTCGTGAAGCCAATTATAATCTTTTCAAACTTCGCAGCAATCAGGTATTTATTGATCTGCTGACTGATTCCGGAACCGGTGCCATGAGCGACAGACAATGGTCTGCCATGATGCTTGGAGATGAAAGTTATGCCGGTGCTTCTTCTTATTTTATGATGAAGGATGCCATCCGAAATATTCTTGGATTTCCCCTGTTTCTTCCAACTCACCAGGGACGTGCTGCGGAAAATGTATTGTTCTCAGCGATGCTGAAAGAAGGGAATGTGGTCCCCGGCAACTCACACTTTGATACGACCAAGGGGCATATCGAATTCCGAAAGGCAAAAGCTGTTGACTGTACAATTGATGAAGCCTTTGATACAGAAGCATCGTTTCCTTTCAAGGGAAATGTCTGTATCAGTAAACTTTCAAAGACCATTGAACAATACGGAAAAGAAAATATTCCCTGTATTGTTGTCACTATTACCAACAACACATCCGGCGGACAACCCGTTTCCATGAAAAATCTCAGAGAAGTTTATAATCTTTCAAAATCATACGGAATTCCTGTTGTGATTGACTCAGCCCGTTTTGCAGAAAACGCATACTTTATCAAACTCAGAGAAGACGGGTATGCAGATAAAACCATCAAGGAAATTGTCCTTGAAATGTTCAGTTATTCAGATGCCATGACCATGAGCAGTAAAAAAGATGCCATTGTCAACATGGGAGGGTTTATTGCAATGCGGGATCAGGATTTATACAATAAATGCAGTGTATTCAATATCGTGTTTGAAGGTTATCCAACCTACGGAGGAATGGCAGGAAGAGATATGAATGCTCTTGCTGTTGGTCTTGATGAAGGTACTGAATTTAGTGTACTTGAAACACGAATCAAACAAGTTGAATATCTTGGCAATCAGTTGATTGAGTGGGGAATACCCATTCAGCGACCTGTGGGTGGACATGCCGTTTTTGTTGATGCCAAAAAGTTTCTCCCCAATGTTCCCATTGAACAATATGTTGCACAGACACTGGCAGTTGAGTTATACATTGAAGCAGGCGTTCGGGGCGTTGAAGTGGGAACAATTCTGGCCGACAGAGACCCTGAAACCAAGTTGGACCGATTCCCCAAACTGGAGTTGTTAAGACTTGCAATTCCACGCAGGGTGTTTACAAACAATCACATGGATGTGGTTGCTGTAGGCCTGAAAAACATCTGGGACAGAAGAGATTCAATGAAAGTAGGTTTTCGGATTGTTAGCGAAGCTCCCATTATGCGTCACTTTACCGTTGAATTGGAAAGAGTATGATTATTCTCCCTTTTTCGGACAAAAGCCTCTCTTCCAGTACAAAGAGTCATTTTCAAAATAATAGTATATGTAATTTTCCGGCAGATTAGCCCTGTAATTGCAAATATCCGATTCATTTTCAGCCGGTGCAATATTGCGCTGAGACATATATGATAACCATATAATACCGGTTAATGGTTTGTTTTCGGGAGCTCTATAAAATACACTTTCATCTTTCTCAGTTTGTAATGCGATTGTCTCTGCAAGATGTATCATTCCATTATCAGGACTCTGCAATAAAGAGGCTTTCTGATGAAACACAAATACAGACCATCCTGTCAGAATTGCAATCATTATTAAACCAGAAATCTGAACTGCTCTGGATTTCAATCTCTCCTTAATGAAGGTCAGGGAAATTGCCAGCCAGATTGTCAAAGGAACAACCCATTTTGCAGTATATATATAATGTGTTATTGTAGCACTAAACAGTACAATAAAATAATAACCACAACTGATCAGCAACACAGGTAAAATCCATCTAAAAGCCTGATCACCTTTCGCCACTGTTGTTCTCTTTCCCCTGGTGAACAGCAATACAATTGGGATGAAGAACAGAAACCCCGCTCCCTTCATCAACTCCCATAACTGCCTTAATATCAGAATATAGGATTCCGGGTTGGCATATGAATATCCCATGTCAGTGTATTGATTCCCAAAAAATCCACTTCGTTCAAGAAACCTCAGACCTAATGCTCTTACAAATGTTTCAGCATCTTTTAAGCAAATATGCTGAATAATATAGAGCAAAAAAGCACTTATGACACCTAAGGAAAAAGCCAGCACTGGTTTAATAAAGGGTTGTAATTGTTTTCGTTTAAAGACAATCATAGTGAACAAAGCAAACATGAAAAACATTCCGAGCCATTCAGCAGAGAGGAACAAAACACCCAAAAGGAAGGCAAACACAAGTTGAAGCATCCCGGATGGTTTTAATTCACATGAAATCCTGACAAAAAACCAGAGTGTGATCAGAAAAACCAGCTGACCCAATGTTTCAGCAAAAAAGTGAAAGGTATTCATATAAAGGATCACCGGATGAAATGCATAAACAACTATGGCAGATATTTCAATAATGAATGGTTTTTCGTGCCCGGTTATCATCCTGATGATTAACACAAGAAAAATGATCCCAACAAGATGCAGGATCATAGCCATCCACATGAGAAATGAATTATCAACATGAACCAGGCCAGCACCTGAGATCACCCATACAAAGCTTTGTGCAAACGAGGGATGAGACACATAATAATTGTTACCTGCAGCGTCCTCATATCGCTTATAGTAGGTAATTCCCTTATCCCCGGGATTATCAAAGGTATGTTTCATTGCAAAATTAGACTTCGTGGGTCCTTCATGTTCCCATATATCCAAAGTCTGTAGCAGGAAAATATGCGCAACATTGTTTACCGGAGGAACATCCTGCAAAAAAGGAATGCGAAAAACAAGACTTATTGCCCAAATTGTAATAGAAAGAACAATGAGATAGCTTTTTTTCATTTTCCCTTCCAGATAATACCTGAAGAGCTGTTCTTACGAGCACCGGTAATTTCACCATAAATATTGACATCTCCCTGCAATCGCTTCAATCCAAGAAATGCAAAAATCAAAGCTTCTTTATACTGGACAATCAGTGAATCAGGTACAATAAGTTCTGCTGCAGAATAGTTTCGGATTCTGCTTAAAAGATAATCATTGAATGTTCCACCACCTGTACAAAGACATGATCTTACATGAAACCGCTTAAGTACCTCTGAAACTCTGAGAGCGATATGTTCAATGAATGTCCTTAAATAATCACGGGGTTCAATCTGCTTATCTGCAATCAGTGGGTGTAAAAATCGCTCAACCCATTCACGGCTTAAAGATGATTGATCGTTATTTTGATAACGGGGATGTTTTTCAAGTTTTTCAAGTAATTCATTGATTATCTGACCATTTTTTGCACGCTCCCCTTTGTCATCATATTTATAACCATCCCGAAGGGATAGCAGATTCAGGACAATATTGACAGGACAGATGTCAAAAGCAACTGCAGGTTGATGCTGAATCATTGTAATGTTTGAAAAACCACCCAGGTTCAGGGCAGCATCATATTCTGAAAAAAGATGAATATCTCCGAAAGGAACAAGAGGTGCTCCCTGCCCACCCAGCATTACATCTGCTGTTCTGAAGTCACACACAGTGTCAATGCCAGTTATTGCAGCAACAGATGCTCCGTTTCCTATCTGCAGGGTGAGTTTGATTGAAGGATTATGAAAAACAGTATGTCCGTGGGAAGCAATGCAACAGGGCGAAATGCTGTTCTCAGAAATAAAGTCTTTAACATGATCCCCGATAAAACGACCAAATTCATTGTGCAATACCTGAAGCTCATACCCTCCAAGCAAATGCGCCGTTTTCAATTTGCCTCTTATATCACTTTGATATTCAATGGTTTTTGCCTTTTGGATCTGAAAGTTGTATTTCCCGTTTAAAACTGTAAACCTGCACCAGGCAATATCAAGACCATCGAGAGATGTTCCCGACATAACTCCAATCACATCATATTGTTCAGGCTGGGACATTATAAATTGATCATTATTTTTTCAAGTGCATTACCACGTGAACCTTTTATTATAATGAATGCTCCTGTAATTTGTTTTTCAGAAAGAAATGAATTCAGCACATCACTATTGGCATAGTAGTTAAAATCCGGAAAAAGAGTCTGAAACTTCATAAACTCATTCCCCACAAGAGCCACATAATCAGGTTGATTATCTGCAAGTTTTTTCAAAATTGCAAGATGTTCATCATCGCTGTATTCTCCCAGCTCAAGCATTGATCCCAAAAACAAGTATTTTGGGGCACCAGGTAATGCAAAAAAATCATCTAGTGCAAGATTCATGCTTGTTGGATTGGCATTATAGGCATCCAGAATCACCTTGTTTGATGATCGGGTTTCAATATATTGACTCCTGTTATTTTGCGGCTTATAGCCAGAAACAGCATTGCAAATCACCTCGGGTTCGATTCCAAAATAAATGCCACAGGCTATTGCTGCCAATACATTATATATGTTGTATGAGCCAAAAAGTTGGGTTGGTTGATCAAAATGTTTTCCCTGGTACGTCCAGTTGATACTAAGTGTAGGCATTTCATTGACAATAGTTCCGTTGATCATTCCTTTTCTTATGCCGTAACTGAAAAGAACATGCTCCCCTGCAGCTTCAAAAAGACCAATGTCATCAGCATTTACAAAAAGTCCTTTCCCATGTTGCCGGATCCATCTGTACAGCTCGGTTTTGGTTTGAAAGACAGTCTCAAGGGATCCAAAGCCTTCAAGATGTGCTTTACCAACATTTGTGATAAGACCAAAGTCAGGTTGTGCTATTTTACACAGATAATCAATTTCACCCGGATGATTGGCCCCCATTTCGAGAATCATCATTTCTGTTTGCATATCAGCTGACAGTATTGTAAGAGGAAGCCCGATATGATTGTTCTGGTTCCCCTTGGTAGAAGTGAGTTTTAATTTCCTGGAAAGCACTTGAACTATGAGTTCTTTGGTGGTGGTTTTTCCATTGGACCCTGTAATAGCCAGTACCGGACAGTTGAGCCTTTTTCTGTGAGATGCAGCCAGATCAGACAATGCCTGCAGAACATTCTCAACAACAATAAAACGATCATCTGTAGCATATTTCGGTTCATCCACTACAGCATAAGAGGCCCCCTGATTCAATGCCTGAAGAGCAAATTCATTGCCGTTGAAACGATCTCCCTTTAATGCAAAAAACATCATTCCCTTATTGGCAGATCTTGAGTCTGTTGTAACTCCCAAGGACTCAGAGAAAGCTATATAGAGATCGTGCATTTTCAGAATTTTGTTGTGAAATTACAAAAAAAGCCGGTTGTATAACCGGCTTTTCAGTAAATAATGTTTTCAAATTAAAATCCTATCGGACTACCTACTCTGTCCATAGCACATCTGAAACCGATATAGTCGGTTGAAAGTTCCTGATCAAGGAAGCGACGAGTTCCTGGGCTCATCCAATAGGCGCGGTCTTTCCATGAACCGCCTTTATAAACTCTTGATTTATTGTTAATCATAGAGCTAAAGCCATATTCATACATCATTTTATTCTTGAGCTCTTCATCCTGATAAGATTCGTCATAGTAGAATATACTTGATGTATAATCACCATCAAGATAATCTCTGTTATCTGAGTATCTGTAATTTCTGCGGTGAGCTGATTCTTCAGGAGTAACGTCTCTCCACTGGATTCTTCCGAGAGAATCTTTTTCAGCAATCAGTCCGTCCTCATCAATAACTCTTGTCTGGAACTGATTACCACGATATGGTCTGAAGTCTGTCATATCTTCAAGGGAGAGCGGTCGATAAACATCAAGTACCCATTCACTGACATTTCCACCCATATGATACAGGCCATAATCATTTGGCCAGTATGAATAGATAGGAGCAGTAATGTCAGCAGCATCATTGAGGTTGCCGGCCACACCCATATTGTCTCCGCGACCACGTTTGAAGTTGGCTACGAAATCACCCATATTTGAACTTGCATCAGTCCTGAGGACATGACCATTCCATGGATAGATTCTTCTTTCTATCACACGCTCAAAAAGAGTATTTCCGATAAGACCCAGTGCTGCAAATTCCCACTCAGCTTCTGTCGGGAGTCTGTACTTAGGAAGAAGAATACCATCTTCCATTCTCACTTTTCTGGTACCTGACCCACTTGGGTTCATATCATAAAGGTCATTTTTCACAAGACCTTCATACTGGCCTGCAAGATAGGCATCAGTATTAAAGTTCTCTTCATTCTGCTGATTGGGATCAATCCGAAGAATCCCTTCACGAATGAGAATATACTCATTCACACGGTCAGTTCTCCATGAGCAGAACTGATTGGCCTGAACCCAGCTGATTCCAACAACAGGATAAAAGTTGTAGGAAGGATGGCGGAAATAATACTCAACATAAGGCTCATTGTAGCCAAGCCTGTCTCTCCATACCAGAGTATCAGGCAAAGCCTGTTTGATGACTTCTGGGTAGTCGAGACCAAAAACACGACCCAACCAGTACAGATATTCCCTGTAATCCACATTGGCTATTTCAGCCTGGTCCATGTAGAACGAAGAAACTGTAACACGCCTGGGAATATTATCCCAGTTGTACATCACCTCTTGTTCAACACGACCCATGACAAAGGTGCCACCTTCAATCAATACCAATCCAGGTCCGGTTTCCTGCTCATCATAAGGTACAACTTCAAAACCTCCCCAACGCGAGTCGTTGTAATACCATGCTGTCGTTCTTGATCTTTCCTTGTAACAGGAAGTCAGCATCAGGGCAATCCCCAACAGCAATAAACTTTTTTTGATTAAACTATGATATCCCATAACTTATGAATTATTCTTTATATAACTTTATTTCGTTCTATCTTATTGTTTTAAAACTGAGGACAGTTGATTGGTCTGATGCGCTTCATTTGCTGTGGACATTCAAACTGGAATGTCACTGAAAACTCATGTGAGCCTCCTGAAGCGTTTGTCAGCTTTGACACTGTTAAATCGTAACTATAGCCAAACTTGAATGTTTCCTGTTGCAAGCCCACCAGAAAGATCATGGCATCCGGATTATTAAAGTTTTGTCTGAACCATAATCCGCCAACGAAAGGATATTTATTGAAATAAATACCGTAATTCAGCTGCTGGAAATCCTGTTGCTGCATATACAAAGCATTGAGTGAAAGTGTTGTTTCTTCAACTGTTCTCTTCCTTGCGTTTGAACTTTCAAGACTGATTGTTGTTCCCATATGTCCTGTAAATCTCATTGGCATTCTGGTAACTGAATTAAATCCTTCGTCGGGCTGTGTCAGGTGATGAACGGCACCGCCAATAAAGAATTTTTCGTGATAACCAACAATACCGGCAGAAAAATCAGCAAAAGACCTGCGAAGCTCATCCGGCAGTGGCTCATTACTGTTGTAAACAAATCCATATTTTGGATCCAGCTGATCAGGAAATCTGAGCTTGTCCCAATCGAGACTTCTCTGAAAATAAGTAGCCTGTAAAGCAGCTTTTATTGAAAAGGAACGTGAAACTTCAAGCCTATAGGAGTAAATACCACTCACCTGGGTTGTGTTCAGAATACCTGCTCCGGCACGATCAGCATTGACCAGAATACCTATTCCGCCACTCAGTGCCGGAATATGCTGATCATAAGAGGCATTATATGTAACATAAGTGCCTAAAATGGAAGGCCACTGGTTCCTGAAATTCAGGATAAGCCTGGGGCAAATGACCGAACCGGCCATTGCCGGATTTAAGTAAACAGGGTTTGCGTAAAACTGCGAAAAATGAGGATCCTGAGCAACACCCCTTCCTGCCGTAATCAGCATTCCTGCTATAATTAATAAGCCTAACCTCTTAACCATTGCTTTATTATTTGTCACAAAAGTAAACAATTTTCGTTAAATTCATATAAAAAAAATGTCTTCCTGTTAAATTTCTTTGATTTTTACGTTCAATCATGAATCACAACCTGATCTGAACATCTGTTTTTTTTATACTTTATTAAATTGAATTAGTTACAATAATTCTCAATTTTTTTCCCATTTAAAATAAAATATTCAAATTTGCGTTTTCATTTGGCCATCAAACTCCTAAAGCACGGCATTTTATATGGACAAACTCATTGGTATCTCTGCCTTTCTTATGGCTGCTTTCATTGGCTTGCATACATCCATGGCACAAAACATTCCGGTTCAACTCCAATGGAATGATCCTATTGTTTTATATGATGATGAACAAGCATCTATGTTTTGTCTTCATTTTGAAGGCGCTCAGTATAATCAAAACCCACTGATTCCTGAGCTTACAATTCCTCTTGGAACCGCTGAAAGCTATATGTCATTTTCTGCCATCATTCATGATCCCGTTTATGTCCCTGTCAGTCAGGAAGAACTCAATATTTTGGAATCCTCCGGATTCTCACTTTCAGAAACACCTCAACTGAATTTTGAAACAAGAACGATTTCAAAACAAAACAATGTTTTTCTTCAAATTATTCCTTTTCGGATTAATCCAAGCAATGGTGTTTCTGAGAAACTAGTATCATGTTATGTCGAACTGAGCCTGAACATTGATGCCTCTCTGATGCAAAATATCCCACCTAAGAATCTGAAAACAAATGAATCTGTGCTTGCCAATGGATCTTTTTACAAAATATCAGTGAGTCAACCAGGTATTTATCGCCTGACATCCCTCAATCTTGCTGCCATGGGTATCGATATTGAATCAGTCAATCCACAAAATTTCAGACTTTACGGGAACTCCGGACAGATGCTGCCTGAACTAAACAGCACCCCCAGAAACGATGATCTGTATGAAAATTCAGTTTATATTTACGGAGAGTCCGATGGAACTTTTGACACAGAGGACTATATTTTGTTTTATGCTACCGGCCCAAACACATGGACATTTGATTCAATTACCGGAGAATATGTTTGTAGAGTCAATAAATACAGTGATAAATCCTATTATTTTATCACCTTTGATAAAGGTGCAGGGAAAAGAATTTCCAGTGTTAATTATCTTAGCGAAACTCCGGTAATGAACACAAACATATTTCTGGACAAAGCAAATTATGAACCTGAAACCTATAATCTTATCAAAAGTGGAAAAGAATGGTATGGTGATGTGTTTGACCTGAGCCTGAGCCAGAGTTTCGGGTTTTCATTTCCCAATATTGTTCAGGACTCATGCATGAACATCCGTGTGAACATGGTTGCGAGAGCATCAGGAGCGACAAATGCCAGTGTGAATGTTGGTTCATCAACACAAACAATTGGTTTTCAGGGAACAAGTGGTTATACATCCGATTATGCAAAAACCGGAACTGTGTCTTTTTGTACAAGTCCGCTTTCATCATTTAATGTTAATATTACTTATAACAAAATGAGCTACAATGATGCAAAAGCATGGCTGAACAGAATTACAGTCAATGCATGGCGTCATCTTACATTGTCAGGAAATCAGATGTCTTTCAGGAATCCATATATCAACAGCCCAGGAAATTTTGCAAAATTTGACCTGAATACATTGAGTGCTTCATCAGTTTCAGTATGGGATGTTACTAATCCACTTGATCCGGTTATTGTAGAAGGACAGCATGTGTCATCAACCTATTCATTTATCACCCCCGCAGTCCGAAACGGAGAATATGTTGTTCATACAGGCCTATCATATCTGTCTCCCAGCTTTGAAGGGACAGTCGTCAATCAAAACCTGCACGGACTTGATCAAAAAGACTATATTGTTGTTAGTCATCCACTCTTCCTTGAAGAAGCCACCCAACTTGCCCAGTTTCATGAACAACTAAACGGACTCTCATGGGTAGTTGTAACCCCTCAACAAATTTATAATGAATTTTCATCAGGGTCTCAGGATCCGGTTGCAATCAGAGATTTTGTCAAGATGTTTTATGACAGAGCTACAACCAGCGATGAAATGCCCAAGTATCTACTTCTGTTTGGACGTGCTTCGTATGACTACAAAAATCGTATTAGTGGAAACACAAACTACATTCCAAGCTTTCAAAGCATTGAGTCTCTTAACCCCACATCTTCCTATGCTTCGGATGACTTTTTCGGACTCCTTGACTCCACTGAAGGATATAATTGTAACGGGCATCTTGATATTGCCATTGGCAGGCTGCCGGCAACCACCAAGCAGGAAGCAATTGATTTAATCAATAAAATATTCCGTTATCATGAGAATAACAATGCAGGGGAATTTGAAAATTCTTGCGATTTCATTCAACGTATTCCCAATCTCTCCGATTGGAGAAACTGGGTCACTTTTATCAGTGATGACGGCAATATGAATCTGCATTTTAATCAATCAGAAGGGATTTCTTCCATGGTGTCAGGAACATATAAACATCTCAATATTGATAAAATACACCTGGATTCATACCCACAGGTCAGTACGCCTGGTGGAGAAAGAGCACCGGTTGTCAATGAAGCCATAAATAGGCGTATGCTTCTGGGGTGTCTTATTGTCAATTATACAGGCCACGGTGGCGAGGTTGGCTGGACACATGAAAGAATTCTCGAATTGTCTGATATCAATTCATGGGAAAACTATTACAATATGCCTTTATTTATTACTGCAACCTGTGAGTTCAGTAGATATGATGACCCGCAAAGAATTGCTGCCGGAGAAATGGTGCTTACAAATCCCAACGGAGGAGGCATCGCATTGTTTTCCACCACACGCCTTGCATATTCAAATTACAATGAAAACCTGAACCGGAGCATTTATGAAGTCATTTTTGAAAAACAAGGAGGCAAATATCCCACTCTTGGTGAAGTGTTGAGCTATGCAAAAATTGACAACGGGTCCAATCAGTATATCAGAAACTTTATTCTTCTCGGCGATCCGGCAATGAGACTGGCTTATCCTGAATATCAAGTCATTACAACTGAAATCAACAACAATCCTGTGGGCGGTGTCCCTGATACTCTATCAGCATATAGTTTTGTTACTATCAAGGGATATGTTGCTGATCATGGAGGAACTATCATTAATAGTTTTAACGGAACCATCATGCCAACGGTTTTCGACAAACCATCAAAATTATCTACTCTAGCCACAGATCCCTCCGATAATTATGTGTCTGTATTTTTTGTTCAAAAAAACGTCCTCTATAAAGGCAATGTAAGTGTTATCAATGGAAAGTTTTCATTTTCCTTTTATGTGCCAAGAGACATCAATTATTCTTATGATTTCGGAAAAATAAGCTACTATGCCGAAAATGGATCAACCGATGCAAGTGGTTATTTTGATCAATTTTATATTGGAGGTTCAGATACAACTACTTCATCTGATGATACAGGTCCAGTCATTAATCTATTTATGAATGACACTTCTTTTACAAATGGTGGAACAACAAATGAAAATCCTGTTCTGCTGGCCATACTCACTGATTCATCAGGAATCAATACCATGGGCTCAAGTATCGGTCATGATATTATTGGTATCCTTGATAATTCAGGAACCGTCATTCTTTTAAATGACTATTACTCTTCTGATCTGGATTCATATCAAAGTGGTAAAGTCATTTATCCGTTTTTTGATCTTGATGAAGGTCTCCATTCAATCTACTTCAAAGCATGGGATGTTTTTAACAATTCTTCTGAAGCTGTTCTTATCTTCATTGTAGCCGATTCTCATAATGCTGTGATTAAAAAACTGTTGAACTACCCCAATCCATTTTCTGATTACACAGATTTTGTATTTGAACATAATCAGTCATGCACTCCTCTTCTGATAAGGATTGATATTTTTAATTCAGTGGGGCAACATGTTAGCACATTAGAAACTACCCAGGAATCTTTGGGCTACACCGCTGAGCCTATTCGTTGGCATGGATTGTCTCATGACGGCAATCCACTTGGCACAGGCGTATATGTTTATACAATGAGTATTGCTACTTGTGATGGAACCGAAGCAAAGAAAAGCAGTCGTTTAGTCATTGTTAAATAAATGTAATCTAACAATATCCACAAGAAAATTTCGTTAATTTTGCAAACTTAATTTATCATAACACATGAAAATCAATAAATTCATCCCTTTAAGAAATTCACTCCCAGTAGTTATTTTTATGTTTGCAGCTATCTTTCAGTCTACGTATTCACAAACCAATTACAATGAAATACTCGGGCAGGACAAACTCAATGCAGTCACTACTTCGGTGCCTTTTTTACTGATTGCCCCGGACGCCCGTGGGGGCGCCCTTGGTGATGCTGGTGTAGCCAGCAATCCTGATGCCAGTTCAATGCACTACAATCCTGCAAAATATGCTTTTGCAGAAAATGATTTTGGTGTAGCAATGTCTTATAGTCCTTGGCTCCGCGGCCTTGTCAATGACATCAGTCTTGCATACCTTTCTGGATACAAAAAACTTGGAAACGGACAAACAATTGCCGCATCACTCAGGTATTTTTCTCTTGGAGACATTATTTTTACTGATAAAGTTGGAGAAGTCATCGGACAATTTAAACCAAATGAGTTTTCAGTAGATGTGTCCTATGCCAGAAAATTTTCTGATAATATCTCAGGTGCAGTAACTCTCAGATATATCAATTCTAATCTGACAGGTGGCATTTTTGTCAACGGCGCTCAGTCTAAAGTAGGACAATCTGTTGCAGCTGATGTTTCATTCTTTTATACAAAGGAAATGGATTTTGGTGATACTCCTGGATTCTTTTCTTTTGGCGCAAATATCTCAAACATCGGAAATAAAATTTCATACACTGAAAATCTTGACAAAGATTTTATTCCTATTAACATGAAGATAGGACCGGCATTTACCTTTGATTTTGACGATTATAATACTGTTACTATCTTGTTCGACATCAATAAACTTCTGGTGCCAACACCTCCAATTTACGCACGCGACAGCCTCGGAAGACCTGTTGTGGATAATGATGGCAACTATGTAATTGAAGATGGAAAAGACCCTGAAAGAGGAGTAGTGTCAGGTATTTTCGGATCCTTCACTGATGCACCCGACGGATTTAAAGAAGAAATCAAGGAACTTAATTATTCCGTAGGTGTTGAATACTGGTATGACAAACAGTTTGCCATTCGCTCAGGATTTTTCTATGAACATCCTCATAAGGGCAACAGAAAATATGTCACTCTGGGTGCCGGATTCAGACTAAACGTTTTCGGTCTTGACTTTGCCTACCTGATCCCCCTCGAACAAAGGCATCCCCTCGAAAACACGCTACGCTTTACCCTCACATTCGACTTTGATGCTTTCAAAGAACTGGGAAATTAGACTCCTATGAAAATCCGAACAGGAATTGGCCTTGATGTTCACTCCTTTGAAGAAAACAGAGGCTTTTATCTTGGTGGCGTAAAAATTCCATACCACAAAGGCCTTATGGGTCATTCTGATGCTGATGCATTAATTCATGCTATCATTGACGCACTTCATGGTGCTGCAGGGCTCGCCGATATCGGAACCTTTTTCCCGGACGATAATCAACTCTATAAAAACATCAGAAGTACTGAACTTTTGAAAAAAACTGCTGCTTTACTTGCTGAGAAAAACATTTCTGTTTCAAATATTGACACCATCATTTGCCTTGAAAAACCAAAAATTGCATCTTTTACTGACTTAATGAAATCCACACTTGCTGAAATATTAAAAATTTCTATTGATGACATTGGTATTAAAGCAACGACATTTGAAAAAATGGGGTTTATCGGCTCTGAAGACGGAGTTATGTGTCTTGCAAGCTGTTTGCTCATCTCAGAATAACACTATTCAAACAACCTTAGGAGTTCTTCATCTGAAAGTTTCCCAAAGGAAGCTGAATTAATGATGTTCTCAAACAGATCTGATTTCTTTTTCTGTAAAATCATGATTTTTTCTTCAATTGTCCCTATTGAAATAAATCTGTATGCAAAAACTTTTTTATCCTGACCTATTCTGTGTGTGCGGTTGATCGCCTGCAATTCAGCTGCAGGATTCCACCAGGGATCCAATACAAATACATAATCTGCCTGTGTCAGATTCAAACCCACCCCTCCTGCTTTCAATGTCATGAGAAACAAACTGACATTCTTATTATTCTGAAAATTATTGATATTTCTTCTGCGATCGTTCTGAGAAGTTTTCCCTGTCAGCAACTCATAAGAAATTCCCCTTTCATCAAGATATTTCCTGATCAGATTGAGATGTTTCACAAACTGCGAAAATAAAATTGTCTTATTCCCTTCTGAAACAACCTTCTCAATACGTTGACAAATTTCTTCATATTTCCCCGACTTCCCCTCATAGGAAGAATCACAAAGAGAAGGATGATTTGCCATAAGCCTCAACTTCATCAGACCCGATAAAACAATAATATTTCTTCGGTTACGGGCAAGATTCTCCGCATTCTCAATCAGATAATTCCGTATCTCACTCTTCTTCTTTTCATACAAACTTCTCTGTTCTTCTGTCATTGGACAATATGAGACTTTTTCTGTCAGTGGAGGAAGCTCTGGTGTAACTTCACTCTTGGTCCTTCTCAGAATGAAAGGTCCGATAATTTTCTGAACCCGTTTTGAAGCCTGATCATCATTATTCTTTTCAATGGGGATTACATATATCTCTCTGAAAGTTTTTAATGAGCCAAGCATACCTCTGTTCAGAAAATTCATTTGAGTCCAGATATCTGTGAGGCTGTTTTCAAGAGGGGTACCTGAAAGCACAAACCTTTGCTTCGAACTGAGTGTCAAAAGAGAATCATAACTCTTTGATTCGGGATTTTTGATATACTGACTTTCATCAAGAACAATGGTGTGAAATTCAAAATATTTCAGAACATCAGCGTCATTTCTCACTATCCCGTATGATGAAAGCACAATATCAGCATATGAAAAATAATGATATAGCCTGTATCTGTCAGGCCCAGAATAGACAATGGTTTTGAGAGAAGGTGCAAACTTCCGGATTTCTTCTTCCCAATTATGAATCAATGATAACGGACAGATTATCAGATGTGTATTTGATCTGCGCTCACTCTTCTGATCTCCTTGAAACAATTCACCAAAATTTATATTGCTCTCTGTATATGAATCAGAAGGCATTTCAGAAATTTTTAAAAAATAGGAAAGCACCTGAACTGTTTTTCCCAGCCCCATATCATCTGCCAGGCATCCACCTACTCCACATTCGTGAAGGAACATTAACCAGTCAAGTCCTTTTTTCTGATAATCCCTGAGTGGTGTCTTTATTCCTGAAGGAAGTGATACGGATGGAATATTTCTTTGTATCAGGGAAATCATTTTTTCTGAAATCTGAGTAGTGATATTATTTTCAGCAACTTCAATTATATTAATCTGCGACTTTTGAATTTTAAGCCCCTGATCTCCCTGTTCAGACAATACTGCAACATCCCTGAATCTGCTGAACCATTCAGTAGGAAGCAATGCGATTGTGCCGTCAGGCAATTTATATTCATTATTACCCTTAATTATATTTGGTATAATTTTCTGAAACGGGACAGTAAATCCATTGAACTGAACATTCATCTGTAAGTCAAACCAGTCATTGATACTGCTTATACTGGTATATATGCGCGGCTCCTCGAGCATATATCTCTTACTGTCAACCATAATGTCAAATTCAGCCCCCATGGTCTTTAACAGGGAATATTTTGAAGCAAGTTCAGAAAGCAACTGCTGAATGGTAACTTCCCGATCTTCATTTTCACAAAACATACATGTAAAATAACCCTGCTGTACCATTCTGAATCCAAGGGATTCAATTTTTTTTAAAATCATCTCTTCAGCGTCCTTGTTTCTATATGTCTTCACAAAGGAAACCTTATTTTGCACTGACATTAATTTTAATGAGAAATCCTGAGTTGACGAAGCAGAAAAATGTTCACCTTCATAATTAAAAATCAGTTCAATAACAGGCAACTTTCTGTGAATCCTGTTGAGACTCAACAAAGGAATTACAGCGGGAGAATGTTCTTCCACTGAGAAACCGTTGACATCAGCCTTGTATTTTCTGATTATTTTGCTCACAAATGACTGGAGATAGGATGCTACTTTATCTCTAGGAATCTGAATTGTTTCCTGTCTGACAAATGGTTTCAGTAACTGCCCGTCAAAATCAACGGGCAAAGCAAGCAACTGATCCCCTGATTTTAGTATGCATGGTTTATATGTAATTATTTCACAATCAGCAAGCACAAGCTTTTCTTCGTCCCGAAACACTGACAAAGTATAATAAAAACCTGATTCCGTCAGTGAAAAGAAAAACCTTGGCTCAGCTATATACTTTCCGTTTTGTAAAGGAATCTCATTAATTGCTCCAGCAGTATCAGAACCCCAGTAAAATAAAGAAATGTTATTTTCTGCTAATGCGGAAATCAATGCAGCAGTTTGTTCAGATACATAAGGGACTATATGTTTTGAGATTGATGTATCACTGAAAAAAGTGCCGTTCCCCTGCCTTTTCTTCTCTTTCAGCAGGCAGAAATGATCATACACTTTATCTTCCCTCAAATGGAGCGAAGCCATGAGCAATTCACTCTCTGCTGTACTGAGTTCGAACGTTAAAAATCTAGAATCTGGATCAGAAATTCTTTTTACATCCAGACTCCATTGACCGTTTTTCAACTCAATAATACGAAAAGCCTCAACCAGAAACCCAAAGTGCTGATGACGGGACAGGGCAAAGATAAGTTTGTAATTCTCAGGCATTTTTATGTTGTTTTACTAAAGCATATTGAGAAAACACAATACATCATTCAGCAATAACCTGCGAAATTACAAAAAAATCTCTGAATAATCTGTTCTAAAATTAAAAAAATCAGGGAGTATAGAATTTGATTTTTTTATCAATTTCAGCAACATATTTTTTAAACTGCTTGTCAGTTTCCATCAGATCATTAACCGTCTTACATGCATGGAGTACAGTGGCATGATCCTTACTCCCGGTTTGAAGTCCGATAGAAGCTAGCGAATGCTTGGTCAGTTTTTTTGAAAAAAACATTGCAATCTGTCTGGCCTGAACAACTTCCCTTTTTCTTGATTTTGATAAAAGATTATCAACGGTAATATTAAAATAATCTGCAACAATTTTTTGAATATAGTCAATAGTCACTTCTCTGGTAGTGTTCTTGACATACTTCTCAATCATTTTCTTTGCCAGCTCAATTGTAATCTCTTTTTTATTGAGTGAACTTTGCGCCAGCAATGAAATCAGAGCCCCTTCAAGTTCCCGTACGTTGGTTGAAATGCTGTATGCAAGATGTTCAATGACATCCTGTGGCATTGTTGCTCCGTTATTGTATAATTTTTTCTCAATAATTGCAATTCTTGTCTCAAGATCTGGAGGTTGCAAATCAGCAGCCAACCCCCATTTAAATCTTGACAGCAATCTGGGTTCAATTCCCTGAAACTCAACAGGCGGCTTATCTGATGTAATAATCAATTGCTTCCCGTTTTGATGCAAATGATTAAAAATATGAAAAAAAACATCCTGAGTTTTTAGTTTATTTGACAACGCATGGATGTCATCCATAATAAGCAAATCTATCATCTGATAAAAATGAACAAAATCATTCATGCTGTTATTTTTTACAGCATCTATAAACTGATTGCCAAATTGCTCAGTCTGAACATACAAAACAGTTTTATCATGAAAGTTGTTTTTCGTCTGAATACCGATTGCATGGGCAAGATGTGTTTTTCCAAGTCCGGTAGCAGAATATAAAAGCAATGGATTGAATGCTGTTTTTCCGGGATTGTTGGCTACTGCAAAGCCGGCTGAACGTGCAAGTCTGTTACAGTCTCCTTCTATAAAGTTGTCGAAATTAAATGTTTCAACCAACTGGGGGTTTATATTGATCTTCTTTAAACCCGGGATAGCAAAAGGATTTGGAATATCCTTTGATTTTCCCTTGTTGATATCTATCGGGATTGAAACTGGTGAATTTTTAAGGGCCTTTTTATTAGTTGAAGGTAGCTTTATCTCAAGAGGCTCATTATTGCCATGATTACGGTCCATGATGATATTGTATTCAAGCTGACCATTGGCTCCCAGTTCTTTTTTTATAGTTTTTCTCAGTAAATCAATATAATGTTCTTCAAGCCATTCAAAATAAAATGGGCTTGGAACCTGAATTGTCAGAATATTATTTTCAATTTTAACAGGCTTAATGGGTTCAAACCAGGTTTTAAAGCTGTGTTCATTAATATTATCCCTGATAATCTTCAAGCAGTTGTTCCATATGGTTTTAATATCCTTCATAAATACCTTGAGCTCTGTTAATTTTTCATTTGATTTTCTATGTTTTAAGTTAAAATCTGCCTGATCTCACTCCGTTTTTCCAAGTTTAAAAGAAAACGGGGATGCAAATTTTGCTATTTTTTTTTGAAAAAAAAATTTTTTCATGCTTGTTTTTTTAAAATTTTTATTGCATAGCCTTCGACAAACTTTAAACCCACATTTTTCTTCAAATATACGTCCATCCTACCCAGGTTGACTCCTCCATAGCCCACCTGTCCGATAACAACCTCTTTACTGTCAGAATTAGACATGACGACCGCCTTCTCAAGTGTAGTGTGAGTATGACCTCCCAAAATAATGTCAATATTCTTTGATTGCTTTGCAATGTCAATATCCGAAATTTTATTTTCTTTGTAACTGAATCCTAGATGAGAAAGACAAATTACCAGATCACACATCATTTCCTTTTTTAGAAAATGAGAATAATAGGCTGCCTTTTCTGCTGGATCAAGATATCGTGTCTGTGCATATGCTATTTTTGAAACAAGACCTTCAAGTTCAATTCCCAGACCAAACACTCCAATGCTAATGCCTGCTTTTTCAAAAATCTTATATGGTGATATTCTGTTATTTAACACAGTATCACTGAAATCATAGTTACTAGATATAAATGGGAATGAAGCATGCACCAGATTTCTTTCAAAGTCATCCAGCCCATTGTCAAACTCATGATTCCCAATAGTAGCCCCATCGTATTTCATTTCACTCATCAGTTTAATTTCAAGCTCTCCTTTATAATAATTGAAGTATGGTGTTCCCTGATAAATATCACCTGAATCGAAAAGCAAAACATTGGGTTCTTCTTCCCTAATCTGTTTTATCAATGCAGCACGTCTTGCAAATCCTCCCATACCTGGAAAACGATGGTGACCAGCTGGAAAAGGATCAATCTGACTATGAGTATCATTGGTGTGAAGAATAGTAATTTTGGTCAAACCCCTGCTCATTGTCCCTGTAATTCCCGTCCTGCTTATTCCCCAAAGAGCACCTCCGGCAAGTACTGTTTTAATAAATGCCCTTCTATTCATAGACAATCCTCCCGTCAGTCACCGGCTGCAGAGAAATCCCAAGGCTATTCTGCTCTTTAAGATAATCTATGATCAAATCACGTATCAACACTGACAATTTTCTGTATTCAACCGGCTCGTTAAAAAATTCCATTCGGTCTCCTCCGTCTGCCAGATAATCCGAAGTGATCACTGTGTAATTTCTGCTGTCGTCAAAGGGCTCTCCATTGATTGTAAGGGCAGATAATTCCATCTGTCTGCTTGTTATTCTCATACCTGCAAAAGGAACACCTCCTGATTGAATGATGTAATGAATCATTTCCAGAAAACTATCAGGGGTAAGTGTCAGAACGACCGTCTCATTTTCAAAGGGCATAAGCCTGTATACATCACCAACAGTTATTAATCCTTTAGGAAGTGCTGCACGTAAGCCTCCGTTATTTAAGATCACTACATCATATAGGTATCCACCATCTGAATAATACTTGTTGCACATGTATAATATCAAATCACTGATAAAATTGTTCAGTAATCCTTCGGGTTGATTTTTTGCAATTGCAACTTCAGAATAGGAAATGATCTCATTCATTTCAATCTCTATGGCAGTCTTGTATGGGGCAATTAGTGCAACAGCAGAAGAATCCTCAATCATCAGTGTATCAAGTGCAATCAGCCGGGCATTTGTTCTGGTAGATGCATAAAATGTTCTGCAAGCAAAACTGGCAGTCAATAATGCAATACCACAGACAACAATGAACCCTCTTTTCATAACATTTCTCATTATCAATTGCTTACAGAGTTATTAACAAGCAAATTGTGAACAGCAATGATATGAATTTTTTTTATTGAAATCTGTAAGGAAAACTATTGAACTGAAAATTTATACTTGGTATAAATTAAAAAACCATTGTCTGTAAATATAACCTCTTATTAATCTATATTTTATAAAAAAAGACCTCAAATATGAGAAAACTTTCATTTAAATACATAAAAAATAAATACTAAGTATAAACATCTGCCAATGAATAAATTTCATTCTCTATTTAGATTGAGAATAAATTTTCGGCTTCACCAAAAATATAATTCTGATAACTTTCAAAACTTCAGGGCACAGAAAAACCCGGATTTCACAATCCGGGTGTGGGTTATGGGAAATGGTTGAGGGAAAAGGGCTTTCTATTAGCCTATAACAGTCATGGCTATAACCAATCCTGTAATGAATAGGATATAAATTATCCAATAAACACTTTGCTTGAGATTCATACGACCTCCTTTTTTAATTAAGTTAGTATTTGATTCCATTTTTCTTTAAATTTACTATTAATTTTTGGACCAAACAAGCAACTTTCAGTTTTAGGTCAGATGAAACCAGTTAACGTATAATTTTTCAAATCCTGACACTTGAAATTGAAAGATGTTTTTACAAAGAACTTTGGTCTATTTGACAACTTTTTGCAGTAAAAGTTGCAGGGATTCGTCTGTATATTAACAATTTTTAACATTAAAATATCTTTTTTCGTAATTTTTTAAGTGTTTTTAACAAGTTTGTATTTTTGCAATAATAAACTTTTCTGAATTGTATTCAAATTTTCATACTCATACAAATTATTGTGACGGTCATGATTCAGTTCGTGATCTTGTTCGAACTGCCCTATCATTAAACATCGTTCAGATCGGAATCTCATCACATGCTCCTTTACCCGTGCCGGCAGGATGGAGCCTAAGTAACAAAGAAGAGCTTGAACACTATCTCAATGATATACTCAATAACATTTCTGTTTACGGAGATCAAATCGATATTCTGAAAGCTCTTGAAGTTGATTACATTCCGGAGATGAGTATTCCCTTTTCTATGATAAAAAACACATGGGACCTCGATTATATTATTGGCGCAATTCATCTTGTTAAAGTCCCTGATTCTGATGAGGTCTGGTTTATTGACGGAAATCCACATTATTTTGAAGAAGGAATTAGTAAATACTTTGGTGGAGATGGGAGGAAAGCATGTCTTGTTTATTTTCAACAACTGAAAAGTATGATTTTATCGCAGGATTTTGATATTCTTGCTCACTTTGACAAGATTAAACTGAACAATGCAGGCAGATTTTTCAGTGAGGATGAAGATTGGTATATACGCGAGACTAATGAAATCCTTGACCTGTTGAAGCACCGCAATATTATTATGGAAATAAACACACGGGGATTCTATCAGAATAAGCGGACCGACTTTTATCCTTCAGATGCCATCATTAAAAAAGCTGCTCAGATGGGAGTTCCCATGATTGTTAATTCTGATGCCCATAAATGCGATGAACTCTGTTCGGGTTTTACACAAGCACATGCCCTGTTGAAAGAATATGGTGTTAACCACACCTATGAATTCAGAAATGAGAAATGGATTGAAAAACAAATTACTGTTTAATCAAAGGAATTACCTGCTTGGTTCTGTTTTCTGTATTAAATATTTCAAGAAAATATGGTCCGGGGTTCAGATGGGGCAATGATAACAGAATATCAATCTCTCCTGTGTCAAATGAACCTGCATAAACTACCGATCCCAGAATATCTCTTATCACAAAGAAATAACTTCCTATACCTGCACCAGTATTGATAGTCATCAACAATTCAGACTCAAATGGATTGGGAAATGCTGAAAATTCGTTTTGCCAGCTTTCATAATATTCTGATCCTGTGGCAGAGCCAACAATAATTTCCTCATAAGCAACAGGATTATTTTCTGAAAGAGTAACCGGGATATGCTCAGAGTAAATACCAGGAATTTCATAGACCAGATAATATGTTCCCTGTGGAAGACCAGCAAAATGAAATGCCCCGTCCCCTGAGGTCAGTGCATACTGAGCAACATTCATCTCGCTATCCAGCAAAATTATTTCACATCTGACAGGCGACATATCAGGAAGGTAAACATGGCCATCAATTGAATACTGTCCGCTCATTTGCTGTGAAGGCAGCAAATAGATTGACATTGTGGAGGAATGATTCTGAACCTGCACAATCTGAGCCTGACTCCAGTATGGTACATCAGGATAATATGTAGGCAGATAATACTCATTTCTCATCTGATCAGGATCGGGAAATGCTTTCAGCAGATATTCGCAGTTAGGAAGTTCTGTAAAATAGTAATAACCATATTGACTAACAATCATAGTATCAATAGCCTGATAATCATCAAGAATTTTTCTGTACAGTATAACCCCGGAAGTACTTACGGGCATACTCCCCGAGAAAATCTGTCCGCCCACATGAAAAAAGAACGAAGTATCAGTAACTATTTCTTTTGTTTCTGAGTTCTCAAAAAAAGTAAATCCTGTATAAGGATCTGTCACTTTCGCTGTGAGGGTTATCTGTGTATAAGATGGTGAAGAAATAAAAAACTTAGTGTGGGTATCATTAGAAATTATCTCGTTATTGCTTTCCCATTCCCATGTGGTCAATCCTGTATTTTTAAGATTGGGGGTTGATGTATTTTCCAGTTGTTTATATGCGGGGCAGTCCATACACACAGCCTGATGATTAAAATTCACTTTGGTATTTGTTGAAGTAATTGGATTGGCATAAATTGTATGAATGTAATAGTTGCAACCGTCTGCAAAAAAAGAAAATGATTTTTCTATTCTGTGAAAGTTTGAATCATAGGCATAAATCTTTGCAGAGTAGAGGACATTTGATGGGATATTGTTCAGTGTGAACGTATATTTTCCTGTATTGTCAGTCTGCACCGCCGGTCCGTTCATTGTAAAATCACCAGGCAGATAAGCAGGAGCAGAAAATCTGAAAAACACCCAGTAATTCTGAAGCGGAACTGACTGCTGAGATTTAACATATCCTGAAAATGAAACATTCGCAGCAAACACCCGGAGGATAAGGAAGCTAACAAGTGTAAAAAATATTATCTTTTTCATCATGCATCATGTCTGAATTAAAAAATAATCCGTATCCCTGTCTGCAAACCAAATGCATAAGGGGTTTTTCTGGAGGGATTGTTCCCGGGATACAAAGGATTGAGCAGATATCTGTATGTGGGAGTAACAAAAATCTCAGATGTTGAAGAGAGCTTATAAGATGTCCCTATTCCGAGCATAAAACTCCAGTATTGTCTGTTACGTTTCAGGGAAATAATGTTTTCTTCAGCATAGAGTATATTGCTTTCCTCATTGGAATACGTTTTATCCTGTTCGGAAGTAAACAACAGAGTGCTGAACACAAAGCCTGTTTTTGCTTCCACTGAAAACCGTCTGATATCCTTTCTCAGACCCATAAAAACTGGAACCTGAATATATAAATAGGAGTCCTCTCTGATTACAACATCAGTCTTTGTATTATCATTATAAATATTTACAACTGAAGTATAAAAAACCGGCTGGGTAATCCATGTGGATGTGTTTGGATCCCAGACATCAACAAACTGGACAGAATCGACCTGCTCGTAGGAGTCAACAATCTCTCTCACAATTGTTGTATTACGGTAGGTATTGGAATGTGTGACATAAGTGCCTGAGACTCCTGTTTCAAAGAAAAAATCCCTGGACAGGTACTGAATGGAAAAATTAAGACTGTGATCAAGTGCACGACTTGTAGCAAACAATGATGTGTCAAAATAATACAACTCCGGCTGCAGACTAATGTTCAGAGCAAGTTCACTTGTATTGACATAATCATTGGGAACTGCTGCTGCCAGTTCAGATGCATAGGATACAGGTTTGCCGGCAAGCACTGCAGGAGGGGCAGGAACAGCATAAACAAAAACAGGGTTCAGTCTGACAGGATACATTTCTTCCTTTTGATTATTGATTACTGTAACAACTTCAGCAACATCACTTTCATAGACTTGTTCAATGATTTCAGAAGCATCTGTCTCATCACTTTCACGAGATGTATCAGTAAACGGCAGGAGATTTGTCGGATCTTTCAGGATAACTGTTTGTTCCGCTTCGGATTTACTTTTCACTGCCTGAACAACAACTTGATTATTATTTTCTGATCTCTTGTTTTGTATGATTTCTTCAGCCTGAAGCTGTTTTTCAGCAGCAGGAATCATTTCAGAAACGTCCTGGTTCCAGTTAAGAACTGCAATTGAAGTAATTACTACCGAACCCACAAAAACAAGTGAACCGAAGAAGATTTTTGTAAAGGGAGTAAAAATCTGTCCCCATGGATTATAACGCGGAATGACCGGAGCAAGCCTTGTCCACAGGTGTTCGGATGGCTTCACCTCAACATTGCTCAGTTTCTCTCTGAGCAGACTGTCAAACTCATAATTCTGCATCAACTTTTTCATGGCATTGTCCTGAATACTGTGCAATTTTTTTCTGAAGAACTTTTCGTGCTCGGGAGAGTTGTGATTTTGAGGTGTTTTCTGAGATTCCCATCTGATCGGCAATTTCTTTATGGGAATATCCTTCAACAACGTAGAGGTTAAAAACAAGGCGATACCCTTCGGGTAAGGTCTGAATCAACCTGATCAGTTGTTTGTGTGAAAGTGTGTCAACTGCATCAACACTCAAGGGAGCAGTGTGACTGACATAGTCAATATCAACTGACTGATTGTGTTTAAGATTACTCTTGTAGTAATTGATAGCCGTATTGATCATAATACGCCTGACCCAGCCTTCAAGTGAGCCTTCATAGCGGAATTTATCAAGATTCTGATAAACCCTTACAAAACCCTCCTGTAACATATCTTCTGCTTCCATTTTGTTTTTTGCATATCTGATCAATATTCCGAGCATTTTTGAAGAATACATTTCATACAAGCATTTCAGAGCTCTGGGATTGTTTTTCAGACACTCCTTCAGCAATAACTGTTCATCCTCAATGAATTGTTCTTTCTTACCGCTCACATCAATAACAATCTAAAAACAGAAAACGTTGCTTTATTTGACGAAAATTAATACAAAAGTACTAATTTTGAAGGAAAATTTGTGCATTATGCGTCAGTTTCTTTCTGTTTTATCCTTCATTATTCTACAGATTAACCTTGTTTTTTGCCAAAATGATCATACTTCTTCTCTGCTATGGCGAATCTCCGGAAAAGGAATCCCTGAATACAGTTATCTTTTCGGAACAATGCATGTTCAGGACGAATCGGTTTTTCAAATGGAAGCTACAGTAAAGGAGTATATTCTTCTTTGCGATGCTTTTGCCATGGAAGTGCTGATGGATGAGATCAATCCGGTAGCTTTGCAGAACATGATGATTATGAAAAACATGAGCCTGAAAGACATCCTCTCTGAAGAGAATTACCTGTTTCTTGATACTTATATGAAAGACAAGCTGGGACAGGGGGTGATGATGTTCAACAAAATGAAACCCTTTTACCTGTCTGCACAACTGATGCAGTCAGAAATGGCAAAAGACAAAGCACTCCCCATGGATATGGAGTTTCTCAATTTTGCCAGAAGCAACAACAAATCTGTCTTTGGGCTTGAAGAAATTGAAGACCAGATCAGGGCTGTTGATGAAATTTCACTTGAGGATCAGACCGACATGCTTATGCAGATGATCAGGGACACTCTTCAGAAAAACAACGAACTTGACCAACTGATGAATTTATATATTTCACAGAATATTGAAGAATTATACCTGTTTACTGTTTCTGACACCAGTCTTCCTGAAAACTTTCAGAAAGTTTTTCTGATCAGTAGAAATTATGGGATGGTAAAAAAAATAATACGTTATTCAAAAAAACAAACTGTTGTGTATGCTGTCGGAGCAGCACATCTGGGCGGACATAAAGGAATCATTGCGATCTTGAGAAACAGAGGATATACTGTTGAGCCGGTGACAAAAAACTGATAATCTGATCAATATAAAGCAACAATTATTGTTTGCTCATTTATTTCAATTGAAATATTCTGAAAATTAACCCCCTGTTTTTCATGACAAAATATTTTTTTTCATCTCTTTCGGTATTATTTGATAAAATTTCATAATTTTGTCGGTCAAAAAACATAAATTAACGATATTAAATTCCCCAGAATATGAAACAAATTTTTCGACTACTTGCATTGCTCATCATGATTATTGGCATCTGTCCTAATCAAACTGTCGCTCAGGACGATTTTGTGAAAAAAATTGTCAATAATAAGGAATTCAAACTGAATTACGAGAAAGCCGAACTTTTTTTGATGGATGAAAACTTTGAGTCTGCCCTGAAAATGTACAAGGATCTTGAAGAAATCTGGCCTGACAATCCGAATCTCAACTATAAGATCGGTTATTGCTATATGCACATCAGGGGACAGAAAGCAGAAGCAATTCCATATCTTGAAAAAGCAATCAGATATGTGAATCTGTCATATCGGGGAGACTACATTGAAACTACTGCACCTCTCGAGGCATTCTATCTTCTGGGACAGGCAAATCATGTACAGTACAGATTCAACAAGGCTCTGGAGTATTACAATATTTACCTGAATAATATTCATGACCTGAATCCTGATATCGTTGATGAAGTAAAATTCATGATTGAAAAAACCTACAATGCTAAAAAACTGATTGATAATCCTGTCAGTATAAGGATTCAGAATCTTGGTACCATTGTAAATTCCACTTTTGCAGAATACTCTCCAATTATTTCAGGAAAAAAGGACTATATCATTTTCACCTCCCGACGTGAATCATCAACCGGAGGAATGAAAGATGAAAAGGGACTGTATTTCGAAGATATCTACATTTCAAAATTTATCAACGGAAAGTGGGAAAATGCCCAGCCCATCAAAGGAAAAATCAACACATCCGGGCACGAGGCTTCGATCAGTCTTTCTCATGATGAGCAAAAATTATTCATTTATAAAGATGACAAAGGCGATGGCAATATCTACATGAGTTTGTTTATAAATGATGACTGGACAAAACCTGAAAAACTGCCTGAACCAATCAATTCACAATACTGGGAAACCCATGCTTCAATGGCACCTGACGAAAAAACGCTTTATTTTGTCAGTGACAGACCGGGTGGATATGGCGGTAGAGATATTTACAAATCAATCTTTCTGGGAGATAACCGCTGGACTGAACCTGAAAATCTTGGATCTGTGATCAACACAAAATATGATGAAGATGCTCCTTTTATTCTCTCTGACGGTGTCTCACTGTATTTTTCTTCCGAAGGACATGAGAACATGGGAGGATTTGATATTTTTATTTCTACAGTTTCTGAAGACGGATTCTGGTCAACCCCGGAAAACATCGGCTACCCTATCAACACCACCGAAGATGATGTGTTTTATTATCCCACTGCCGACGAAAAACACGCCGTTTTTTCAACAAGCCGGCAGAGAAGAGGTCTTGGTGAACTGGACATCAATTTTCTCACCATCGTAAAACCCAAGAAAAAATATATTTCTGTCAGAGGTCGCACTGCTGACGATGCAACTTTTAAATCATTGCAGGCCGATGTGGTGTTCACAGATAAGGAAACAGGGCAGGTTGTGGCTAAACTGCAAACAGAAGAAGAAACAGGACAGTATAAAATTACACTTCCCATGGGGAAAACATATACCATTGAGGGGAAAACTGAAGGATACAGCAAGGCCAGTAAAGAATTCACAATCAGCGAAAATGAGCAACGTGCATTTATCAATGTTGACCTGTTTCTGGTCAAACTGCTGTCTGACACCGCACAACTCACTGCTGAAGATGTCAATGTGGGTGAAAAGATCATACTGAACAATATCTTCTATGATTTTGACAAATCAGATCTCAGACCTGAATCAAAAGAAGAACTTGACAGGCTCATCAAACTCATGAATGATATTCTGACCCTTGTGATTGAAATTTCAAGCCACACTGACATCATCGGATCACACGAATACAACATGAAACTTTCACAGGAACGGACACAAAGTGTGGTTGATTATCTCATTAAAAACGGCATCTCAAAAGACCGGCTTGTGGCAAAGGGATACGGAGCAACAATTCCTGTCGCTTCAAACGAAACCAATGAAGGAAGACAGCTCAACAGAAGAACTGAGTTTAAAATATTGAAGAAATAAAGCAATCAACAATATAACCCGCTTACTCTTTTGAAAAAAGTTTTTCCGATCTTTTTTTCTCTGCTGTTTATGTCACAGTTTGCCCAAAGTCAGATTATGTTTGAAAGACATTATGGAGGCAGCGATGATGACGGCGGCTTTATTACATCAGGTTTTACAAGAAGCTTTGACTCTGACATAGATGCTTATTTAATCAAAACAGATGCTGAGAGAATATACAGTCTTGACATGGTTTACCAAACTGTATCAAATATAAAGGTGTTACCAAATCTAAGTGATGGAAACATTCACATAGAATTTGATAAAGAACAACTGCACAATTTATTTTTCCACTTGTATGATATCAAAGGCAAATTAATTTACTCACAATCTGAGAAGTTTTCTAACGAAACCTATTTTCATCTTTCATTGCCTTTTTTATCAAACGGTATTTATTTTCTGCAAATAAGTGGAGAAAAACACAGTCAATTATAAAAATATTAATCCAAAAATAAATCATTATTAGAACAAGACAATCAATTCAGTTTTTTATATCGGCACTATTGCTGATATGTGTGTTCAATTTTGCAAAGGGACAGTCATTGCTTTTACCTGTACCCGGCTCAGCCACTTCTGATGGTCCAACGGGTTACATTGATTTTACTGACCCCGCCAATCCGCAGTTTGTGGAATTTCCTGCTCATTCTTTTGAATACATAGATAACCCCGGTTTTTCAGGAAATCCACACATAGAGGAACATTTAGCCAACTCCGATGTTCCCATGAATGAGAAGTATTTAGGACATCATCCCATGTATGCCCAAAGTGTGGTTCATGATGCTGATGGTATCAGAAACTGGA